>QCFN01000001.1 GCA_003280245.1 Prochlorococcus sp. AG-363-J23
CCTCCATGTACAGAAGCCGTTATAGAAGCTGGAATTCGCAAGGTAATTGTTGGTATGAAAGACCCTGACCCAAGGGTTTCAGGAGCTGGAATCTCTAGGTTAAAGGATGCAGGATTAGAAGTTATTTCTGGAGTTTTAGAAGAAAAAGTTTATTACCAGAATCGAAGTTTTGTTCATCGTATTAGAACTGGCAGACCATGGGGAATTCTTAAATGGGCGATGAGCCTTGATGGAAGAACAGCGCTTACTAACGGTGAAAGTAAATGGATTAGTGGTCAGTTGGCACGCAACTGGGTACATAACCAGCGTGCTAGATGCGATGCAGTGATAATTGGAGGAGGTACTCTTAGATTAGATGATCCATTACTTACTACTAGAGGTCTTCGTCATCCTGAACCACTAAGAGTTGTCTTTACTAGAACATTTAATTTGCCATCTCAAGCAAGGCTATGGGATACAACTTTGGCTTCTACTTTGATAGCGCATGGTCCCGAAGTGGAAGAAAGTAAACTTCAAAAGAGCCCTGATGGATTAGAGAAGTTATGCCTGGATTCTTCTCAGCCAATAAATTTGCTTGAGGCACTAGCAAAAAGGGATTGCAATAGAGTTATTTGGGAGTGTGGACCAACTCTCGCTGCATCAGCCTTGAAACAGGATTGTGTTCAAGAACTTGCTGTGACTATTTCTCCAAAGCTTTTAGGTGGAATTCCACAAAGAACTCCTTTGGGTGAATTAGGCTTTACCAGAATTGAAAAGTGCATTGTTTTAGACGAGGGGATTCAAACTAAGATTGGTGAAGATTTTCTTTTTAGGGCTTCTTTATGAAGACTCTTATTTGGTATGAGTGGTTTGGTTTCGGTTAAAATTACTTTGTTGAAATCCCTTGGTTCTCTAGGTATTTCAAGGTATTTCAAGACTAAAAAGTGTTTGAGCCTGTCTCGCCTTTAGATTCTTTCCTGGAGTGATGGAAGTAACGTTCGGTTCTTACGGCAAAAAATCCATACGGTTGCAGCGTGACACCGCTTAATTTGATAGCAAAATAAATCTTTGAATTATGCCGATACGTCAGGATGAGAACCAACCCAACAGACGTTTCGGAACCATTAATCTGGTGCTTATAGGTTTTGGCGTACTGCTTCTTTTAAGCAGTCTGCTCCCAAATCCTGCATTACAGGTTCCTCGTGTTCCATATTCTCTGTTCATTAATCAGGTCAATGATGGTGAAGTAAAAAGGGCATACATAACTCAGGATCAAATTAGATATGAGTTAGCTAAATCTGAGGATGGAGCTCCATCGGTGCTAGCTACTACTCCAATTTTTGATATGGATTTGCCTCAACGACTTGAAAATAAAGGAGTTGAGTTTGCTGCAGCACCTCCTAAAAAGCCAAATATCTTTACTACTGTTCTTAGTTGGGTTGTCCCGCCTCTAATTTTCATACTTGTCCTTCAATTCTTTGCCAGGAGATCAATGGGAGGAGGAGGAGCCCAAGGTGCTCTTAGCTTCACTAAAAGTAAAGCCAAGGTATATGTGCCTGATGAAGAATCTCGGGTCACTTTTGCAGATGTAGCAGGCGTTGATGAGGCAAAAGATGAACTTACAGAGATAGTTGATTTTTTAAAAACCCCTGAACGTTATACCGAAATTGGAGCTAGAATACCTAAAGGAGTCTTATTAGTTGGTCCTCCTGGTACAGGAAAAACCTTGTTGTCTAAAGCTGTTGCAGGTGAGGCAAGTGTTCCTTTCTTTATTATTTCAGGATCTGAGTTTGTTGAATTATTTGTTGGAGCAGGTGCGGCAAGAGTAAGAGATTTGTTTGAGCAGGCGAAAAAGAAGGCTCCATGCATAATTTTTATTGACGAACTTGATGCAATCGGTAAAAGCAGATCAGGTTCAATGGGAGTAGTTGGAGGCAATGATGAGAGAGAGCAAACGCTTAATCAGTTGTTAACGGAGATGGATGGTTTTGCATCAACTGATAAACCTGTAATTGTTTTGGCAGCAACTAACCAACCTGAGGTTCTTGATGCAGCTTTGCTAAGACCAGGTCGTTTTGATAGACAAGTATTAGTTGATCGTCCTGATTTGTCAGGCCGCAAGACAATTTTAGAGATATATGTAAAAAAAGTGAAGTTAGCTGAAGGTGTAAATCTTGATTTAATTGCACAGGCAACAAGTGGATTTGCAGGAGCAGATTTGGCAAATATGGTTAATGAAGCTGCCCTGTTGGCTGCAAGAGCTAAAAGGAATAAAGTAGAGCAGAAAGACCTTAATGAGGCAATTGAAAGGGTTGTAGCAGGATTAGAGAAAAAAAGTCGAGTTTTACAAGAAGATGAGAAGAAAGTAGTCGCTTACCATGAAGTAGGGCACGCTATTGTTGGTCACTTAATGCCTGGTGGAAGCAAGGTAGCTAAGATTTCAATAGTCCCTAGGGGAATGAGTGCACTTGGATATACATTGCAGCTTCCAACTGAAGAGAGATTCCTTAATTCTAAGCAAGATTTAGAAGGCCAAATTGCAACTCTGTTAGGGGGTAGGTCTGCAGAGGAAATAGTTTTTGGAAAAATTACTACGGGAGCAGCAAATGATTTGCAAAGAGCTACTGATTTGGCTGAGCAAATGGTAGGTACCTATGGAATGAGTGAAATCTTGGGTCCTTTGGCATACGACAAACAGGGTGGTGGAACCTTTCTAGGTGGGAATAACAATCCTCGGCGTGTTGTAAGTGATGCAACAGCCCAGGCAATTGATAAGGAGGTGAGAAGTTTAGTTGATACGGCTCATGACAACGCTCTTCAGATTCTTCGGAAGAATCTTGGTTTACTAGAATCAATTGCCCAACAAATCCTTGAAAAGGAGGTTATAGAGGGTGAAGAGCTGAAAAAAATGCTTGAATCAAGTGTCCTTCCTTAAAGTATCGCTTAGTTTTAATGGCTTGACTCATTCCCAATTGATTTAGAAAATTACTTTTTAAATCTTATTTATGGCTTTCTCTCCACAGGGAGTTGCTGCCGTACTTTCAAATTTAAAAGGCAGAGACTTTCTTTCTTCTTCAGATTTAAATTCGGATCAAACAATAGCGTTGCTTGACCTTGCAGTTCAATTAAAGAATGAAGAGAGGAGAATAGATCTAGGGAATCGTGTCTTGGGCCTTATATTTAATAAAGCTTCGACGAGAACAAGAGTTAGTTTTCAAGTTGCTATGGCCCGACTAGGAGGACAAACGGTTGATTTAAATCCACAAGTTACTCAGTTAGGCCGAGGTGAGCCATTAGAAGATACCGCCAGAGTTTTGAGCCGTTTTTGTGATGTAATGGCGGTTCGTACTTTTGCTCAAAATGAGCTCAAAGATTATGCAAAGTGGGCTTCCATACCTGTTGTTAATGCACTTACTGATTTAGAACATCCATGTCAAGCCTTGGCTGATTTCTTGACGATCCAGGAAGAGTTTGGTGAATTGCAAGGCCAGACTCTTGCTTATGTAGGTGATGGGAATAATGTCGCTCATTCTTTAATGATATGTGGTGCATTACTAAAGGTTAATGTTCGTATTGGCTGTCCAAGAGGGTTTGAACCCTTGCCTGAGGTTTTAACTAAGTCTCTTGCTCTTAGTAGTGGTTCCGCCAGTGTTGAGGTTGTAAATGATCCGTATGAGGCAGTTAGAGGCGCTCAAGCTGTTTATACCGATGTTTGGACGTCGATGGGGCAGGAAGAAGAGACAGAAAACAGAGAGAAAGCTTTTCGGGGTTTCTGCCTTGATATGGACTTGCTTTCCGAGGCAGATCAAAGAGCAATTGTTTTGCATTGCTTACCTGCACACAGAGGCGAGGAAATTAGTGCAGAGGTTTTGGAATGTGATGCAAGCAGGGTTTTTAATCAGGCTGAAAACCGCCTTCACGTTCAGCAAGCCCTTTTGGCAACTTTATTAGGTGGCTTGTGAGGCTTGCAAAGAGACTTTATGACAGGTACAAATGTATTGAAGAACATATGAATTATTAGTGAACCCTCAATCTAATGAGCCTTTAACTAGTGCTCAACAGCAACTTTATGATTGGCTTGCAGAATACATAGGGTTAAATCATCACAGCCCTTCCATT
Source organism: Prochlorococcus sp. AG-363-J23 (assembly GCA_003280245.1). Classification (GTDB taxonomy): domain Bacteria; phylum Cyanobacteriota; class Cyanobacteriia; order PCC-6307; family Cyanobiaceae; genus AG-363-J23. The sequence continues at coordinate 4,099 of QCFN01000001.1, forward strand.
AGACAAATGATGCAAGCTATGGGCTTGCGATCACCTGCGCCAATTCAAAGTAGGCTTAAACATCTTCAAGAAAAGGGATGGATAACTTGGCAGGAAGGTCAAGCTAGGACGCTACAGCTCCTTGGAGATATTGCCTCGCCAGGAATCCCTGTTCTTGGTTCAGTTGCTGCTGGAGGATTGGTTGAGACGTTTGATGATGTTCAAGACAGACTGGATCTTTCCAATGTGTTAGAAAAGAGAGGCCTTTTTGCACTTACTGTTAATGGAGATTCAATGATTGATTCATATATCGCTGATGGTGATGTTGTTTTGATGGAGCCTGTCAATGAACCTTCAAATTTGCGAAATGGAACTGTTGTTAGTGCATTAGTTTTTGGAAGTGGAACGACTCTTAAACACTTTCATCGGTTGGGCCCTTTGATCAGACTAGAAGCTGCAAATCCCGCATATGAGCCAATTGAAATAGAAGCCGATCAAGTGCAAATTCAAGGGAGGCTATTAGCCGTATGGAGGCAGGTTTGAAGATTTGAAATTTTTACGAGTGCTAAATAAATATAAATAGGACAAGAGTATTAGTTTCTATAAGTAATCTAATTTATTTGTAAGTTTATTTTTTATAATATTTAACCGATAAATATTGCAGAGATATGCTAAAATTATTTCATAAATAATGAAACTATGGATTTCAAAAGCATTATAACTAATTTAGCTACTTTGGTTTTGCTTCAGTTTTATAAAGTCGAATATTTTATAGAAGCTATTTTAAAGATTATTTTACATAAATTGAATGGAGGAAGTGTTAATCAGAGGATGACTAAATATTCAACTGTAAATTATAATAATAGACTAGCTTTAGCCAACAAAAAAAGCAGAATTGCTTTTTTTGTTGGCTATCATAAGTCTTCATTTGTACCCCTTAGTAATATTGAATATCTGAAGACTTTAAAGTCTGCTGGATTTAGAGTATTTTATATACATAATGGAAAGTTAGAGAGCTCTTCTATAGATAAACTCTCCGAGATTTGTGAGAAGATTGTTTGCCGACCTAACTTGGGAAGTGATTGCGGTGCATGGAAGGATGCGTTCCTGTTTTTTAAAAATCAAGGAATATTAGATGATGTTGAATGGATTTTATTCTGTAATGATAGTAATTATTGCTTGGGAGGTGATAAATCAGAAAGATTTGCTCAGAAGTTATCAAATATACTTTTAACTGCTGATAGAGATTTAGTTTGTTTGAATAAGAATTATGAACTTTGGCAGCATTATCAATCTTTCTTCTTATGTGTAAGGAGAACTATTTTTAATTCAAGATCATTTTATCGATTTTGGAAAAATTATATCCCCCTTAGCCATAGGTATTACGCAATAAATCATTGTGAGGTTAAATTAACAAGGAGAGTTCTTTCAAAATATAATGCTCTAGTTATGTATGATGCATCTACTCTATATCAGGAGTTTCTTTCCAGAGATGGTATAAACTCGATTTCTTTTTTGTCATTTTTGCCTAAGAATGCAATGTATCTTTCTGAATGTGTAGAAGGAGAAAATATTTATGAATTTGAATTACAAAAAATACTTTCAGTCTTAGGAACACATAATCCTAGTCATTCTTTTGGAATTCTATTCGTAGAGTATTTAGATTCTCCTTTTATTAAAAAAGACTTAGGTAGGCAAGGTGTTTTTAGTCTATCGCAAATTCAGTCTTTACTCACAAGGAATCTGGAATATAATGGAAACGGTTTATTATTAAAAGAAATTATGGAGGGCTATATATCTGCCGGACTAAATACTAGCTACATTATGTATCCAAGAAAAGCCTACAGATCAGGAATTGTAAGTTTGTATGGAGCAAAATTTGATGGCTATGGAAATACCTTAAAGAACATGGGAATTAACTGAAGAATTTATAGGATTATCTTATTATGAATTTCTATAAGGTGTAGGAAAAATGACTAATAGAATTATCACTAGATTTATTCAAGCTAGAATTACAAGATAATGGGAACTAGAAATCCAAGGATTATTGTTATGCTGATAAATTCATTAGAATAATTATGTATAATCGCTAAATTGATGTTATGGTTTATTCAGTTCAGTATTTTAGTTGCTTGTTTTGAGATCGATGACCAGCAAATTTCTATTTGAAAACGATTCATTAAAGAAATTTCCAATTAATGATTATCCTTTTCATAAAGTTTTGGCAGATTTATTTAGACTTAATAATTTAGCTAATCTTCATTCTGAATTTCCTAAAGTTGATGATTATAATCAAGACCTTGGAAAAGACAGTCAAAGCCATCACCATATTTTGTTTTATAATGCAATTAAGGATAATTCATCACCGTTGAGGATTCTTTGGGACAAATTCTTGAGAAATATTGTTGCTGGACATTTTCCTAAAGAAAGTCCGCTAATTGTACAAGCACTTCCAAGTTTAAGAATTCATATTCCAGGCGCAAAAGCTGTAAATAGGTGGCATTTTGATTCAGATAAAGAACATAATCATCCAATAGGTGAGATTAATTGTCTTATAGCCTTAACAGAGATGTATGGAAAAAATAGTGTTTGGAGAGAATCAAAACCTAATCAAGAAGACTTTATGCCATTTGAACTCTCAATTGGTGAGATGGTCTATTGGAATGGGAATACGTGCACTCATGGAAATTATATCAATGATACAAATGTCACAAGATTGAGTCTTGACTTTAGAATATTCCCCAGGAAGAAATACTTGTTATACTTGAATGAAACTAATAAAAGTAATACTAATTCTGCTACAACAGGACTTAAATTTAAGCTAGGAAGTTACTACAAGGAGGTACTTTGATGTCGATATATTCTACGAAATCAGCTAGCGAATATTTAAGAACTAGGGGATTTAAAGTTCTTGATCCATGGGATATTGTCTTAGGATTTGAGTCATTGATAGCTGTTTACTGTGGAGCTAAGTTTGCAATTTCTCTTGATTCATGTACAAACGCATTATATTTATGCTTAAAGTATTTAGAAATCAAGGAAACTCATATAGAAATTCCCTCAAGAACTTATTTATCAGTACCACAAATAATTCTTCAAACACAAAACTATCCAGTTTTTATAGATAAAGAATGGTCAGGATTCTATGAATTAGGTCATACACGCATTATTGATTCAGCTGGCCGATTGTCACCGAAAATGTATCTTGATGATTCTTTTATGTGTTTATCATTTCATCGCAAAAAAAATATTCCTATTGGGAAAGGAGGAATGATTTTAACTGATTCAAAAGATGCTTATGATTGGATGTATAAAGCTGTTTATGAGGGACGCAACCGTAGAGAAAATCATGATAATATTCATGACTTAGATATACTAGGTTGGAATATGTACATGACACCAGAAGAATCTGCTTATGGTATTGATTTATTTAAAAATTATGCTCAGAAGAATTTTGTTGAAGATTGTGCCTCATCAAAAAAATATAGAGATTTAAGTAAATTTAATATTTTCAAGAGTAAGCAAACCATCTAGTTTGATTTTCAAGTTGAAACCATGAACTAATTTTAAGCCTAAAATATTAATTTAGTAGTTGATCATCTTTAAAGAATTTAATTGTTGAATGAAGTCCATCAAGTAATTTAATTTTAGGCTTCCATCCTAAATATTCCAATTTCGATATATCTAATGTTTTCCTTGGTGTGCCGTCAGGTTTACTATTATCCCATAGGATTTTTCCCTTGTATTCAACTATACCAGCAATTAAATGGGCTAGGTCCTTAATTTTTATTTCCTTTCCAGATCCCACATTTAGATAATATAGTTTTTGTCCATTTTCATCTAGAGGAGCATTTGGAGCATTTATATCCCAGTTTTCTAATGCATAAATGCAAGCATCAGCAAAATCATCTACATGTAAGAACTCTCTTGTGGGTTCTCCTGTTCCCCAGCAAATTACACTAGTTAGGTCTTTAGACTTGGCTTCAACAAACTTCCTTACAAAAGCTGGTAGAACATGTGAATTAAGTGGATGATAGTTATCTTCTGGACCATATAAATTTGTGGGCATTAGACAGATGGCATCAAATCCATATTGCTTTTGAAGTGCTTCACATAGCTTTAGACCAGAGATTTTTGCTATTGCATAGAATTCATTGGTTGGTTCGAGTGATCTTTTCAAAAGTTCTGACTCTTTAATTGGCTGTTCAGAATATTTTGGATAAATACAACTACTACCTAGAAAGAGAAGCCTTCTAACTCCAATTTCCCATGATGGAATAATAACATTATTTTGAATTGTTAAATTATCTATTATAAAATCAGCAGGTGAATTTTGATTTGCAAGTATTCCTCCAACTCTAGCGGCGGCCAAAATAACAACATCAGGCTTCTCTTTTTTAAGCCAGTCTTTAGTTTCTACATTATCTAGCAAATCCAATTGAGAATGAGTAGGCGCAAGTATCTCTCCTTTCCCTTCTTTTCCATAACCATTATTTTTTAAAGCAGAAATTATAGCCTTACCTGCCGTACCAGTCCCTCCAGCCACAAATATTTTATCGCTTTTTCTTATCAGTTCACTCATTGGTTGCGTTGATTCCTAAATAATGTAGTTTTGATAGTCATGGGTTGTCTCAATACAGATTTGCTCTAGGGAAGACAGTATTGATTGAGTCAAAGAAAGTTTAACATCTTAATTAAAAAAGTTCCAAGAGCCGTACCACATATTTAATCAAGGAGGTTATAGATACTCGAATCAAATATTACTTTAACAAGAGTTATAGTAATATTTGATTATGTTTAAACTCTAATGGTTTTGACTTTATTAGTATTTGTTTAATTACAATTATTTAAAACTTTTATCATATATACTTTCCTAAAGCTTCTTTAGCTAATATATTTTTTGATGGATATCAATTGTTGTTAAAAATCAAAAAAATTAGATATATATTATTTAATTAGAGATACATCTATAGCTTATCCAGTTGCTTTATTGAAATTAGCCAACGATCAGTGTTAGTATGTATAATACCTAAAGCATTTGATAGCAGTTCGTTCGGACAGATGAAAAGGAATGTTTATCTATTCGAATTAAATGATATATTGGCAAATCAGGCAAAATTACCTTATTCAACTGGTCTGATCTGGTCTTACTGCAGAAGTATAAAGGAAATAAAAGAAAATTATAATTTAGCTAAATGGTTTTGGTGGCGGCAAAAGACAGAAGATATATTAGAACAAATTCAAGATCCTTATATTGTTGGATTTAGTTGCTTTGTATGGAATTGGAATAATAATGTTGAGTTGGCCAGGAAAATTAAGGAAAAATATCCTAATTGCATAATCGAATTTGGGGGCTGGCAGGCGCCAATGTCAGATAGATCTCATGATTTTTTTCATAATTATCCATTTGTTGATATTTTAACGCATGGCGAAGGCGAATTAATCTTTGCCAATATCTTATTGGAAGGACTTAATAATATTCCTAATTGGTCTTCCATTAAGGGTTGTTCTTTGCCCTATAGGCTAGTTAAAAATAAAAAACTTCCAAGTCATGTAATAGAATATGGTATAAGGGTTAAAGATGTTTTAACTAAATCATCTCCTAACGATTACGATACTTTTGTTACTCCACCTCAAGAAAGAATTGATGACCTTGCCTCAATGCCAAGCCCTTATTTAGACGGCTTATTTGATGATCTTATCAAGGATTGTACTTATGAATTAGAAGGAACCATAGAAACGACTCGAGGATGTCCATACTCATGTACTTATTGCGAGATAGGTACTAAGTATTATCAAAAGATAAGAACCCATACATTAGATAAGATATATTCTGAGATCGATTGGCTTTCAAAAAATAAAGTTGTATTTGTTTATAATGCTGATTCGAACTTTGGGATGATAAAAGAACATTTAGCTGTTACAGAGTATCTCGTTAAGAAAAAAAAGGAAACTGGCTATCCACAGAAGCATAGATGTGATTGGTCAAAGGATCAGGCTGATAAAGTTATTAGATTAGCAAAGATATTTTATGATGCTGAGATGGATAAAGGTATAACTATAGCATTGCAATCTTTGAATCCAGATACATTAAAGGCTGTACGTAGAAAAAACGTTGATGGAGGTAAATTAAAGGATTTTTTAAAGTTATATAGTGAACAAGATCTCCCTTCTTATGTTGAACTAATTTTAGGACTGCCTGAAGAAACAAAACAATCATTCATAGAAGGGATATCAAAAGTTATCGAATTAGGTCAACATAATTATATAGGCATCTATGCTTTAACAGCCCTACCGAATACACCATTTGGAGATCCTGAATATATTAAGAGGTATGGAATAAAGATTATTGACACCTATCCAGCATTTAGCCATGTCGACATTAGCTCTATTAATCAATATGAACGGGAACATATGGTTGTTTCACATAATAAAATGACTTTGGAGGACTATAAGGATTGTACTATATATAGATGGATGTTTATGTTTGGACATTATCTAGGCACAACTCAATTTATAGCCAGATTTCTTTATGAATATATAGAAGTAAGTTATTCTTTTTTTTATGAAGAACTTATGAATTATATGAAATTTACATGTAAAAATGGTTTTTTGGGAGATCAGCTAAATAAAACTATTTCGGCTTTGGAATTGATAATGAAAGCTAAAGCACCTTGGGGAAGAGAGGTTAAATCAGTTAGAGAAAATTTTGCCTGGGATTTTGAAGAAGCTACTGTAATTGATATTATGAAAAATAAGAAGATATTCTACCAAGAAATTAAAAATTTTATTAATTATAAATTTAATCTATCTCCAGAGTTAGTAGAAGATTTAATTAGGTATCAAATACTTGCAGTACTAGATCCTAATTTAACTTATCCTATCCAAGCGACATTTAATTATAATATACATGATGTTATTGATTGCAAAGAAAAGCTCAAGTTAGGATTGAATACATTTTCTTTTAATGGAAAGAATTATAAAGGAGATTTTTACGAGTATGGAAAAGAGACGTTATGGTGGGGAAGACGTGTTGCTGCATATAAAACTAAAATTACTAATCTTACATAAGACAATTTGCAAAATAACTAAATAATATATTGTAGAATTATAAGATTTAATTTTAATAAATCATTTAAATAGCTATTCAATTATCGATATAATCCTATTTAGTACCAGAGTATAAATATCTTTTAGGATTTCACTATGTATTCGATCCTTAACAATTTAATCATCTTTATAAAGCTTGTTGTCCTTTTATTAGCTTCAACTTCAATTAATTTGATTTATTAATATCTCTATAGTCATTTTCTACATAGCTTGATAACAAATATTCGTGCTTTCATAGGTTTGCTATTGGTTCTAATTTTTAAATCACTATACTCTTGTTTTTTCTGTTCTATTCAATGATGATCTAAACGAGATTTTTACGAATTTGTACCTGATTACTTCGATGTCGATTAATTCCTGTTGCATGGCACCGTCGGTGATATTCTGATAAGTGTTAAGCTAGTAAGGAGGAACTAATCGGTCTTGAGGATTTTTATACCTTCTCTTTTGAGTAGATGTATAGATCCCGAATCTTTCAATTCCTTCTTTCCCGGCGTGGACTGATCATCACTAACACCCTGCGTGCGTTTTGTTCCTATCCACCCGATAATCAGGTGTTTAGATTGTTTCTAGGTTTAGCGACTGCTCAACCTAACAGTTTAAGCACAATGAGGTGATATCAAACTATTTATAGGATTTAACTCAATCTTAATAAATTTTTGCCATCACTCTTGAAACATGATCTTGGGGCCATAGCTCAGCTGGTAGAGCACCTGCATGGCATGGAGAGGCTGGATTCCCCGAAAAGCATTGAAGTGACTGAGATATAAGCGAACAACAGAATGTAAACGGCGGGAAAGACGGCGGGATTCTGATATCACCGCCTTTTTTATTGCTTCTATTGGTATGACTGGATTATAGCCTATTATTTGTTTATAGTCGATAATAAATAAGAGGCCGCGTGGCGTACGACCTCTAGGCTGCACCGAACAATCTCATCGTAAAGACTTATCCGTTCCTATTTTACTTAAACTTGTTTATATTTGCCGAAAGGAATTAAACCCCATTCCCTAATCATCTCAAGGGGGTTGCCTCTAATGTCTGATCTCAATGCCGCAATATCTTCTTCTTTTTTAGATCAAGAAGATATTGGAAATAAGGCTCTTCAGCTTGAATCAAGAATCAATAAAATCACTGGAGATGCATTGGTTCAAACCCTTGCTTCGATTCAGGAGAACCAGGCTTGGGAACTTATGCCCCAGCTCCTTGGTCAGTTTGCGGTAGCAATCCACTTCGCTCAAAAGGACTTACGTCTCTATTGCATTGATCTTGAATATGGGCCGAGCCAGTAAACACGAACTCAAAAAACGTCAGGCTGAAGCTCTCCAAATGCTCAGTGACGGTTATGGCACTAGTGAGTCGGCGTCGCTTCTGTCTGACAAGTGGGGGGTGAGTCGGAAGACGGCACTAAGGGCAATAAAAGCAGCTCACTTGGAAATGGTTGCTGACTTAGATGAGGTTGATAAGCACCATTTATTAAGCCGACTAATCAACCAAACCGAGCAATCAATCAGAGGATCGATGAAGACCAAGAACTATGGAGCGGCACTCGCTGGGATCAAGTTGATGCATCAGATGGTGATTGAACCAGCGGCGGCATCGCCAAAGAGACGAACTTGGGTTAATCACTATTGAGTCTTCGGATGACCCACAATCAAATCCCTAGGAAGGACCCTTTCCTTGAGGAAGTCTCAACAACGAAACACCTGTTAAAAGAAGCATCAAGGTAAATATGCCGATCAATGGTGAATATACGGACTGTAAATTAATCACTCCAAAATTCCCAGTGTGTAATTTAATTAACCAAAAAGCATCTATGCCAACTGTTAAAAGAATTGAATAGATCGATCCACTTAGAATTGTTAATAAGAGTGGAATGGCTAGAAAAAAAGCAATTCTCCTATGCCAAAAACGACTTACTGGTGAGGCTTCTCTCATGTTTATCTTTCTCTAAGTGCTTTGTGTAGTTCTTTTTCATTAGCACAAGGCATCCAATAGTCTCCATTCTTGTGAATACCCTCGCATTGCAATTTAACTGACTGTTGTCGAGCTTCATTTTGGGTCTTGTAAATTCCTTTTAGATGAGCTTGAACAGGGGAAGCAAGCGCAAGTATTAACGGTGTAAGCAGTAAACGGCGCATAAAATAAGGAGGTCGACAGCGCAGTGCTTGGCACTCCATCGACATAACAAGCTTTTTTCAATCTAATGAATATCACTGAAACGTCCCGTAAAGACGAGGTGATTACGGCTGCTTGCGAGTTGGTCGATCAGCAGGACGCAGTAATCAAAGACCTCAAGGGCAAACAGAAAACACTCTTTCTATTGCTCAGCATCATCACGACCATTCACCTCATCGCACCTTGAAGATTTCTGCCTCAGGTACCTCACCTATTCTGGGCAAACCCATTTCCTCTATACCTATATATATCTATTTCTATTATGCAGATCATTTAAAACTAGTCCATGATTGCTGCATCTACGGAGATTATCCTTCTATCAGAAGAAGAAGGATAGTTCTTTGAGTAAACCAACAAACTTATTCTGATAAACATTACTGCTGCAAAAGCTATCAATGTGATGAACAGTAATGAAAAATCCAAAATCATGCACTCATCCTTGTAAGCATGTGTGGTGAAGTGATTAGAAGCACAATGATTACTTTTAATCGGAGATGACCTAACCCGCATGTCATCTAGATCACCAGCCAAAGATTTTTGATGGAGAAATAAAAAAAGCCCTTCATTATGAAGGGCTTCTAATTTCTTTTCTTGTGTGAAGTAGGCGATGCTTTGTATCGCAGAAATAAAGTTACAGAATTAGAACTTGAAGGTGGTTTTAACGATTGCTCCCAAGATGTCATCACTACCATCTGAGGCACCGTTGTAGGTGTCCTCTCCGCCGAAAATGGCTGGAGTTACACTTACGTTGTCAGATATTTTGTGGGAATAGTAAACCTCCCAAAGATAGTTGTCCTCTGCAGGATCAGTTGTACCACCAACAATCTCACTGGCATGCATACGTTGTCCGTAAGCCATACCAAGTTTATTGCCATCGATGAAGGCATCCTTCCATGTCAATCCAACCATCCAGCCTGTTTGCTCTTCAACGGAACCAGATGCTCCGTCATCATCAATTTGACGTATGTCATAGCCAATTTGGACAGATGGCACGGCACCTGCATCTTCTGGTTTCCAATAGGCTCTTGCAGAATAACTGGTGGCATTTCCAGTACCGGCTGCTTTGCCTTTCTCAGTTCCGTAATAACTAGTCCAGCCTTTACATGATTCAGTCCCGTCAACTGAGTCACACATCTCTTTTGCAATACCTAATGAAACTTGCCAACGTTTTGAGCCATACTCAATTTTGTTAAGCCACTTTGACTGGTTGTCAGTCAACATTCCTTTACCATCAGAAGCACTGGAAGCTCCTGAGGAGACGTAGTTAGAGCTAATAGCGAATCTAGGTGTAGAACTATCATCTACAGATTGAGTCCAAGCGACACCAAAGCCCCCCCCAGTACTTACTCCATAAGCACCTGCAGCACCACCTTTGCCGAAGTCCTTAAGGATACTCTTATAAATAGATGGCTTACTTGCCAGCATATGATCACTTTCGATCGCTGGACCTACCCATGCGGTGATGTTGTCACCAACTGGGGATGTATACCAAATTTTGTCAACCTCAAGAGCATCTGCACTCTTGTGAGTAGCGCCTAAATATGCCCCATAGTTCTTGCTGGCAAATGCGGAGTTATCAAAATTACCTGCTTTAATCCTTGTATATAGAAGATCCTCACCCGTGAAACTGGTTTTCACATCAAAACGTGTGCTGTAATTAAGTGTAGTAGCTGTATCAGTAGCATTGTCTCTATCAACACCACCCATCACAAATTCAGTCTTACCAGTCAGTTTGGTAGTTGTAGAGAACTGAGAAGCACCAAATACACCAACTTTTGCCTCAAGACTGTCTACACGACCTCTAATAATGGCGATTTCTGGAGCAAATTCTTTAAGGAGACGACGTTCAGAATCAGTAATTTCTGAAACGCTATCTAAACAAGCGTTTAAAAGGGCAGCAGCCTCAAAACGAGTCATCGGGCGATTGCCCTCAAAACTTCCATTAGAGGTTGCGCTTACGCACCCATAACGCTCAACCAAGCTTGAAAGAGCTTGATAAGCCCAATCGGTTGGGCGAACATCAGAGAACTGGGAGATGCTTGTGATTTGCTTGCTACTACGCGAATAATCAGAAACACCTTTGAGATCAAGATCAGCAGCTGTTGCAGCCATAGGAGCCAAAAGGCCCAAGGCAGCAGGTGCTACCAGTAATCGCTGGCAAAGTTTCATTGGAATTCCTCACACGGAATTATTAAAGGAGTGGGTAGATTCCCACTGGCGTATTTTTACTTAGCCTCTAAATATTCAATGTCATCTGCAACACCATAAGGCTTAAAAATATACATGTTAATTTTTTAATAACCTGTCCTTAAACGAATGATAACCCTATAAATAACAGACTTACCTGTAGACGCATCAAGTCTTTTTGATGTATACTTTGATAGCGTTAATCGATACACATGCCTCCGATTGAATCGACTAACCAACTCCTCCCAAGCTTTAAGTTCAGGAAATTTCTAGAGGAAAACTATCAAAATCGTCAACTTATTCACAAAAAACGAGGGAGCATCATTGTTCTTAATAAGAATCAGTATTGGATGGTAATAAGGGGAATGGTTAAGCTTGAATCTATAACAATGCATGGAGACCAACAACTTCTTGGCTTAGTTGGTCCAAATGAGATATTCGGTGATTCTCTTACTAAGATTCTTCCTTACGAAGTGAAAGCTCTTTCAGACTGTGATCTACTATGTTTTGATGGCCTTGAAATTGAATCTTCTCCTTCATTAGCATTAGCAGTTTTAAAAGGAGTTTCTGAACGTCATAAACAATCAGAGATATTCCTTAGTTTATTTGGTCTAAATTTAATAGAAGAACGCATTAAAGAGTTTTTGAAATCAATCTCCAAAAACTATGGACAAGTTTCTGAAGATGGAATTGTTATTAATTTTCGATTAACACACCAAGATTTAGCAAATGCTTTAGGCACGACAAGAGTTACTATTACACGTATCATGGGTTTACTTAAGAAGCAGAGATTCTTAAGGATTAATAGTAAAAAAAATATAATACTTTTGTGACTAATTAATTCAATTAAATCACTGGTATCCTGAATGACATGCACTGAGATAATTAAGCAATAAAATAATTATGTGGGATTGCTGCTATCCCACATGCAACCTCCCCAGATTCAACTTTCTTGTCCTCACACAACAGTAAGTTACTACTGGGGAGTGGGATCCAGTTACATTTTTAGTAGTTGATCACTTAATTATGATTTTCCAACAAGAATCTGATAGTGATGCTTTAAATTTCAAGGAAGAGTTTGTAGCAGTCAAAATGATATTTTGAATCTTAAATCTACTAAGTCACTTGCTGGGGAATCATGCAAATTTCTTGGGCTTATGATCGCAATATTTGAACTCATACAGCTGCTTCTATTGCTTTTGAAACAGGAGATCGTAGATATGTTTTGTCCACTTTGGCTTGCCTTGGTGCAGGTCTTCCTCTTTCTGAGATTGGCTGCATTGCAAACAGTAATAAGAAATCAGCCAATGCTGCTTCAACCCAAGCATGTATTTCTTTTTTAAATTAAACTTACCTAGTAGGCTCTATAGAAAATTAAATCTTTTCTTTTCATTATCATATCACCACATGCTCAGAAACAATTAGAAAGGGGTAATTATAGTTACTTTACAATAAAAAATATAGGAGATATAAGCATCCAATATACTTATTAATTTATAATACTTGCTGCAGTATAATTACTGCTATTAAATCATAATTTGTCTTAGATACTTGAGAGGGAATTAGTATTTCAAATTAGTCAGCTCTCTGCAGTAATTAGATTGAATCTTAATGGTTTAATCAAGTAGCTAGCAAAACTAGTAAAATTATAAAAATATCTGAATCTTACTTGAATAGAAATGAAAGGAAAAATTAATTACTAAAGGCTCAAAAGTACATGCAAAAATTGCAACTTAATTTTAAATTTATTATCCATACAATCACTATTTGATCCTTACAAGGAAAGATCTGATTGACTACTTCTATGAGCTATAAGCAAACATATAACCGAATCCCCTTACTGTATGTATATATCTATGGAATGAAGTATCGTCTTCAACCTTTTCGCGCAACCAACGAATATGAACATCAATAGTCTTTTGATCTATCTCCAAGTTATCCGGCCAGACTGCTTCTAAAATCTCCCCTCTCGAGTGAACTTTGCCTGGATAACTCATTAGGTATTTGAGAAGTTTGTATGCTTTTGGAGCAAGCTTTAGTACTTGCCCATTTTTCATGACAGAGTATTGGTCGAGGTCAATAGAAATATCTCCCCCACTCAATATTTTCTTGCTATTAACCCTTTGATTTAATTTTTCTACTCTTCTAAAAAGAGCTTTGCATCTAGCAGCTAATTCACGCCCCCCATAAGGCTTTACTAAATAGTCATCAGCTCCTATCTCTAATCCCAGGACTCGATCAGATTCGTGGCCGCAATTGCTGATTAAAAGTATGGGAATGTTGTTGCTTTTGTCACGTAACTCTTGACAGACTCCTAGCCCTTTTATATCTGGCAACTCGTGAGAGAGCACGACTAAATCAAAAGGATTTGAGATTTGACGATTATTTAGAGCGTTTAGAGCTTCCTTTCCTGTATTGCATGTCACAACCCTAAAGCCTACTTTTTTCAAAATAGTGATCGAGGCTTGACAGAGGTTTTTGTCAGTTTCAACTAGAAGAAGTTTAGGTTCTTTAATGTCTGAAGAAACGGAAGAGAGAGTCTTCACTTTTGAGTTCCAATCATTTCGGAATCGGTAATAATTTACTGATTTGGATAGCAAGAGAGTCTCAAGTCAGCAAACCATCAACATTTCTTGATCTATCCTTAACCTTCTGAGACAGGTCTAGCACCTGACTTCTTAGCGATTGCAGGCTTTTAGGAGCTTCTTGTGCTAGCACTCTGTAAGCCACAAATCAAGATTACTTGATCTTATCAAGGTTTTTTGATTAATGTATGAGGGCCGATTTCTTATCGCTTCCATGACCTTCGCAAGGAAGGTGACTTCCCTTGTTTCTATTGCCACCCTTGGGGTTGGTATTGTTGCATGTGGATCAACTGATTCAACCTCCGGTGTGCGCCTAAGTGGTGCTGGAGCATCTTTCCCCGCAAAGATCTACACCCGATGGTTCTCTGATCTCGCTAAATCTGGAGGGCCACAGGTTAACTACCAAGCCGTTGGGTCTGGATCTGGGCGTAAAGCATTTATTGATCAAACCGTTGACTTTGGAGCCTCGGATGACCCGATGAAAGCCAAAGACATCGCCAAAGTCACTCGAGGATTGGTTCAAATCCCAATGGTGGGTGGAACCATTGCTTTCGGATACAACAAGCCTGGCTGTGATCTCAAGCTGACTCAAAAGCAAGCAGTCAGGGTCGCAATGGGCAAAATCACAGACTGGAGCGAGCTAGGTTGCTCTTCAGGAAAGCTCACCTGGGCTCATAGGTCTGATGGCTCAGGAACGACCAAAGCTTTCACCAATTCAATGGAAGCTTTCTCAAATGACTCCGGTGAATGGTCTCTAGGTACTGGTAAATCAGTGAAGTGGCCAGCAGGTATAGGTGGCAAAGGCAACGCTGGTGTTGCTGGAATTATCCGAAATACACCTGGTGCAATTGGTTACGTCAACCAGTCCTACATAAGAGGAGAGGTAAGAGCTGCAGCTCTTCAAAACCTTTCAGGTGAATTCTTGAAGCCAAGTACAAAAGCAGGTGCTGCTGCTCTAAACGGAATCAGATTGGATCGAAATCTTGCAGGTAAAAATCCAAATCCAACTGCTCGTGGCGCCTACCCCATTGCAACGCTTACTTGGATCTTGGCCTATGAGACCGGTAACGGCTCTAAAACAAAAGCCATACAAGAGTCCTTAAACTACTTGCTTAGTGATAAGGCTCAAAACAAAGCCCCTACACTTGGCTTTGTGCCTCTGAAGGGTGACATCCTTAACAAGGCACGTGCTGCCGTAAAGAGGATTGGAAACTGATCTAAAGGAGGACCATTCATCCCCAATAACCTTAAGAGGGGTCCTTGACCCCTCTTTTTATTGGTCATATTTAGGGCTTATTTTGGGAGAATTGTGCCAACCAAACCAACTCCAATAGTTGTAGCGATCAATTGAAATGGTTTTACTTTATTAGTGATTATCAGTAAAATTGTGATCATTAATAACAATAATCTGGGTATTAATTCAATCATACTATTTACTTCCAATGCAATCGAAGTCATAGGTATTGCTGCTCCAATGATTGCACCTGGCAAGCCAGAAAGGATACCATTTAGAAAGATATTCACGCTTACTTTTCTTTTTAAACCCTCAAGAAAAGGTGTACCAATAAGAACAAAAATGAAACTTGGCAAGAAGATTCCAAAAGTTGCTGTTACTGCTAAAGAGAGTGCCAAAAGCAATCCTCCTTCATTCCATCCAGCTTGATAGCCAACAAATGCACTTGTAAGTACAACAGGTCCAGGAGATAATTGCCCTATTGCTAATCCATCAAGGAAACCTTGAATATTTAGCCATCCCATCTCAATAATTTGATTTTGTAATAAAGGAATAATTACCAGACCTCCACCAAATACAAATAATCCTGCCTTAAGGAAAAGTAAAAATAATTTCAAGTGAATAATAAAAACATCCTCTTTTTCTTCTCCTAAAACTAAAATAGTTAGAAGATTAAAGGGTGAGATAACACTTGAACCAAAATGTATATGATCTAATCCTAAAGGCCAAATAAAAAGTCCAATATAGTTTTTAGATTTATATCTAAATAAATTAAACAGACCTGCTAATAATAAAAGCATAATAACAGGTAAATGAATAGACGTAAATTGATCAATCAATGTGCCTATGAGAACAAAGCTTGCTATTGATATTTGCCACAAATGAGAACGCTTTTGAAGAAGTCTCCAAGCAAAAGCCCATATAATTGAAGCAACGACTACTTGAGTAATGGAAACAATGTCTTCAAAGCTATCAATAGACTGTCCTTGTCGCCATAGTTGACTCAATAGTAGAACAATTAGAAGGCCAGGAATCAGAAAACAAATCCCACTTATGAAGCCGCCTGCTTGTCCACGAATCTTCATCCCAAGATAGATCGCTAATTGACTAGAGGCTGGACCTGGTAATACCTCACATAAACCCAATCCTTCTTCAAAATCTTGATTGGAGACCCAATTTCTCTGTTTTACAATCTCATCTTTCAGTATTGCTATATGGGCATATGGACCACCAAATCCGAGAAGTCCTATTTTTAGAAAGGTTTTAATCAACTCAGGGAATGAAGGTTGCATTCAAATAAGTTGAGTTAGAGGCTAAGAATATAGAGTTCAAATCATTTGATTTTGGACTTATAGCGAACTTCCTTTAAGCGATACAGAGTTAATTAATGCTGGTAGACGTAAGCTGCTTAGCCATGAGAAGAGCACGAGTAAACTGGAGCACCATAAACAAAGTTGCATCCCTATAGTTGCATTCTCTCCAAGCATAAATAAAGCTCCTGAAAGTAATGTTCCTAGAAGCCTGCCGGCTGCATTCGCCATGTAATAGAAACCAACATTCAGGCTCACGCTGTCTGCATCGGTATAAGCCAACACCATGTAGGAATGGATAGATGAGTTCATTGCAAAAACCACTCCAAAAGCAATTAAGCCTGCGGTAATAGCAATGCCTGGATCACTCTGCCTCCACAACGCAATAGCGATGAGTCCAGGAATTGCAGTAAGAACAGCACTCCAAAACTTAACTGTGGAAACTCCTGGGCTGGATTTTTTGCCCCAGACATTCCTTAAAGTGGGCGCTAAAGCCTGCACAAAGCCGTAACCAATCACCCATAGTCCTAGAAAAGCTCCAATCTCTGAAAAGTTCCAGTTAAGAGATGTCTCTAGAAAAACAGGTAAGGCAACGACAAACCACACATCTCTAGCTCCAAAGAGAAAAAAACGTGCCATAGAAAGTGCGTTGATCCCTTTGGATTTTGAAAATAGATCTTTAAACATCGGCTTCTCCTTCATACGCCCCATATCACCAGGCAAGACCAGAGTCAAAACAAAAGACAGAGCCAGGCCAAATGCCATTAGCTCAACGGCCTTATTGAAACCAAAACTAATCAGCAAAACTCCACCCAGAAAAAATCCCACACCCTTGAGAGCATTTTTGGAACCTGTTAGAACCGCAACCCATTTAAATAATTGCTTTTTACCTTTCTGTTCTTCTTCCGGCGTTTCAGGAACAACTGTTTTGATTGCACTCTTTGCACTCATTTTGTTGAGGTCTTTGGCGATGCCACTGATTGCTTGCGCAACCATGACATAACTAACGCTTAACAACTTTGGCCAACTAGCAGCAACAGGAACCAACATCAGTAGAGCACCTATCTGCAGAAGAGTTCCTGCCCATAGGGTTAGTCGTAAGCCATAGCGAGCACCAATCCAGCCGCCATACAAATTGGTAATGATGCCAAAGAACTCATAAAAGAGAAAAAGAAAGGCAATTTCTAAAGCTGTATATCCAAGCTGATGGAAATGAAAGACCACCAACATACGCAGAGCGCCATCAGTAAGAGTGAACGCCCAATAGTTGGCTGTGACGATCCCGTATTGCTGCAAAGACGACAATTTCATTTGGTTATCTTTTAACCTTTGCTATCTAGATTCACGACATAAGAAGTTAGGTCTGCCATACGACAGCTGTAACCCCATTCATTGTCATACCAGGCAAAAACTTTTAATTGATTCCCATCTATAACCATTGTGGACAAAGCATCAATAATTGAACTGCGTGAATCATTGACGTAGTCAATGGAGACTAAGGGCCTTTCTTCATAGCCAAGAATTCCTTTTAAGTCTCCTTCCGCTGCACGTTGAAAAGCGTCATTAACCTCTTGAACTGAGACCTTTCTCTCAAGTTCGAAAACGGCATCAGTCAGGGATGCATTCAACAGTGGAACACGTACAGCATGTCCGTTTAATTTGCCTTGAAGCTCTGGGAAAATCATTCCTATAGCTTTAGCCGAACCAGTTGTAGTGGGGATGAGGCTTTGAATACTGCTGCGTGCTCGCCTTAAGTCGCTTTTAAATGAGTCAATTGGAACCTGTGTATTGGTGATGTCATGAAGAGTGGTAATGGCTCCATGCATGATTCCAAAGTTTTCATTGACAACTTTGACAACTGGTGCCAAGCAATTGGTTGTACACGATGCAGCTGTGACTAGTCGATGAATCTTAGGGTCGTAAAGATTATGGTTGATTCCATAGACGATATTTAGAGCTTCTGTCCCTGCCACTTCACCTGTCACGGGACAAGCAACAACAACTCTTTTAATGCCACACTGATCAAAGTAAGGGTTTAATAGTTCTGGTGTTTTTATCTTTCCACTGCATTCCAGAACAAAGTCAACACCCGCTTGCTCCCATGGAACATTAGTGGGAGCACTCTCTTGCGAGTAGCTAAGAAATTGACCATCAATCTTGATCCCTTTTAAGTCGGAATCAATGTGCTGGTCCCAACGACCATGAACGGAGTCAAATTCCAGTAGATGAGCTGCTGTTGGAGCATCTCCTGCTGGGTCATTGATATGAACTAGTTCAATATTGGAACGACCCCATAAGGCACGAAAAACTAAGCGGCCAATCCGACCAAAACCATTAATACCAATGCGCATTGAACCAACTAGCAGTAAAAAAAAGAACGCTCTGGGCTTGAAAGAAAAGCTACCTTAGAACGCATCAATTTATTTTGATGTATCAACCCTGCTTGATGCAAGCTATTGTGTGATTGCTTCAAAAATTGATAGCAAAAACCTTTGTAGATCATTTGGATTCATGAGAGCAGTCATTGCTGAAAAAAATGTGCTTGCGGCAAGTCAAGCAAGTGGGCTTCTCAAGGCCTTAGCCGATCCTCTTCGTATGGAAGTCATTCAATCTTTATCAGAAGGAGAGTGTTGTGTTTGTGATCTGATGGAAAAGACAGGTCTTGCGCAATCACGCCTTTCATTTCATCTCAAGGTTCTAAAAGATTCAGGATTAATTACAGACCGTCAAAGCGGACGTTGGGTGTACTACAAATTGGATCTAAAAGCGTTGCAATTATTAGAAGATTGGATAGCTGATCTGAAAAAGAGTTGTAAGAATGCAGCAAAGCCTTGTTCTTAATCCGTACTTATAGGATCTGACTTTAATTGATCAACTCTTTAAAATATCAACAACATTGTCTTCTTCAAGGCATTAATTGGTGTTCTTGTTGCCCTCGCTAATGAACGATACCCCAATCAGTAAAACCGTTCATATTGATAAGTAAATATACTAATTAGTGGCAATATGTCTCAGTGATTCAGAAGATTCTAGAAGAACTTCTATTTAACTCAATAGTCATTTTACTTTGTTAATTGATGGGTACAACTAGAGTCATCTAAGCTCATATCTATTAACCAATTTTTATCAATACCAAGGAGTTCAATAGCTTTTAATTCAAAACTATCAAGTTCAAAGTAGTTGTAAGGAACATTTACCCGTAAGGTTAATTGCCCCTCTTCTCTTGAAATGGAGTGATTGGAAAATTCAAGTTCTTCAATATTTCTATTAAAATCATTTGAGATAGTTAGTTTTAAGATCTTCTTCAGATTCCATGGAGATTGATCCATGAAACTTGCTTGATCTTCCCAGTATCGTTTATAGGCTTGGAATCCTTTTTTGACGTACATTGATCACTCCATTTAAAGTTGATTAAGGGTTATAGTTAGTATTATAAGTCAACGGCTGGTTAACGAGTCAAACCTATTTGAAAGTTGGTTTCCTGTACTCTTATTGCATGAACCTCCCAAAGAATTAACGATTGTACAAGTGTTATGAACAGCAACAGAAATAGTATTTCCGTTAGGCATTAAACCATCAACATAAATTTGTTCTTTTGCTATAGGGGTGGAAGTCTGTTGACTCAAGTTTTTTAATAATTTTGAAGGAGGTTTTTGCTCTGCAAATAAGACTTTCACATTTTCTTCTTTTAGCTCCCCTAATACTGTGGCAATAGTCTGAGGCCTAAGGCTCCCTAAATAACCCATAAAATCTAATAAGCTAATAGTTTTCAAACCAAATGCATCTCCGTAGTATTCCATAGCTTTGTGCTTAGAAACGATCGTCCTTTGATTAGAAGGGATTGTGGATACTTGTCTTTGAGTCCATTGATCTAAATCTTCTAAAAGAGAATTAATAGATTTAGATCTTTCACTTACAATTTTCCTATTTTCTCTATCAAAAAATGAAATGTTCTTCTTGATGCTTCTAGAAATAATATTTCCCATCTTGATAATGTTATGAGGATCATGCCAGATATGAGGATCGGCTCCTCCATGGTTATGGTGATGATGATCACCGCCATCGTCTGGAATTTGGGCTATCGGTTCGACATCATTGCCTGAAACATCTTTAAAGAAATGCTCATCGGCTTCAAACTCAAAGGGCATATGCTCAGTAAAGAATACATATTTACCAGCTTTTTTAATTTCTACATTGAATGTTGTGCTTTCTTTCCTCTCATTAAATGTGAGAACATATGCTTTTTCCTGTGCAACAAGTTGATCATTATTACGTTTAAATTCTGAATTGTTAGATTCTAATAATTCTTCAGCAAGTTCTTCTGATGCTTCAATATCACCAGACTTGAGAATGACCATTTTCATAGCAGGGTCGGCATAGTCTCCATCGACTTTTGCAAAAGACCATGTGTAGGTTCCTGGTGAAAGTTCAAAGACACCAGCCCATTCAAAAGCTTCTTCTCCATGACCTTTGCCGTGGTCATCATGATCGTCATGCTTCGCAGATGAGAGTTCATCATGGTCGTCATGGTCATCAATCTCTATTGCACTTACACCGACAACAGTAGTTATGGGTTTATCTTGCCAATTTTTTATTGAAGGAGTCATCTCTTGACCAAGGGTGAAAACTTGACTTGCATTATTTAGAGCTTGAGCCTGTCTAGGAGAAAATTTGACATCATGAACGTCTACTTTTCTGCCAATCAAACACTTAACTTGCTTTGAAGGTGGAGCAATTGCCTTGACCAAGTCACAGACCAGCGGCTCTATTGCAACTATTGGTTTCTCCTTGGCTTGTACTCCTTGAGCCGTTCCAGATAAAAAAACCGCTCCTGCTAAAAGATAAGTTTTTAAAATTGATCTATTGATCGAAAGCCTTCTCTGGCTTGATTGCCCTAAGTGATCTGGCATGCGAAGCGAACGAGTGTTGATACAAACGATAATGGTTATCATTTCTAATCGGCAAGCATATTGTTGTTTCATCTGGAAATACTCTTATCCATGGCCAGTTTGATTGCTGAAAATTTGACATATTCCTATTCAAGGCAAAGTCATCTTGTTTTGGATGAGGTCTCAGTTGAGCTCAAACCTGGAACTATGACTGCACTTGTTGGTCCAAATGGTGCTGGTAAGTCAACATTGTTAGGTCTACTCCAAGGCCGCAGTAAGCCTAATAAAGGTGAAATCACCATTGATGGTCATCCGTTGTTTGATAGTCGATCCCAAGTTGCTCTAATGCCTCAAAGAGGAAGGTTGAACTGGAATTTTCCAATTACTGTTGAAGGCTTGGTCTCTTTAGGGCGAGTGAATCATTCAAGATCAACATGTTGTGAACTAGAAGCTGCACTACAAAGAGTGGGAATATCTGATTTAGCAAATAGGAGACTCGATTCCTTGTCTGGCGGGCAACAACAAAGAGCATTACTTGCAAAAACTTTAATGACTCCATCAAAAATAATTCTTCTTGATGAACCTTGTTCTGCATTAGATCCACCTGCAAGAGAAGATTTTCTATTAATCATTCGCCAGCTGGCTGATGCTGGGCTATCACTTTTTATTAGTAGTCACGATTGGGGGATATCTCTAAACGCGTATGACAAGGTCGTTGCTTTGGATAAGCATGTTTTGGCTTCTGGTACTCCTGAAGTAGTGAAAGAAAAACTTGATTCATTTAGCTGTATGCATAGTAGTTATTGCCGTGCTTAATGTTTACTCAACCCTTGAAACTTGGTGGTTAATTCCTTTTTGCGTAATTCTATTGACAGGAATACTTTGCCCGGCCATGGGGACTATATTAATTACCCATAAGCGACTTCTGCAAGTTAATTTAATCTCTCATTGTGTCCTGCCAGGATTGGTTTTGGCAGTAGCACTTGGCGTTAGTCCTTCCATAGGTGGTGTTTTTAGTGGGTTGTTTGGATCTCTTGCAGCAGAAGCATTGACCAACAAAAAAAATGAAAATTATGAAGCAATAATGAATACAATTCTTGCTAGTTCTCTTGGTCTTGGTGTTCTTCTTATACCTCTTCTTGGAATTAGGATCGATTTAGAATCTGTTCTATTTGGTGATTTATTAACTGCAAATTTAGGCGACTTATCAAGAACTATTATTTCTTTCTTAGTATTTATTTCTTTGATACTTTTTGGTTACGAAAAGCTTGTACATATTGGATTAGACCAGGAAGGGGCTTCTGACAGTGGCATAAAAGTATCTTATTTAAATTTACTGCTTGGTCTTACGAGTGCGCTTGTTATTGTTAGTTCAATGTCTGCAATTGGAGTCATTCTTGTAATTGCTTTGCTTTCCGCTCCTGCCTTATTAGGTCTGCAACAAGCCCCATCTTTACGGGTTGCTATGGTTAGATCTGCAATCTTTGGATCTTTAATATCAGTTTTAGGTTTTTTGCTTGCGATTGCTTTCAATATGTCTCCAGGTCCCCTTGTTGCTGTTTTATGCATTCTCTTAATAGGATTGTTACCTAGAAAAAGAAATAATTGATCTATTTTCTGTAATTAGACCTACGGAGTTATTGGCTTGCTTTTAAACTAAAAGGCAGAGCTTTGTGCATGAAAAACCTCTGACTAAGCAGGGTTGTAACAAGGTTGGAGTAGAAGGAGGATTTAGCGGTTGTATTCGATTTATGAAAATCCTTTAGGAGATGTTTTTATGCGATTTTTAAAATCCCAAACATTAATTCCTCCGTTTGCATTAACGGCTGCTAGAGCACAGTCATCAGGTCGCCAGGCAATTGCTTCGACACGGCCTCCTACGAATGCACCGCCAAGTGGCTCACCATGACCATTCTTCTGGAGAAGCCATACAAAAACCGAACCATCCCTTGATCCAGAGGCTAATAGTGACCCTCGATTGGAGAAAGCGAGGCTGGAAATCGCTCCAATGTGAAGGTCTAACTCTCCTGGTACCGTTCCTTCAGGACCATTACCTTGAAAACTCCAAACTGTTATTCGTTCACCTCCTCCAGTGGCAAGAACCATGCCGGTTTGATCAAATGCTAGTTGACTTGGCTTGCCTGGATACCCAGTCATCTCAGCATCTTGCGCAGTTGAACGTCTCCAGAAATGAACAGAATTGTCTTGACTACCGCAAGCCACAATGTCGCCATCAGGGCTAAGCACCATCGACACGAGTGAGCCTTGCCATTCCAGCTTCTGATTGACCTGGTCACGAATTACATCGTAAAAAGTGACTCGGCCGTAGCATGCAGTTGCTAATTCATTCGACTTTGACCAAGCAACCGCACTGACAGTACTCAGATGTTTATCTGAGCGCCAATGTTCTTTTCCATCAGCACCAAAAACATAGACGTAATGCGAAAAGACTACGGCTAAGAATTGTCCATCTGGTGACCATTGGAGATGTTCGACCCATCCTTTACCGATTTCCAATGCCTTATTTGACTCACCTTCTTTACTCTTCCAAATCAGAACACGTCCATCCTGACCTGCAGTAGCAAAGATATGTCCATCTGGATGAATGGACATTGCAAGTATGCCACCTTCATGGACTTCCTTTCGATGCCAAAGGGTGGTTCCAGACTTGCCTTCAAAGGCATAAAGGCCTCCTGCAGCATCACCCACCAAAAAAGCATTACCTTCTAGTGCCCATCCGCAAACAATGACATAATCGGCGACTTCAGTACTCCACCCCTCGTGAAGCATACCCCGACCCTGAGGGCCGAGTTCTCTTATGTCAGGCATTTGTCGAACCCACTTTGCAAGGCCTCTTCATCAAGGTTCCGACCGATGAACACGAGTTGATTTCGGCGAGGTTCATTACCCCACTCCCTATCAGGCTGTGAGGTAAAGAGCATATGTACACCTTGAAAAACTATTCTCCGCGGCTCGCCTGCATAACTAATAAACCCCTTTGTCCTAAAATATCTACACCTTTTTCTGAGAGGAGACGCCCTAACCACTTATTGAGTTTTTCTGGATCGACATCGCCTAATCGCTCGATAGCAATTGAGCCCACTTCATCATCGTGTTCGTGTTGTGCTACCCAAGTTCGCTCTGCTATAGGAGGAATTAAAAGATCATTCTGTTGATTACTTCCTGACTCAGAAACTGAAGTATCCATTCTTCTCACTTTGATATCGAATTCCTCGGCCGTGTGCTGAGTGAATAAACCAAGATGTCCAGATTTTTCAACTTCAAGCGAAAACGACTTGCGCCCCTCGGACTGCAGCTGAAGGTTCACATGCTTGTTCAGTGGGATTTTGTCACCTGGATGTAGGAGTTCAGCAGATTCAGCGTAAAGTCGCACACATGATTCTGCACCTTCATTGAGAGATTCTTCGTCTGTGCCTTGGTCAGCTACAACGACGAGAGACATCATCGGGTCAGGCCCCTCTTCGAGACTAACTTCGTAACGACCAGGCTCAAGTTGAAAAACACCCGTCCACTCAAATGGATACTCTGGTTCTAGGAAGCTGGGGCGGCGTTCCAAAACCTGGTCAAGGTCAAAAGCACCGAGGTTTAGAACAGTTTCAACAGAGACATCCGCTTGCTTACTACGTACGACACGCGCCATACGGTTCATGTCACGTAGTCGTGCTTCAAGAGTATCGAGCGACTCATCAGAAACGAGATCAGTTTTGTTCAGAACCAGTACGTCGGCAAATGCAACCTGCTCGGAACTCTCATCACTGCGTCCCAATTGCTGATCAATATGAGCTGCATCAACAAGCGTAACGATCCCATCGAGTGAAAATTCTGAACGAATTTCATCGTCCATGAAGAATGTTTGAGCAACAGGACCGGGGTCGGCAAGCCCCGTGGTCTCAACCAATACATAATCGAACTTATCGCGTCTCTTCATGAGGTTCCCAAGTACGCGAATTAGATCGCCTCGAACGGTGCAGCAAATGCATCCGTTGGACATCTCAAAAACCTCTTCGTCAGCATTGATCACCAGTCCCTGATCAATTCCAACTTCACCATATTCATTCTCAATAACAGCAATTCGTTTACCGTGTTCTTCGCTAAGAATCTTGTTAAGAAGAGTCGTCTTTCCAGAACCAAGAAATCCAGTAAGGATTGTTACGGGTACTTTTTGAGTACCTTTCATAGCCTTAAAAGCAGAAAAACAGCTCGATTATATTGATAATGGTTATCATAATCATGCTTATTTCCTTTTCAAGACGTGCTTCACCCAAGCTTTCTTGGGTAGCAAATATGTATAAAATCTAGATTTTGCGTTTTTTATCTCATAGGTTAATGCCAACTTTGAGCTGCTCGGCAAGCTCTAAAACTCAGATCGTCATTTCGCTACTGGATATTGATCGAATGATTCAGCCAAATCTCTCGTCTGAAATCTGCCTGATATGTAGAGACTTAGAAGCACTCCAACCTTTTTAAGGTGCTCTCTATTTCCGTTTTCGCTATATCTTTCCCCATTGCTTTGATCCATCTTTGGATTTCTGGCACTGTACTTTTTCCATTCTCTAAGGCAGCTTCAACCATATCTTTTATATAGCAAAGCCCTCCTTTCTGCATGGTGTGCATAGTGTGCAGGGTTTTTTCTGAGACTTCTTTTATATCTTCTTTTTTAAATTCTTTCTCTTTAGAAGAAAAGTTAGAGAGATGACCCTGCATACCCTGCATAGGTAAATGAGATGCACTTCCCCGCCTTGGTTCTGGTGGTGAAGGGTTGGAATGCAGGGTCGGGCTGGGTGCAGGGTCTAACCCTGCATCTGCAACTTTGAGTCCGAAGAAAGAGGCCAGGTCAAAGTCTTTCAATGGACTGATTTTGTAGATGATCCCTGCACTACTTCTCTGACTCTGCACTTTTGGAATCTTTTTAATTTGGAGCCCAAAGTTTTTCTGACTGGGCTTTTTTATGCCTTGCTCAACAGTCCATTCGACAAATTCGTTATATAGCTTTTGGGCTTGTCTTTCTCCACCTTCCTCACATTTTTCAAGAATGAATCGAAGGTATGGATTCTGATCGAGGGCGTTTTCTATAGAAGCTTCTCTAACTGCTTTAACTTCTCCTCTTTTCTTGAGAGTGTTTTGCATCTCGGGTTCGAGCATGCTCCAGCACCATTGAAAGATTCCCTCAATTTCATCTCGTAATTTTTGTTTTAAGGACGGATCTGGTGAAGCTGCTGATCTTTCAATTCTGAAAGTAACCATCCTTCTAGTAAGACCTTCTTGCCCACCTCCACTTATGGAAGGTTGGTCATTAAATGCTCTCCAAATAACTACTCCTAGCCTTGCATCGAAAGGATCAACGTATAGGCGTTTTACAGGTACAAGCTCATTACTAACTATTGAATTGAACATTCCTGGATCTTTATAATGTCCGCTTGCATCGGCGTCTATACCGATCTTTTTTCCTATTAATTTAAATCGTTCAGTGTCCGAGGAAAAGGTAGCCGCTCTTGCTGTTCCAACAGCTTCTTTTCCGACTACATGTTGGAGGACTTCCAGCAAAGTTCCTTTTCCGCATCCTTTAGGCCCGTATAGATCAAAGAAGACTTCTAAGAGAAAAGGTTCATCAATTTTCTTTGCACTAACTGACCAACGAAATGCGCTCCTAAGTAATTGAATAACTTCCTCATCTCCTTTAAAAGTTTCTGCTAGGAACTTCAACCAGCGTGGACATTTAGCTTTTGGGTCATAGTTGAATTTGAAGCTATGAGTCAGATAATCATCTCTTCTATGGAGTGGCTCAAATTTCTGGGCATTTAGGTCATATGTCCCATTTTTAAAGCTCATTAAGTGGGACTGATTCCATGTTTGGTGCTTTAGGCGAGCTAGTAGTTCATCCTTCACTCCATTTAAAAGATTGCGGCTTCTTTTATCCCAAAGCATTAAATCCATCCATTCATGAAGAGGTAAATCCAGAGCAGTTTTTGGATTCTCTTCTAAATACTCCCAATGAGTTCCCGCCCATTTGTATAACCCGATAAGAGGGTTAAAGGCATAGTCTTTTTTAAAAATTGGAGTCGCTGTAACTGCCTTGTAATGTGTTTCTGATGTCCCATTAGGCTCAGGTTTCCAGGTCTTAAAGGGTTGAGCTACATCAACCAATTTCTGAAAAGCTTCTCTTCCGTGGCGACAAATAAAGTCATCGCCTCCATTCTTTGAGCCATCTATTTCGCAAGGCAAAAGCACTATTCGCACAATTGCCCCTTTCTCTTTCAATGCATTGCAGAGACCATCCAGAGCATTTCGAACGGTGGTTTTAGTAGTTACGTCACTATCAAAAACTATAAAAACTTCTCTCTTATCCCAATGAAGTTTCTCTAGTTCAGGCAGAAATCCTGAGCGATTATCCCTCCAGCAATCAACTCCACTCAGTCCAATGGTTGGGAATCCGTTATGAGTTAATGAATCCGCTTTCTTCTCACCTTCACCAATAAAACTCCTCTTATGAGGTTTAAGAGAATTCTTTGGAAGTAGCGGAGAAAAATATGGTCTACATCCTCCATTTTTTGGAGATAGATATTTTGCATCTTCTGTCTGTCCAGGGTCAGGTTTGAGTCGATAGAAGGGTTTTCCATTGTGCAAATAAGGTTTTCCTTCTGGATCTTTGAAAAGAACAATCCATCCTGAATATCCATAACCAGTGAGATTCTTAGCCTCACTTTTCGTGACGCTGCGATAGTCCAAGAGATGATGAACCGACTCTGGGATTCCAGACTCAACTAGTTCTTGTATATGTTTTTTCAGCATGGGAAAAACCCCAGTCCCGCCCTCTGTTCCGCCATGCGGGATATTCCTTTTGGATAAATTCCTTTTATGGGAATCGATTTAAGAGACTTAGATTTCTGCGTATTACGCAGAGAATCAATTATTATGGGATCTAAGACGTTACCTTGACCCTCAGCTATTCGGTTGGGGGTCATTTTTTATTCCCCCGAAAGGATCGCAATTCCCTTTTTGCTAATCCTTCCTCGAAGGTGAAATTGTTTTTTTACACTTTCGATGTCCCAACGAATCGGGGAGTTTTCGTGTTGCCCGTAGATGTAATCAATCCCGCCAGCTAAAAAGCCACCTCGGTCATCTCGAGCACGCATAAGAGTTTGCGCAGAGATATTTAGCCGCCTTGCAGCTTCAGGGGTTTTAACCCATTCAATTTGTTCAGACATTTACGACTAAAAAGTAATGCCCTCTTGCTCCAAGGCTGCTCTTAATGACCTAGGAAAAGTGGAATACTTTTGCTTCCATCTTTCAATTACGCCTGTTTCACCATTAGTAATTCGATCCTTGACGAACTGAATAGTCGCAGGAATGGAATCAGGGTTTTTGCCCTTTTTTGCTTTTAGTGGTTTACGAGCGACGGCCATCAATCAACCTCCCAAGAGGAGTGGATATTTAGCCGTCACTTGGTTGCCCTTATGACCTTCAGAGATTGTGCAGTCGGTTACTTGTCCGAAGCCCCTCTCAGCTTTGCGAACAAGCTAGCGAACGCTATATGTGGTGTCAACTGAATTGCACCATGATAATGCGAAACCATATGCGAAATCTGTTCATGCTTTTACCTGTCCAGCTCTAAAACGTTCGCCTGCTGCTATTAACTCTTGATCCTCCATCCATCCGCCGTAATGCTTGCAGTGAGTTTTTAGATCGTGGCGCATTAGTGCTGCTGTAGCTCTTAATGAATATGGATTCTTCGACTCAATATGTGATCTCCAGGCATAGGAGTGACGCAAGCTATAAACCTTTAGCCCGTTTTGTTTGGCAAGCAGTTTCCAATAGGGATCTCTTTTTAGGAGCTGTCTTAGTGCCTGTCCAACCTGTTTAAATTCTCCAGTCTCTTTGGCTTTTTTAATAGCGTTTCGTACAGCTAAAGGAAGTTGTACTTTCCCACTTTCATATAGAGCCACTAGTCTTGCGCCTTCTCCAGGTAGGGAAGCTAAATCAATTGCTTGAACCTTTTGGGGAGGCTTACTAATTCCAATCGAGTTCTCGTTATTTTTCACATGCCCAACAAATAAGTTTGAGTCTCTTACCTCTAAGACTGCTAGTTCAGAAGGTCTCAATCCATAAAGCGCAACTAGTCCTACTGCTAAATAAAGACTGTGTTTATTGTTCTTCTTAAGTGATTCCAAGAGACCTTCAAGTTGATCTCCCTTTAGAGGGACTGTTAAAGATTTCTGCTGAGACTTACCAATCAAGAGCCTCTTTAGCTCTTTCATTTTTCTGCTGTCACTACTTGGAGGCAGGAACCTATCGGGAGCCCCTTTTTCTTCAACAGCAAATCTGAGAAAAGCTATTACATCAACAAGTTGTCTCTTTCTTCCTTCTCCTCCCTCAGGACATTTTGCAAAATGATCTTTTGAATATTGGGTTAGTAGTTCTTTCCAATTACGAGGTTTAGGGCTTCTTCCTATTGTTTCCAAAGCCCTTCTTAAGCGAGTTCTTAAATCGGTAAGGGTTGATTCCTTTCTGTTCCCTCTGCTTTTAACAAATTCATCAGCAATAAATTTCCAGCCTTTATGGTTCTCACTGTTATCAGTCTTGCTCTCTACATCTGAACCTATCCGTAAATCCTCTGCCTCTCTAAGACTAGTTACGTTGCCTTCGGTCAGAAGTCTTTTGAGTTCTGCAACGGCAGTGATAATCTTGCTTTGGTTACGGCTTGACCAGTCGTAAGGGATGAAGACGGAACTACGAGGGTTCTTCTTACCAAGACCATCTTGGAATTGATAAGTAACCTGCGTTTTTTCGACTCCTCCAATTTCTCGGCCTCTTAATTGCCATCCTGGCCCATTTTCGGTTCTGATGGTATGGCGTAACAAAGTTGCCCAATTTTGCCGAGAAGCCATGTCTTGATTGAATTAGTTTGGCGGGATCCGTGGCGGGATTTAGCCATATTAAAGACAATCAAGCGGTATCAAGCAAGATACGGGGTTTGCCAGAATCTCTAAGACCGCCTGATATCACTGCCAAAATCCACATACGGGGCCATAGCTCAGCTGGTAGAGCACCTGCATGGCATGCAGGGGGTCAGCGGTTCGAGTCCGCTTGGCTCCACTAAGATGTTTGTTTATCAATCAAACTTTTATTCTATTTATTATTTTAATCTACTAATAGAGTCAATTATTAACTAATTAATTCTATTTACCAGAATAAAATCTAACAAATACAAAAGGGACCACCGAGCTATTCGCCTATAGCTGTTCAATCTATCCTCTAATTCCAAGTTTTTACTTAAAGAAATTAGATAATCAACGGAATCAGAAATATTATCGATGTATTATTAATAATGTATTAATATCTAGTCAATAACTCTAAAATGTTTCCATTTTATGATTGTAGGTATTGCTATATCATATAACTTATAATTTTTAATTATTCGAAGCTATCCGATTTCTGATTACTCGTTTCAATTATTTTGGAAATTGTTAAGATATCGAATCGTTTGTAAGTTAATAATTTTGACTTGCAATGATCCCAAGAAGATGTAGGTTTAATAAAATTACAATTTTTTCCTATGAATCCTAGAGAAATGATTAGGGCTCATGCCTATCCCACTTTGGCTTTGGTAAGTACTATTAGCCTTACTGTTATTGCAACTTCCCTTGTACCTGTGGCTAAATGGATGAATATTCAGAATCAGTGTGTTGAGAGAATATTAAAGATTGATGCCAATAATATGCCAGCTCTCTCATCTCAGGTATGGAGCTGTAATGGAAAGGGCAGTTGAGCTTCAAGTTTTTAATTTATTCTCTAATTCTAATTTCCTTAATACATCCATCACAAACTTTATGTAAGATATCACTATTCTACTATTACTAACGTACATACAAAGCGATTATTTTCTTTGCCAATAACTTTATTAGTCATGTCTCCAGAGAACCCATTAAACTTACTTTTTATGTTTCTATATTATAATTTTATGTGTTTATTATGATTATTTCATGTTAAAGACCTAGTCTTAAATGAGTCCCCTCGAATAAGTAGATGCTATTACAAGAAGAAATTTCATGGCTAATTCCATTACTACCATTTTGTGTAGCAAGTTTTATTGCCTTATGTCTTATTA
Organism: Prochlorococcus sp. AG-363-J23; assembly: GCA_003280245.1. Classification (GTDB taxonomy): domain Bacteria; phylum Cyanobacteriota; class Cyanobacteriia; order PCC-6307; family Cyanobiaceae; genus AG-363-J23. The sequence goes on from QCFN01000001.1 coordinate 35,697, forward strand.
GCTTTAATCGTACAATGAATCGATTAAGCAAGCCTGTATTTTTCTTATCTGCTTCCTCTTTATTAATACCAGCAGTTATTAGTTTATTGTTAACCCGAGAATTTTATGGCGGTGAGATAGTTAACGAAACACTTTTCATGAATGAATTACATATTTCTGGATATTCTCTATTAACTGGCTTTTTTATCGACAGGCTAAGCACAAGCACCCTCTCTATATTAACTTTTACCTTGCTAGCCTTAGTTTTAACATCTAATTCCTTTTTATTTAGAAAGGATGGTTACGTAAGATTTTTTATATTTCTGGGCTTGTTTTCTAGTTCTTGTTTAGGCTTAGCAGTAAGCGTTAGTTTATTAGAACTATTTTCCTTTTGGGTTCTACTAGGTCTCTTTTCATATTATCTTAAGGATAATTGGAGAAAGTTTTACATAGGAACTAATAGTAATTCTAACTTATTCTTTACTATAGATTTACTCTCTAATTTACTATTTCTTATTGCCGTGTACATATTATATGGAATAACTGGATCTTTTGATTTCGAGAATATTAAAGATGTAATTCACTCAAGAATACTTTCTGATACCCTATCTTTGTCAAATTCAATACTTTTAACTACTCTATTTTTTGGTGCAATATTTGCAAGAATATTAGAGACTCCATGTTACATTTTAGATAAATTCTCCCCAGGTCTTCCAAGAGATAAATCTATATTTATTTACTTTTTTATAGTTTTCATAGTATGTACTTTTGTCTTTATAAGGATTGAACCTATTCTTAATGAAATATCATTGGCATATTATCCAGAAGGCATTTTTAGTATTTTTTGAGTATTTATTAAATATAATTGTGCCATTTAAAATTATTTCTCCTAAGTAAATAAATATCGGAATGTATTAACCTAAAATTCATTCAGATGTCTATAACTAATTCAGAATTTGTATATTAGGATCAATTTAACTTATCTCTCAACTTCTCTTTAGATATAATCACTTCATATACCTCCTAGTTAATCCCGAAGAGTTTTCTAGTTACTGGCTCTCCTTTGTATAGTAGTTCAGATAAAATCAAAAGCAGAAAACTTATCATTGCTAATCTTCCATTTACCAGCTCAACATTAGCGTTAAATCCAAAAACATTTTTGACCTCTTTATTGTCATTATCTATCCATTCCCAGGAGTTCTCCTTCTTTGAGATTTCTCTGGTCGCTTTTTGATTATTTTCTTTCATAGATTCTTGGACCTCATCTCCTTCAGTAAGCATCGGAGAAGATTGATCATTTGATTCTTCTTGGTTATAAGTCATTTTTAGGAAATATTATATTTAATTATAATAGTCCTATTAGATACTAAAAATAATCCAAAATCATAACTCACCTTAATGCTTTGTGATTATTTTTTAATTGTTTTGAATTGTCTACCTTTTACTTTCGCTTGACTTTTATTCTTTTAATAAGCTTTTTGGCTTTTTTTTTAGCATAATTAACCTCAACTATGTTTAAACGGAATGTTAGTATTGATAATAAGAAAACCAAGATAAACAATAGAAAATAAATTTCCATATGAGTAGAATTAATAACTGATTTTAGTTTGTATTATAATCAATTAAGTATGGTTTGGTTTGCTTTGAGATGATTCTATAGATTGGTCAAGAGTTCTTATAATGTGAATTAAACATAATTTATTTTTAATTATTTATATTGTAGGGTCCTAGATATGTCGAGCATAGTGCTCCAGAATGAGCTCCTAGGCTAATTGCTTGTTCAGCAGTCCATCCAGCAGCTAAACCTATAGTTACTCCAGCAGCAAAGCTATCTCCACATCCATATGTATCAAGTAATGGAGAATTAATAGAGGCAGCTTTATATCTACCAAATGGCCATGCAATGCCTCCCTTCTCTCCTTCGGTAGCAATTATAAGTTTAGGCTTAGGTTTAAGAATATTTCTATTCACTCTTTCCCCAGGATCAAGTCCACTTCCAATTAATGCATCAATCCTAATATTTGATTCTTGTAATGTTTTTATTCCTACTCTTGGAGTGACAGTTAAGACTTTGCTTTGTCTTGCATGACTTAACGCATCTTTATCACCTGCTGAAATAAAGATGCCATCACATTTAATTAGTTTTTCCCATTGCAATTGTTCTCTTCCTCTTGGCTCAAGTCTTTTTCCTATTACAGTTATTGCTCGATCACCCTTTTCATCAATAAGGCTTATACCACTTCTTGTCTCTTGGTTGCGCCAGCTGATTTGTAGCTTTAAACCCATTCCTTCTAGGATTCTCTTAGATTCTTTGCCTTTATCATCATTTCCTAGTGAAGTAAAAAATGTAACTTCTTGCTTAAGTATGCTTGCCATTTTTATTGCAGATACAGCTCCTCCTCCAGCGGGACCTTCGAAATATTTAGTGGCATGTGAAATTTTTCCTGGTTCAGGTAGAGAATCAACCTTTAGAAAGGTAATCCATTCAATATGTCCTACTACTGCCATTCTTAATTTGGGAATACTAGGTAATTTATTCTCAGGCCAAATACGCATTTGCTTTAGGGATATTTACTAAGAGTAAATGTTTATTAGTTTTTTGCAAGAAATAGAATTTCTGACATCTTATTTCTCTATTTACTAGTTTGTATTAGTCTTTTCTGAATTTAAACTGTAGTTTATGATAATTTTGATTATAATATAAAAATATGCATTTTTGATATGGTCGATTGTTCTATATGTTTTCTTCATTCAGATCTTTATTCTCAGTCTAAATATCAAATTAAAAGAACCTCTATTTGGACTCTTAGGCATCATCCTGATCCAGCACCTTTGCCAGGTTGGTTGATTCTGGATTCAAATAGACATTTGTCAGGTCCAATTGAATTCTCGACTTCAGAATCATCTTCTTGGGGTAATGCAGTATCTATGGCGAGCAAAATTGTTCAGAATGTTACTCAATGTGATAGGGTATATTTTATTGCTTTTGGAGAAGGTGCTAGGCATTTGCATTTGCATTTGATTCCACATATGAATGGAAACACGTGCACAAAGTCTTGGAATATAGCTGATTATTATCGTGATGTGCTTAATAATCCTAAAAAGGCTGTTGATCCTAAATTGGTCAAAAAGATAGTTTCCCAATCTCGAGAAAATGCAAGTTCGATTAATTTTTAGAACTTCTTTCTGATAGTGACCTTCCTTTCCATGTCCAGCCTTTACCCAAAATCGTTATATATGTGGAATTAATTCCAATTAAACTAACAATTATTCCACCGACCCACATTAACCACCAGTATTTCATTGATAGGTTGAAATTTCTATATACCCAAAGCCGGAGGTAAAATTGGAGGTAGATTGGCATAACTGCTATTAATATCATAGTTATCTTTAGCGCGTAACTTATGGGATTTATTAGAGAATAATAGATAATGAATGGTTCTATTATTATGCTGAGTGAAAATATGTTGAATACTATAATTGATGCTCCTATTGATTTTAAAGGATTTCTATCTAATCCTAAAAACCAGTTTTTACTCCATCCTTCCCAAAGCGAAGGGAGATCATCATACATCCTTAATTTTATAGAATCTATTCCTAATAGGAAATTTAGTTTAAGTCCATTATCTTTGATATTTTTTGCTAGAGCCAAATCCTCAACTACTTCACCTGCTAATCTTCTATGCCCTCCTATTTTATTATATGATTCACGTTTAAAAAGCATAAATGGACCAGCAGCAAATGCTTTATTGCTGGAATCTTTATTTATTTCTTTTATTGGAAATCCGATGCTTAAAAGACAGCTTATCACAGGTTGAACTAGCCATTCAGATAAACAACTACATTCTATTTTTGGAGCAAGACTAAGTAGGTCTAAATCTTTTTCAATAGCATATGAAATGGCCCTTGATAAGGTATCATTTCTTAATTCTGTATCAGCATCTACAAATAATATCCATTCACTATTTGATGCTTCAGATGCAATAGTGCAAGCCCAGTTTTTTCCTACCCACCATTCATCTCTTGGCCTATCACCAGCCGAAATTATTTTGTACCTACTTTCTGAAAGTTTATATCTATTAGCAAGCTTTTTAGCTATTTCGACCGTTTCATCAGTGCTACAGTCGTCTACAAGAATTACTTGCCAATTTGAGCAAGGATTTTTATTTTCCATAAGACTTGATATACATGTTTCAATTTTTTTAGCCTCATTATATGCTGGAACTATTATTGTTAAGGAAGTGGTTCTTTCTTTTATTTCTTCTTTCAGATTGGTTTTGAGCTTTGGAGCATCTTTGAATTGATAAATTAAATTTACTATTAAAAATGATAATCCTGAACATAATATAAGTTCTAGGGCTATTAGATATATAATTACATGATTTGATTCGATCATTTTAGTAGTTACCAGTTTTCATCTAATAGGAGACTTACCTCTACTTTGTTATTTTCATTAGCTTGCACATAACTAATGCATGCTCTAATAACTTCTCCATTTACTTCGATTTCGCATGATCCGCAGCTTCCTCTTAGGCAGCCTGTAGGAATATTGATTTTTGCTTCTTTTGCCGTTGAAATCCAATCTTTACCATTAGGAGCATATGTTGAATTCCCATTTGGCCAGTAGATTTTTACAAGTTTTTCTTTCATATTCATATAATTTTATCTATGTTAATATTTTTCTCGAAACTATCTGCGAGTCTTTCAAGTAGTGTTTCTCGATTTTTGAAAAAGGTAGTGCTTTTCTCTTTCTTTAGTTTGCATAAGGATTTAGACAATCTTATTTGATTAATCCAGTTTCTTCTCCATTCATCATTTTCGAAAATACCATGTAGGTAGCATCCGGCAATATTTCCATTGTTGTTATTTTTTTTGACCCATCCCAGGCTTTTGTCCTTTGTAATTTGATACAATTGTTTTTGCCCAGACTTTATTGGTTTTGTTTCTCCATAATGTAGTTCGTAACCTACTAATTTTGTCGAGTTAGGCCAGCAGGATATAGTTTCTCTTTGCCTTTTTATTTTTCTATTATTGAAGATCGTATGAATAGGCAGAAGATTTAGCCCTGTAGTTATTTTTGAGTCGTTCTCAAAATTATTATCTTCAATGTTGTATGGATCTTCGAGAGTATTTCCTAGCATCTGAAAACCTCCACATATACCGAATATTATGCCGCCATTTCTGGCATACTCTATTATTTGATCAGCTAGTCTACTTTCTTTTAATTTTTTTAGGTCAGAAATTGTTTGTTTACTTCCTGGGATGATCATTGCATCAGGACTGCCTAACTTATCTCCGGGTTTTATCCAATATAGATTAACTGAAGGCTCTATTTCAAGAGGATCCATGTCTGAGAAGTTGCTTATCGAATCAAGTTTGATTACGGCAATTTTTGTTTCCGATTCTTCTTGGAGAGTATATCTTTCAATTAGGTCAAGAGAATCTTCTGGTGGATAAATATCTTTTAACCAGGGCATCACTCCTAAAACTGGAATTCCTGTTTTTTCTTCAATCCATTTTCTTCCTTCATGAAATAGTTCCTGATCTCCCCTAAACCTATTAATAATTATTCCTTTTATAAGACCGCGCTCATGCGCCTTAAGTAATTCGAGTGTCCCAATTATTTGAGCAAATACCCCTCCTCTTTCTATATCAGCTACAAGTATACAATTTGCTTTCAAAAACATAGCTAGACGTAGGTTTGTAAGGTCTCTATGTTGAAGATTCATTTCTACTGGACTTCCTGCTCCTTCAAGAACTAGCCGACCATTAGGGAATGATTCTCTTAGTTTCTTTAGGGCAGTTTGTATTGCTTCCCAGCCTGGTAAGAACCATTGCTGGTAATAATCTTTTGCTTTAGTTTCCCCAACGCTTTTTCCTAGATGAATTACTTCACTCGAATTGTTCCCTTTTGGCTTTAGAAGTATTGGGTTCATCGAACAAGTTGGTTCAAGACCAGCAGCCCAAGCTTGCATCGCTTGGGAGTAGGCCATTTCTCCACCAGTTGAGTCAATCCAGGCATTGTTGCTCATGTTTTGACCTTTGAAGGGCACAGATGTTTCACCTCTTCTCTTTAAGGCTCTGCATAATGCTGCAGTCATTAATGATTTGCCAGCACCGCTACAGGTACCAAGAATCATTAGTGAAGTTGGTGGTAAAAAAGAATCTTTCATTATCTTGGCCAATTTTTTTTTAACCAAAATTGAATTTGTTCAAGAATTCCCGGACGATGTGATGTTGTTTCTGGATTTTCTAAAAGTACTTCTCTGCCTAATGGTGTTAAACGAATTTTCGAGGTAAGTCCCTGACCATCAACTTCTCGGCGAAGTGCTCCTATTTTAATTAGCCAAATAAAGGTTGATTCAAGTTGAGCCTCACTCTTAAACCATTTCATTCCGTTTACAAGATATGAGTAAGGTTTTTGATAGACAGCATTTGCTCCTAGTCCTATTACCTGTATGTCTTCATAGAATCTAGAGTTTAGAGGTAGGCATCGGAAAGTTTGAATAACTCTTTTTTTGCTCCGATGATTTGTTGGGTTCATTGTGTTTTCTTCCTCACAAGTTGCATTGTCATTAATAGATGTCAGCCTAGGGATTCTTTTTGAATTTCCTTTTTGTTGTGTTAATGCTTGCTTCCGCCTCAAAGGCACGCAGTCGACTTTTGAGCCAGGCTTGCATTCCCCATTTGAATATGGCTAGTGGTGTTGATGAAGACAATTTTAATCAATCTGATCCTCTGCAGCTGGTCAAATCTCTTTCCAAGGCTAAAACAAGAGAAGTAGTAAGGAAAATTTGGATAGAAGAACCTAGTGGGATTGGTGAGCAAGTTTCTGAAGTTCTTGGATGCGATTCTGTTTTTGAATTCGGGGGCAATATTTTTGGAAAGCCACGAGACAAAAAAGAAGCTATTGATCGATGGGTCTTGATGGAGGGTAAAACAGGATATTTGCATACTGGACATACATTGCATAAGAGAAGTAAATTTATTCAGCGAGGAGGAATAGAATCTTTTGACGAAAATATTAATTGCAGTGTCGTTACAACTAAAGTTTATTTTGTTGAAATGAGAGTTAAAGAAATAAATGATTATGTTGCTACAGGTGAGCCATTGCAATGCTCTGGTGGATTTGCCTTGGAAGGTATTGGAGCCCAGTATATAAAACGAATTGAGGGTTGTTATAGTAATGTTATTGGCCTAAGTTTGCCTTGGCTAAGATATGCAATGACTTTATAGATAACTCTTGGTTTCTGCTTGTTAATAACATAACGCATAACTAAAATTTGCAAAAAAAAACCCTCGCCTTTGGCGAGGGTTTAAAAACAAAGTATTTAGAAAAAATATTCTAATTGATTTGATTTAGTCAAGGTCTGGCATCTCGAGAACTGGCTCGGTCTTACGATCGATCCCTTTCTCAAATCCAGCTGCTGCTGCTCTTGCTCTTCCAGCATGCCATAGGTGACCAATAAAGGTGAACCAGCCAAGGAAGAAGTGTGCAGAAGCCAACCACTGGCGAAGGTTGACGAAATTGACCGCATTAGGCTCGGTAATGATTCCACCAACTGAGTTAATGGAGGCGTTAGGAGCATGAGTCATATATTCAGCTGCTCGGCGAACTTGCCAAGGCTGAATATCATTTTCAAGCTTGTCTAAGCTAAGACCATTAGGTCCTCTTAGAGGCTCAAGCCAAGGTCCTCTGAAGTCCCAGAAACGCATTGTTTCTCCTCCGAAGATAATTTCTCCAGTTGGAGAGCGCATTAGATACTTACCTAGACCAGTTGGGCCCATGGTTGTACCAATGTTTGCACCTAATCTTTGGTCACGGACTAGGAAAGTGAAACTTTGTGCTTGAGAAGCTTCTGCGTTGGTTGGACCATAGAACTCGGAGGGGTAAGCAGTGTTGTTGAACCAAACGAAGGTTGAAGCAACAAAGCTTGCTACGCAAAGACCACCGAGGGCATAACTTAGGTAAGCCTCACCATTCCAGATGAAAGCTCTGCGAGCCCAACCAAATGGTTTGGTTTGCATGTGCCAGTGCCCACCAAGTAGCTGAGCAATTCCTAAGTAGATGTGGCCACCAACAATAACTTCCATGGAATTAACACCGACTATCCAACCTCCTCCTCCCCAAGGGGTACTGGCTAGCCAGGAGTGAATAGCTATTGGATTAAGTTCTGGAGTGATAAGGCGAACTTCACCACCGCCAGGTGCCCAGGTGTCGTATGCACCACCAAGGAACATCCAATTGACTGCAAATGCAAGGGAACCCAAACCTAGGATGCACAAGTGACGTCCAAGGATTGTGGTCATCTGATCTTTGTCACGCCAATCTGTTGAGAAGAAAGGCGATATATCTTCTAGCTTTTCTGGGCCAGCAAGAGAGTGAAAAACACCTCCTAGACCAAGAACAGCAGATGCAACCAGGTGAACAACACCAGCTTGGAAGAAAGGAGTGATGTCAGTAATTTCACCACCTGTTCCTATCCCATAGCCAAAAGTTGCTACGTGTGGCATGAGAATCAAGCCTTGCTCCCACATTGGTTTGTCAAATGTGAAATGACTTACCTCATAGAGCAACATTGCACCTGCCCAGAACACCATGATTCCGGCATGAGCTATGTGAGCTCCTAAAAGGCGGCCTGAAAGATTAATTAGGCGGGCGTTACCTACATACCAGGCGTACCCGGTTTCTTCTAAGCTTTGGCCCTTGCCTGCAAGAAGATTATTAAAGGGCGTTTCCACGTGGCAGTACCTCTTCGGGGAATACAAAGTTTTCGTGCGGTTGATCCGCAGCAGCCATCCAGGCGCGCATGCCTTCATTCAAAAGAACATTCTTTGTATAGAAAGTTTCGAATTCAGGATCTTCAGCGGCACGGATTTCCTGACTGACGAAGTCGTAAGCCCGCAAATTTACTGCTAGGCCGACAATGCCAATGGAAGGAGCCCACATGCCCATAACAGGCACGAAAAGCATGAAGAAGTGAAGCCAACGCTTGTTTGAGAAGGCGATCCCGAAGATCTGACTCCAGAAACGGTTAGCTGTAACCATTGAGTAGGTTTCTTCTTCTTGAGTTGGATCAAATGCACGGAAAGTGGTGCTTTGATTTCCATCCTCATAAAGGGTGTTCTGAACAGTTGCACCATGGATTGCACACAAAAGTGCTCCTCCAAGGATTCCAGCAACTCCCATCATGTGGAAGGGGTTAAGAGTCCAGTTATGGAAACCCTGAATGAACAGAATGAAACGGAAAATTGCAGCTACTCCAAAGGAGGGTGCAAAAAACCAGCTGTGCTGTCCAAGAGGATATATAAGGAAGCAAGCCAGGAAAACAGCAATAGGACCTGAGAAGGCCAATGCGTTGTAAGGGCGAATTCCTATCAACCTTGCAATTTCAAATTGACGGAGCATGAAACCAATAAGGCCAAATACTCCATGTAGGGCAACGAAATTCCAAAGGCCACCGAGCTGACACCAGCGAACAAAATCGCCTTGTGCTTCAGGTCCCCATAGGAGCAAAAGGCTATGACCCATTGCATCACCAGGAGTACTAACTGCAGCAGTTAGGAAGTTGCATCCTTCGAGGTAGGAGCTGGCAACACCATGGGTGTACCAAGAAGTAACGAAAGTGGTTCCGACAAACCATCCACCAAGTGCCAAATAAGCAGTGGGGAATAGGAGTAGGCCGGACCATCCGACAAAAACGAAGCGGTCGCGCCTGAGCCAGTCATCGAGGAGGTCAAACCATCCCCGTTGAGGTGCGCTTCCTACAGCGATTGTCATGGGAGAAATTTATGCGGTGATTCCGCAAGCTGTGGGATACCGCACGACATTAACAATTCTGGATGCTTCTTTGGGGGAAATGATTACTAGCTGAAACCCCTTGTATTGCTTATTGGCATTTTTCTTAGGTGTTTTTGCCAAAAAAAACCTTTATGGGTAGAGAATAGGGGTCTTGATAATGCTTCTATGCCTGCTGACATTCAGGACAGTCTCCGATCCAAAACCCTTCTAGAACAAACGATTTTGGGCTCTCGACGTCCATCAAATTACGTCGCAGGAGGAGTGGTTAGTGTTGGGGGGATTGGTTTTTCGCTCGCTTCCTTGTCAAGTTTTTTTGGTAGGGATTTTCTGCCTATAGGTCATCCGTCAGAAATGATTTTTGTCCCACAGGGATTGATTTTGGGTATTTATGGTGCGATAGCCGTATTTATTGCTTTATACCTTTGGTTGATGATTTCCAGAGATTTTGGGTCAGGAGTGAATCGTTTTGATAAGGCGCGAGGTTTGGTTGAGATTTTGCGTGTAGGTCTTTTGAAAGAGATAAACGTTACTTTTCCAATTAAAGATGTTAAAGCTGTAAAACTTGAAGTTAAAGATGGAATAAATCCTAAAAGTAGAATCCTCCTTAGGGTCCAAGGAAGGTCTGATTTGCCTTTGACCAGTGTTGGTGCACCATCTCCTCTGGTGGAATTGGAAAAGCAAGGAGCAGAGCTTGCCAGATTCTTGGGGGTAAGCCTTGAAGGAGTTTGAACAATGTCAAGGACCTTCAGTGAAAATAGATTTTTGCCTATATTAATAATTTTTTTAATTAATCAGTTGCTATTTGGCTGTAATAATAAAAAGATTGAATCTTCTTATAAAGCTTGTCCTGACTTTGGTGTGCCTTGTCTTATAGGTAAGGCAGTTGTAGAGCTAACGACTAATCAAGGGGTAATTAAACTTGAATTGGATGGCAATCTTGCTCCTGTTACTTCTGGGAATTTTATTGATTTAGTGGAAAAAGGTGTTTTTGATGGGACTATTTTTCATAGGGTTGTAAAACAACCTGTACCTTTTGTTGTCCAGGGAGGTGATCCAAAAACCAAAGACCCTAATACTGCTAAGAGTAAGTATGGTATTGGAAATTATATTGATGAATTTTCGGGTCAACCTCGTTTTATTCCTTTAGAATTAAAATTAGTAAAGGAAGATTTTCCTAGATATGGTCAAATTATAAATGATCCAGGAGAGATATCTAGATTGGAGTTGACACATCACAAAGGTTCAGTTGCAATGGCACGTTCTGAACCTTTGAATAGTGCTAGTTCACAATTTTATATTTCTCTAAGAAGGTTGCCTGAGTTGGATGGGAGATATTCAATCTTTGGAAAAGTTATTGATGGAATTGATATTGTTGATAAACTTAATCAAGATGATAAGTTGATTAGTGCGAGAGTAATTAAACCATGATTGAAAAAAAACTTTGTGTTTTTTAGGATGGGAAAATACTTTCTATTGGGGATGACTTTAATAACTCAGTGTTTACTCCAGAGGCCCTTTTAAGGGTGATTTTCCCTGTTCTTGCTATTTCTAATATTCCATAAGGATTAAGTAGTTTTTCTAAAGCTACAAGCTTGCCAGGGTCACCTACGACTTCAAGAGTAAGAGCTTCATCAGCTACATCTACGATTTTTGCCCTAAAGACGTTAACTAAGTCAAGGATTTCTCTTCTTTGGGGTGCAGGCGCTGAAACCTTTAGGAGCATTAGTTCTCTTTCGACTGCGGGTAACGTTGTTAAATCAAGTACTTGCAAAACATTTAGAAGTTTGTCTAGTTGTTTGGTCATTTGTTGTAGCGTCTCATCGTCTCCTTGGACGACCATAGTTATTCGGGATTGACCTTGTGTTTCAGCTGGTCCAACTGCAAGGCTGTCGATATTGAAGCCTCTTCTTGCAAAGAGTCCTGAGATCCTGCTTAGTGCGCCGGATTCGTCTTCTACTAAAACAGAAAGAGTGTGCTTCATGCTTTGGAAGGGGTTCCTAAATTAATTTCAAGCCAGCTAAGAACATTCTTATTGAATTGTTCAGGACACTCATCATGGGGGCAGTGTCCTGAATTTTCAATAATCGAAAAATCAAGGCTTGGATAATCTTTTATCAGATTATGACCCACTATCAATGGAACTAACCTATCGTTTTTACCCCATATCAAAAGTATTGGAGAACGTTTTGACCTGGATATGTATTTTTTTAGTAAAGCATCTGCAGTTGATGCTGGTGGACGTAGTGACATTCCTTTGCACATTGCTTTAAGGGCTTTAGCTGCATTTGCTTTTCTTGAGGGTTGGATCACTATCCTTTGAAGTTCATGGTCAGAATAGATTGATTTGCTATAGGCACTTTGTAAGGCGATTTTTATAAGAAATGTTTTTGTAATTAAAGGCATTATTAATTCAAGAGGAAATATGTCCCAAAAGAAATTTATTAGAAATTTTTTGATTTTTCTTAGGAAATTTGGTTCAATCCATTTATTTGATTGCATTAAGGTTGGATCTGGTAATGGTGCTGCAACAACAGCTCTTATTTGTTCAGGTTTTAATACAAGAGATGTAAGTGCAGTTAGTCCTCCTAATGAGTTCCCAACTAGTACAGCTTTCCCTTGAGAATTGGTGTCTACAATTTGTTCCAGAAAAGCAGAAACTTGCTTTGCCCAAAAATTGTTATCAAGTAAGGGATACTTTCTTAATAGTCTTTGATCTGAATTCCCAAACCCAATTAGATCTAATGCATATACTCTGAAGCCTGCTGAGGCAAATTCGAAAGCATTGTTTCTCCAATGTGAGCTGCTGGCACCAAATCCATGAAGAAGTAAAAGGGGGTTAGTATTATCTTTACCTAAAATTCTCCAATGGCAGCGAAATCCTTTCCAGTACCAATAATTTGATTCGCCCCAATTAGAACCAAATTCACATTCTGAACTATTAGAGAGCGTTGAAGGAATGTCCATCCAAAGTCAATTAAAGGATGAGTCTTCCAACTACTTGGAAGGTTTTGCTGAATTAGATCTTGGTAGTGGATTTTTTCATAAGGGTGCCCGCACTGCAAGAGATTTTTCGGTTTTGTTAGCGCGTCAGCAATTTGTAGCAAAAAAATATTCGAGAAAAACGCTCAGATGGTTGGATCTTATGTCTGGATGTGGCATTAGAGCCTTAAGGTGGGGTCTTGAATCAACAGGGTTAGGGTTAAATGAGAGATTAACTAAAAGGCATATTGAAATTTGGGTTAATGATGCAGATCCTCAAAGGTCAATTCTTATTGAAAAGAATATGAAGCCTATAACTCTAAAAAGAGATAATATTTCTTTAAATTTAAATACTGATTGTGCTTTAAGGGTTTTAGGAAAGGCTTTTTTAGATAATCATTTTTTTGATTTCATAGATATTGATTGTTTTGGCTGCCCAAATGATTTGCTTTATCTTGCTTTTAAAATTCTTGAGCCAGAAGGGACTCTTCTTTTAACCAGTACTGATGCTCGTTCCCTAACAGGACATGATCGCTTTAGAGCAATTCGCAGACTTTCTGCTTCGTCAAGAACCAATCCATCGAGTTGGGAAATAGCTTTGCGTTTGCAAATAGGAGCTATGGCACGTCAAGCTTGGCTACTAGGTAGAGGATTTGAGCCTATAGCTTCATTTTGTAATGGAAAGACTTTTCGCATCGCAGTGAGGCTTAAAAAACGTATTCAAATTTGCGAAGAACTTAACCTTGGCTTTTGGGCGCGTTGTGAATATTGCGGAAGTCAGGCTTGTCAATCACTTCTTCGCTTAAAGGGATGGGCTGCTTGTGATTGTGAAACATCTAAAGGTCGCTGGGATACAACAGGTCCTCTTTGGATGGGGGCATTACAGAAGCATTCTGAACTCAAAAACTTGTTGGGATTAACAGATTCTCTTTGTTCATCTATAGATCCATCGACAAAGAAGTTGCTGCTTAGGCTTTTGGATGATGAAGGAAAACCTTTTTTTTGTTGGTCGACACATGAATTGGCGAGTCGACTTAATTTAAAAGGACCTCCAAGACTTTCTAAATTGATTGAGAGTCTCCTAGATGCTGGTTTTGAAGCAAAACGTAGTGCTCTTATGGATGGACAGGTAAGGACAGATGCACCATTGAAAGATCTTTTGAAAATTTGTGGAGAAATTGGACCAGGAGGGACTTAAATGGTCTAGTACCTAAAAAAAGAAAAACATGGCATCTGAGATTTTCGGCATAGCAGCTACTTTCTGGGTATTAATACCTTTAGGTCTTATAGGAGGCGCTCTTTTGTTGAAATTCCAAGGAGATTAAAGTTCGCATTCTGTCTTTGGTCCAATTAGGCTCTCATTGAGATGACTTTTCCGATGAACCTACTGGTGGTTGGTGGTACGGGCACCCTTGGCAGGCAGATTGCTAAAAAAGCAATTGATGCTGGCCATAAGGTTCGCTGCATGGTCCGTAATCCTCGTAAAGCAGCCTTTCTTCAGGAGTGGGGCTGTGAGATAACTCGTGGTGATTTATTGGATATGGAAGGAATTGAATATGCTATTGATGGAATAGAAGCAGTTATAGATGCAGCAACCTGTAGGCCAGATGATTCTCACAGTGTTTATGAAATTGATTGGGATGGGAAGCTCAACTTATTTCGGGCCTGTGATCAATTTGGAGTCAAGAGATTGGTTTTTCTTTCTCTTTTAGAAGCAGCCAGTCATAGGGATGTACCTTTGATGGACGTCAAATTTTGTACTGAGCGATTTTTAGAAGAGTCTTCTTTTGACTACACAATTTTGCAGGGAGCAGCCTTTATGCAAGGCCTTATAGGACAGTTTGCTATTCCAGTACTTGATAGTCAAACTGTTTGGGTTAGTGGAACTCCTACCAAGATTGCTTATATGAATACACAGGATATGGCTCGCTTTGCTGTTGCCTCTTTAGAACGTCCTGAAACCATAAGGAAAAGTTTCCCTGTAGTTGGACCTAAGGCATTGGATGCAGATGATTTGATCAAGTTGTGCGAAAAATATAGCGGTAAATCTGCCAAAGTTATTCGAGTATCTCCTTTTCTTATTTCTGTCACTCAGGCTGTGGTTTCTTTCTTTGAGGCGACTTTGAATGTGGCCGATAGGCTAGCTTTTGCAGAAGTTACAGGACGGGGAATTGCCCTTAATGCTCCTATGGAGGAAACATATTCTTTGTTTGGATTGGATAAATCTGAAACAACGTCTATGGAAAGCTATATAAGCGAGTATTACCAGATGATCTTAAAGCGATTAAAGGAGATGGAGGCTGACTTGGATAAGGATGCAAAGAAAAAATTACCCTTTTAGCCCTCTGGCACTTTCGTAGTTCTTTTGTACTATGAGCAAGTGTTCTTTGCTTTCCTTATGTCTGTTGTTCAGATAAAAAATCTTCAAAGGCGTCTAGGGAACTTATCTGATGAAGCTACGAGTGAGTTGGATCGAGTTTGTGGAAATGAGTTATGGCGAAGCCTAGGATTCGATGCCTTTGACAATCTTGAAGATTCTGATCGAAGAGCAATGGCTAATTACTATTACGGACAGTGGCAGGTAGTTAGAGAGCTTCAAGAAGCCCTTGGTTGATTATTGCTTAAAATTTCGCAGTAAAGATTGCGAGAAATTTATTTTTGTTTTTAGTTTTTAAGAGGATTTTTCTATCGGCAAGATTTGAATCAAAAGCCTTTAAAGAAATTAAATTGCCAATTATTGATCTTATATTGGCATTCTCAAACTATAAATTGTACTATTTACAAAGTTTTCATTTAAAGTAAACCTATAGGATAGTTTTAAATGGTTTTTTCAACATGATTGAAACTTCGGGGGTTATTGAAAAGGAACAAGGCAATGGTTTTTATTTGGTCACTCTGGAGCAGCCAGCCGGACATCAGTGTTTATGTCGAGCAGCAGGAAAACTAACAAAGTTTCGAATCAAGCTTCTCGCTGGAGATAAGGTGCTGGTTGAAATAAGCCCATATGATTTGACAAGAGGAAGGATTACTTATAGGGAAAGAAATGCTGGAGGATCTTCAGGTAGACCAGGTGGCAATCGCCCAGGAGGACCTAGAAGGCGGTAATTTATGCAATAAGCTTATTAAGAGCGTTAAGGAAAACACTTCTTTGCTTAACACCCATCCACTCTTCTTTTAGAGACTTGTTTAGGAAGAGCTGAACAGTTGGAGTACCTTTTATACCAGCTTGCTTTGCAATCTCGAAATCTTTTTCTATATCTATTTCTATGCCATGAGCTTTTCCTTCAAGTTCCTCTAGAACTCTTTTAATTTGAGGCTTTAGTACATGACATGGACCACAGGTTTTGGAGGTGAAAATTACTAATAAAGGACTATTGCTTTCATGGTAAAGCTTTCGTAAGGCATAATTACCCTTTTGCCATATTGCTTTTGGGTTGTAATTCTCTTTATTGCTAGTTGGTATTTTTTCTTCTGTTTTTGATCTCTTAGGCGTTTCAGAGCTTCTAGTAATCAACCTAGATAGATTGTTCATTGTAAGCCATCTTTCTGCAGATAGTGCGGCTTTGCATCCACTACCAGCAGCAGTTACACCTTGTCGCCACTCGGAATCGGCAACATCTCCAGCAGCAAATACTCCTTCTATTGAAGTAGAAGGTTTTCCAGGATTGGTGATGATATATCCATTGCTATCTAGGTTTAGTTGATTTTTCAAGAGTTCTGTATTTGGAGTGTGACCTATTGCATAAAATAATCCTTTTATCTTAAGTTTTTTATGCAATTGCTCGCCTTTTGTTTTAATTAAGATCGAACTTAACCAATCTTTTCCGTCAATTCCGACAACTTCTGTCTCCCAATGAATTGAAATATTTGTATTTTTATTTAGTCTATCAGCTAGAGCTGCACTTGCTTTTAGCCTGTTTGACCTAACTAGAAGATGAACATGGCTGCCATATTTAGTAAGGTATATAGCTTCTTCGCAGGCTGAATCTCCGCCGCCTACTACAGCTAATTCTTCTTTAAGAAATTGTGGAGTTGCTCCATCACAAATCGCACAGGCACTTATTCCGTTGCTCCAAAATATTTCTTCGTTAGGTAGCTTTAGACGATTGGCTCTAGCACCTGTAGCGATGATCGTTGAGTGAGAGAATATTTTTTTGCCTTCAACAGTTACTTGAAATGGTCGTTGTGTTATATCAATCTCATCTGCGTCAGCTTCAATTAACTCTGTTCCCCACCTCACTGCCTGAGCTTTGAGGAGGTCCATAAGTTCTGGTCCCTTAACTCCATTTGGAAATCCTGGGAAATTCTCTACGAAAGTTGTTGTCATAAGTTGTCCTCCAGGTATCCCACCTCTTTGAAAACCTGTTATTAGCAGTGGTTTTAGGTTCGCACGAGCAGCGTATATACCAGCGGTATAGCCTGCGGGACCTGATCCGATGATTACAAGATTTTCTATTTTTGCTGATAGTGCACTCATCTTTTCACTGAGAATCTGGAAGTTATTTCAAGGAAAAATACGACCTAAAGCGTGAAATCAAAAAAAAAGTGTTGGTTACCAAAGAAATAGAACCTAAAGAAAATATTTTAATAAATGAATTTTAGCTTAATATTTATTTTAAATTTCTACCACTTCATCTGTGTCGTTGGTTTCTTTAGTTTGTGGCAGCTTGCATGCGATAGGAGCTTGGAGTACGGAATCTTTTAGTTGTTCAGGATGTTCTCCTAGGCATGTAATCCATTCGCAAAATTCCTGGGTGATTGCAAAACTATCCTCATATCGTTCAAGACTGTCAAGAACTGAGATTCGAGAAGAAGCCCAAAAACTTGTAATGCTTATACGTCGTTTAAGAGATTGATCCATGAATTTGTCCCCAATGGCCACTAGATTGACACGTTGATGGCTCGATATCGTGTAATTTTTGGCACAAAAGCATATTTTTAGTACAAAAATATTTATCTCTGTAAGAAATTAGGTAATTCCACTGTGTTCATTTTTATTAAACGGTCTGCTTTGTCATTTATTGCTTCTAGGGGAAGATTTGGCCCCCCAGGATTAAAAGAAGCATCTGATCCAGTTAAGGATTCCTCAATTCCGCGAATTAGGTAAGGGGTTGTTTCTGACCAGCTGCTTGCATGCTCCATTAGTAAGGGGTCTGCAGGCGCATATATGTATGACGGGTGACGAGGTATAGGCTCTATAGAGGCCCTAGAAGCGGAAACCCGAACTGCTCTGGTAATACTTTGAAGAAATCTAGCTTTTGTGACAACTGTTGAGAGATACGCGATGACTCTAAGCCTGGGGGCATTGAATCCCTCAGCGCACATATCGATGCTTACTAGCCAAGAGGCATTACCATTTTGGAATTCCTTTAAAAGTTCAATTGAATCTTTGTTTTGTGAGTGCACAAGTTCCACTTGGTTACCATCTTCCTTAAGGAACTGAGCAATTGATTTGGCATGCTCGATGTCCCGTGCGATTACAAGCCCTGCGGCGTTTGGATGAATAGAACGAATTCTGTCAAGCCTTTTTCTGGCTTTTATTAGTAATTGCAAGGCAACGCTGCTTTTATCAGAGAGGCGTATTGAGCGCCTTAAGTTCCTAGCTCGCCAGCTTTCTCTTTGCTCTGTAGAGATTGCGGATAATTTTGGATTTGTTTCTCCATTTCTACAGTGTTCAACCCAACCATCCTGAAAACGGAACTCAAGAGGACGTACGTCTCCCTCTTCAATCAGCTCGCGTGATTCAATGCTTAGATCAGGATTTATTTGTTCAATTTGTTCATTTTCAGTATTTATTTTGATTTTGCGAGCAGCACAAAATGCTAAGTTGTCTGCTCTAAAGGGAGTACCTGTAAGACCAAGACGTAATTTGCTTTTATTTGAAAGTTTTAGAAAAGTTTCTCCCCAAATTGGTCCTTGAGGTTCTTCGGGGTTTAGCCCTAGATGATGAGCCTCATCAGCAATAGTTAGAATTTTCTTATCTTTCCAGCTATTGATTTCAGTTAATAGATGCTCAGACTTTCTGCTTGCACTTTGGTAAGTAATTGCTAATCCATCAACTTTGTCAATACTGTTTTCTTGTTCTATTAGTGAATCGTAGTTTTCGACTTTTAATCCCAGTAATTTTGAGGAATCTAACCATTGTTGGACTATTGAATTGCGGTGACAGAAGACTAAAAATTTTGATAACTTTCCTTCATTTTTCATTGCAATGAAGCTTAATAAGGCACCTAATGTTTTTCCTGCACCAGGACCTGCATGGATAAGGATATCGAAATTTCCTTGTAGATTATTGGATAATCTACGACGTAAAAGTTGAATTAGTTTTCTTTGCCAAGTCCTAGGTTGGATTGATGCTTCGAAAGAGTTTCTAGGCAACTGAAAGGAGTAAGTTGAGATGATAAAATGAAATTAATTATTTATTTATAGCTATATAAACAGTTTTGGCAAATAAAAATAATAATCACCTTGAGAATCTGAAACAATCTCAATATTTATATGCTATTGCATCTAGAAAAGATTAGCTTGTAATGAAGTATTTCCTTGTATGGTAAAGAATTTATTTTATGTTTTTGCTAACTAATAGCCTCTGTGTGATTTAGGAGAAGTCTTTCTACTTCTTCAAGGCCTTCTTTGGCGGCTTCATGGGCTAGATCAGAGTTTCCTTTTGCATCATTGACTAGTTGACTTGTTAGTCGGTCAATTAGCTCTTCTTTTTGCTTTTCAATCAGTGCAATTAACTCATTCTCAATAATTTTGCGTACAGCAATGCTTCTAAGGGGATTTTCACTGGCTTCAGCAAAGGTTCCCTGAACCAACTCTTGAATAAAAAGTTTGTGTACTTCGCTACTTCTTAGAAAGCTTTCTGTCGCATTAATAATGCCTTCAACAAGGGTTTCGTCTGGTTCAGATTCATTTTCCCTAAGCTTGAACTCCCAATCTAAATGTCGTCTTTGCCAGCCAGAAGAGTGAAGACTAGGCATTACGGTTTGTGAGTATGTATCTACTGACATTTCGTAAATTCTTTCTGCAAGGCGCTCACACCACTCGCGTCCATGGACTTGAAGGTTCTTGTGCATTGCTGAACGGTCTACTGAATGGCCGCCATGATGGCTGTGGCAAACGCCATCTGGGCATTCGATTGCTTTAAGGCCCATTAAATTCAAGAGAAAATATCTAGCTTCTTTCTAGCCACATAAATCCTTTTGGTACATCATTTTTTAGAAAACACTTTTATTCCTGGACAATTACCCTTTAGTCTTCTAAAGGTTCAAGGACAGAAGCCTTGGTTAGAGTTTTAGTTCCAGTTGAAACTGTTTCAGGAGAAACTCGTGTTGCAGCAACGCCAGATACCGTTAAGAGGTATCTGGCTATTGGATGCAAGGTTGCTGTTGAATCAGGCGCAGGACAAGCCGCAGGCTTTTTGGATTCGCAATATTCCTCTTCAGGTGCCCAAATAGTCCCTATTGGCGACTCGGAAGCATGGAGTACTGCTGATGTATTGCTTTGTGTTCAGTCTCCTAATCAAAATGCTCTTGGAAAACTAAAGAAAGGGTCAGTTTTGTTTGGTTTGCTGTCTCCTTATGCAAATTCAACTCTGGCTAGAGCTTTAGAAAAAAGTTCTCTTTCGGCTATTGCCCTTGAATTGCTTCCGAGGATTAGTCGAGCTCAATCAGCAGATGCACTTTCTTCACAGGCAAATATCGCTGGATATAAGTCTGTTCTTATTGCAGCTGCAGCCCTTGATCGGTACTTCCCTATGTTAATGACTGCTGCGGGGACGGTTCAGCCTGCAAGAGTTCTTGTATTGGGTGCAGGGGTGGCAGGTTTACAAGCAGTTGCTACGGCTAGACGTTTAGGAGCGATTGTTTATGTAAGTGATATTCGTTCGGCAGTCAAAGAGCAAGTTGAATCCTTAGGAGCCAAATTTATTGATCCCCCTTCAATTGAAGAAAAACCTTCTGAGGTTGGAGGTTATGCAAAACAAGCTTCTGAAGCATTTATGGTTGCACAAAGAAAACAACTCTCTGATCAATTAAGTGAATCTGATGTCGCAATATGTACTGCTCAAGTCCCAGGAAAGAAAGCTCCTAGATTGATAAATCATGAAATGCTTAATCGAATGCGATCAGGTTCTGTAGTAGTTGACATTGCTGTTGCACAAGGAGGGAATTGTGCGGAGACTCTCCCTGGTCAAACAACAGTCAGAAATGGAGTAAAGCTTATAGGAGCCTCAGATTTGCCATGTTCTGTGCCTAATCATGCAAGTTCGCTTTATGCAAGGAACCTCTTGGCACTTCTTCAGCCTTTAATTGCAGATGGCGTTTTAAGGCTCAACCTTGAGGATGAGATGATTTCTTCTTCATTGATAAGTCATGAAGGTTCTATTCGTTTCCCTGACTTGCTCAACAACGGAGGCTCTAACTGATGGGATTTTTTAGTGAAGCCTTATGGGTATTGTTATTAGGAAGCTTGCTGGGCCTTGAATTAATTGGGAAGGTTCCACCTACTTTGCATACTCCTCTAATGAGTGGAGCAAATGCAATTTCTGGGATAACAATGCTTGCTGGTTTGACCTTGATCATTAAGGCTGCGGGAAATCTTCCCTTAATGATTATGGGTTCAGTTGCATTAGGGTTTGCATTGTTTAATGTAATTGGTGGTTTTGTTGTCACTGACAGAATGCTTGCAATGTTCAGCCGTAAGTCAAATAGAAGGAAGGACAATTCCTAATGGATGCTTCTCAAATTCTGAAGTTTGCAATCGACTTGATTGCAGTTCTTCTTTTAGCTCTAGGGATAAAGGGACTTTCAAAAATCCGTTCAGCTCGTGAAGCTAATCGACTGGCTGCTTTAGCTATGAGCCTTGCAGTTGCAGGTGTTTTATTCCAATCATTTAATGATATTGGTATATCTCTAGCTTCTTGGCTTTGGATTGTTTTGGGTGTACTTGTTGGTGGTTTTCTTGGCTGGATTACCGCTAAAAGAGTTCCAATGACTTCCATGCCGGAAACAGTTGCTTTGTTTAACGGTTGTGGCGGAATTTCTTCATTGTTAGTTGCATTAGGTGTTGCTTTATATCCTTTGGCGATAGGTGATTCTGAGCTTGGCATAGGGCTTATTGAGAAAATTTCTATTGTTGTTTCTATTTTTGTTGGAGCAATTACTTTTAGTGGCTCAATGGTTGCTATGGCCAAATTGCAGGGATGGTTGAACACTCCTGCATTTATGCAAAGTAAATTTCGTCATGCACTAAATATTTCCCTTTCAGTACTTTCATTCATAGCTTCTGTTCACATTATTTCTGGTGGTGATAGTGGAATTTGGCCGTTAGTTATTGGATCAACTTTATTAGGTATTGGTGTAACACTCCCGATTGGTGGTGCAGATATGCCTGTGGTGATTTCTCTATTAAATAGCTATTCAGGGGTTGCAGCGGCTGCAGCAGGATTTGTAGTTGGAAGCCAATTGTTAATTGTTGCTGGTGCAATGGTTGGCGCAGCAGGTTTAATCCTTACCCAGGTTATGTGTGATGGGATGAATCGATCTCTCTTATCTGTTTTATTTGGTGGTGCTATAGCAGCAAATTCAGTTTCATCAATTGAAAAAGGAGGCGAGTATACCAATATAACTAGCTGTAGTGTTGAAGAATGTGCATTAACTCTTGAAGTCGCCGAGAGGGTTGTAATTGTTCCTGGTTATGGCTTGGCAGTTGCTCAAGCTCAGCACACTCTTAGAGAAGTTACTCGTGTTCTAGAGGCTGGAGGAATAGAAGTTTCTTATGCAATTCATCCAGTTGCCGGTCGCATGCCTGGGCATATGAATGTTCTTTTGGCTGAAGCCGATGTTCCCTATCAGCAGCTTAAAGAAATGGATCAAGTGAATCCTGATTTTCCTGCTACAGATGTTGTTTTAGTTCTTGGTGCAAATGATGTTGTGAATCCACAAGCAAAGAACGACCCTAGCTCGCCTTTATATGGAATGCCTGTGCTAGATGTTCAGGAATCCCGTACGGTTTTTGTTGTTAAGAGAGGAATGAGTGCAGGATATTCAGGAATAAAAAATGATTTATTTGAATTGTCCAATACCTCAATGGTTTTTGGCGATGCTAAGAAGGTTCTTGGTGACCTTTTGGTTGAACTTAAAGAATTAGGTGTTGGAAGAAGAACTTGATATCAATTCCAGTCTTTTTAAAGAGCTTGGATTAAATAAATTTAAAGAGCGTTTACCCTGGATTGGAGGAGACTTGCAGACTCTTAGGGATACGTTTATAGAGGAAACTCTTCCCGCTGAAAGATCAGAAGAAGTTCAAATACCTATTCCTTCTTATTTATCAGAATCTCTTGGGGCTGGCTATTTACTTGCCTTTTTAGATCGTCCACATCGTAGTTACTCTTGTTATAAAGGCTTGGTCTTGTTACTGCATGGCCTTGGTGGATCTAGTAGACGTTTAGGGATACGGAGAATGGCTATATCTCTTTTGGATGAGGGATTTGCTGTTATGAGATTGAATTTAAGAGGTGCTGATCCTGGCAGGCATCTTGCAGGTGGAACTTATGCAGCAAAGTGTAATAACGACATTATCCCGGCTTTAAAAATAGCTAGATATTTTTCTGAGAACTTGAAGAGCGAAAGTAAAAACAAAACATTGCCATTGTTTGGAGTAGGCCTTTCTCTAGGAGGAACTATCTTATTAAATGCTTGTTTGTCTGAGGAGGTTAATAATAAAATGAATAGATGTTTGGATGGTTTGGTTTGTGTTAGCAGCCCATTAGATTTAGAAGCTTGTAGTAATTCAATAGAAAGACCAAGGAATACTCTCTATCAGAGATGGCTCTTACATAGACTTGTTAAGCAAACTTTTGCTGATCCCTTTCCCATTTCAATCGCTGAAACACGGAAACTTGGTAAAGTGCTTAAAGGGTATGAGAAAATAAAAAACCTCCGAGAATTTGATTCATTAATTACAGCACCAAGATGGGGATTCCTTGATGTGGATGAATATTATCGAAAAGCTTCACCTGTTAATTCTTTTGAAGACAGAAGTTCTTTTTTGCCTCCTACATTGTTTCTGCAATCTGAAGATGATCCATGGGTTCCGGCTCAAGCTGCTAGAAATTTGTTGATGAATAAATCATTTCTTCGTTCACCTGATTTAAATATGATATTGACTGCTAGAGGTGGGCATAACGGCTTTCATGGTGTTGATGGCTGCTGGGGAGATACTGTTGTTACTAAATGGCTAAATAATTTAAGTTGAATATTTTTTTGATATAGAGAATGGAGTTCTTTTAAGAATCCATTCTTCTAAAGGATTCCCATTGATTATATGTTCGTCGATAATTTTGTCGATCTTTTCAGATGTAACTTTTTTATACCAAATACCATCAGGCCATATAAGAAGAATGGGACCTTCCTTGCAAATTCGAAGGCAATCAACTTTGCTTCTTAGGATTATCCCTGATTTATTTCTCTGACTCTCAAGACCTAGCTCACTTATAATTTTTTTTAAGCGAAGCCAACTTTCTTTTCCTATTGAAGGGTCACAACACCTTGAGGATGAAGGAGTTACACAAAGAAGTAGATGATGAGTTATTAATGAGTTCATTTTTATTCTTGAGAAAAATTTATTTTTTTTCTATCTGCTTCTTGCCTAATTATTTTCCTTGCCCATTGATCAACGTTAAGAACGTCATCAAGGCTAGGAAATTCTTTGAAATCCTTCTTATGTTTTTCGCAAGTAAACTCTATTAATTTCGGAATATCTAAAAAGTGAATTTTTTCATCTAGAAATAGTGCTACTGCTTCTTCATTTGCTGCATTGAGAACTGCTGGCATGCTCCCTCCTTCTTTGCCAGCTGAATAGGCAAGCTCCATACATGGATATTTTTTAGTATTTGGCTCCCTAAATGTTAACTCTCCGACCTCGCTGAGGTTTAAACTTTTCCATGGAGTCTTTAGACGTTTGGGCCAGCTAAGACAGTATAGAATTGGTAATTTCATGTCAGGCCATCCAAGTTGAGCGAGTACAGAAGAGTCTGAAAGCTCAATCATTGAGTGAATAATGCTTTGAGGGTGTATTACTATCCCTATTTGTTTATAATCAAGGCCAAAAAGGTAATGTGCCTCTATTACTTCTAGGCCTTTATTCATTAATGTTGCAGAATCTACGGTTATTTTTTTACCCATACTCCAATTTGGATGACTTGTTGCATCTTTAATAGTTGCTTTTTGGAGCTCTTCGATTGACCAGTCCCTGAAAGCTCCTCCTGAGGCGGTTAGTTGTATTCCTTGGAGCCCTGGTGTTGGTATCCCTGTGGAAAGTCGAGCATTCTCTTCCCATGGTGTTCCTTGTAAGCATTGAAAAATAGCCGAATGCTCTGAATCAGCAGGCAGCAATTGACTCCCACTGATTTTTAATTCAGGCAGAACTACAGGTCCTGCTGCTATCAAGGTTTCTTTATTTGCTAACGCGATATCTTTGCCTGCCTTGATAGCTGAGAGTGTGGGAAGAAGCCCTGCACATCCAACAATTCCTGTTACAACTATATCTGCGCTATTCCATGAAGCCACAGTATTTAGGCCATCTTTCCCTCCAATTATTTGAGGACACTTAAATGAATTGCCTTTGTTGGAGGTTGTTTTTAGAAGGTCCTTAAGCTTAGGAATTAAGTCCTCTTCGGATATTGCAACGATCTCGGGTTGGTGTTTTTTGATTTGTTCAGCCAGTAGAGGAAGATTTCTTCCTGCTGTCATTGCTACAACCTTGAATTGACTTGGGAATTCTTCAGCTATTTGAAGGGTTTGGGTCCCAATAGAACCTGTTGACCCCAAGATGCTAATGGCTTTCAAAATATTGTTGCTGTTAAAACTAGTTTCCCATTAGGTGCACTCCAAGTTCCAATCTTGGATGATGTTGTAAGTAGATTTCTTTTTATGGGTAGGGAAAAATGGCGCTCTGGCCTTGGCTTTGTACTTGCTGCGGCTGGAAGTGCAGTGGGGCTTGGGAATCTTTGGGGATTTGCTTATCGAACATCTCAAGGAGGGGGGGCTGCTTTCCTTTTTCTATACGTGTTGATTGTTTTGGTTGTTTGTCTTCCAGTACTTGTAGCGGAAATGGTTTTAGGACGTAGTACAGGAAACAGTCCTTTATTAGCACCATTAAAGGCCGCTGGAAGTCGATGGCGACCTATGGGATGGCTTTTTGTTGTTGCTGCTAGTGGAATCCTCTCTTTTTATGCGGTCCTAATGGGTTGGACTGCTCACACACTGTTCCACTCACTTTTTTATGGCCTTCCCTCTGATATGGCAGAAGCAGAATTATTTTTTAATTCTGTAAGTACTGGAGGGAGTGTTTTCATGGGACAAATTTTTAGCCTTTTCCTTACAGGTTTGGTTGTGATGGCTGGAATTAGAGGTGGCATTGAGAAACTTTCTAGATTATTTGTACCGTTGTTATTTATTTTGCTCTTGATTTTGGCTCTCTGGGCTGGAACTCTTGAAGGAGCAATGGATGGATATAGAACTTTTTTATTTAGGCTAGATATGCAAGAATTATTGAATCCAACAACAGTTAGGAATGCTTTTACACAGGCATTCTTCTCTATCGGTACAGGTATAGGTTGCATCCTTGCTTATGCTGCATATCTTGATAGAAGTAACAATTTGCCCAAGGAAGCTCTCGCAGTTGTGAGTTTAGATACTGCAGTGGGATTAATTGCAGGATTGATTACTTTCCCTGTGGTAATGAGTTTTGGCTTGCAGGATGTGGTTAGTGAATCAACTGTAGGGACTCTTTTTATTGCACTCCCAACGGGATTCGCCTCATTGGGCTTTGTTGGGAGAGTGGTAGCAGTTTTATTTTTTTCTTTGGCCTATATTGCAGCAATTACCTCATCAGTTTCTTTGCTTGAAGTTCCTGTTTCTTCCTTGATTGACCGTTTGGGGTGGACTAGGAAGAAAGCAGTTTTAGTATCAACATTTAGCATTTTTATTATTGGAATTCCTACGGCTTTTAGCTTGAATATGTTAGGAATTTTTGATGCTATTTTTGGAGGAATTCTACTTATTTTTGGAGGATTTTTGTTGGCAATACTTATTGGCTGGGTAGTTCCTAGAAGGTTTGATGAAGACCTATCTTTCTGTGGCTCTTCTATTACTTTGAGAAGGACTTTGCGTTTTATGTTGCGTTGGATTTCACCTCCATTTATAGCATTTGGATTAACGGTGAGTATTTTTGACCTTATTCATAATTGGTTCATTTCCTAAAACTGTAATTGCTATTTTCTAATCCATTCTGTTATTCCATTAGGTTTATCAATTAATTCAATACCTTTGCTTTTTAATTCATCCCTAATTTGATCTGCCTTCGCAAAATCTTTTTCTCCTTTTGCTTTCATTCTTAAATCTATTAATTCTCTAATATTTGAATCTTCTATTTCTGATTTAGATATTAATAAAGGATTTGACTGCTCAGTTTCTAGCCCTAAGGTCTTTGAAAGTTCAACAATTAATTTCCATTGATTAAGTAAGATTTTGCTTTCTTCCTTCTCAAGGACTATGCTTTCACCATGTTCAATTCTATTTGAAATTGACTTAAGAGGACGTGCTATTTCAAAAAGAACTCCCAATGCTCCTGAAGTATTTAAGTCATCATCCATGTAATTAATAAATCTTTCCCTAAGTAAACCTAATTGTGGTCCAAATGTATTCTCTGAATCTAATGAACTTTCATTTGTTGTTGAGAAGGTAGTCGAATTCCAACCAAGTTGCTTGGAATAAATTTTCCCTAGTTCTAATGCAGAATTTAAACCCATCCATCCTTTTGCAGCAGCATCTAGCGAATCTTTTGTGAAGTCAAGGGGCTTACGATAATGTGCTTGAAGAACAAATAGCCGAAGGGTCATTGGGGAAACTCCTTGTTGAAGAAGTGCTCTTATTGTTGTGAAGTTACCAAGAGATTTACTCATTTTTTGACCGGCTACGTTGACCATTCCATTGTGAAGCCAGTATTTTGCAAGATCTTTTCCTGAGGCAGCCTCAGACTGAGCTATTTCATTCTCATGATGAGGGAAAATTAAATCCGCACCTCCAAGGTGGATGTCTATGGTTATGCCTAATTCTTCTTTAACCATTGCTGAACATTCAATGTGCCATCCAGGTCTACCTTTGCCCCAAGGAGATGGAAAGCTTGGCTCATTAGGCTTTGCCTTTTTCCAGAGTGCGAAGTCAAAAGGATGATTCTTTCGATATTCTTCTTCTTGTGTAATTCTTCCGGCTATATTTTTTTCTTGGCTTGTAATATCTCGACCACTTAGCTTGCCATATTCTGAGAACTTTTCTATAGAGAAGTAGACATCTCCATTTACACAGTAGGCAGAACCATTTGCAATTAGTTGACTAATTAAATCGCAGATACCTTCTAAGCATCTTGTGGCACGAGGCATTCGATCAGGCCTAAGAATTCCAAGAGCATCCATATCTTCGTGGAATTTATTGATATTGCGTTCTGTTATTTCATTAATTGAGGTATTTTCTTGTAAAGCTCGGTTAATAATTTTGTCATCGATATCAGTAAAATTTTGAACAAAAGTTACCTTAAGACCTTTCCAAATTAGATATCGTCTTAGAACATCCCAAACAATGTAACTTCGCGCATGCCCTAAATGACATAAGTCATATACGGTAACTCCACAACAATATATGTTTACTTGTCCTTCAACTATAGGGATAAAATCCTCTAATTTTCGAGTGATTGTGTTGGTCAGCTTTAGAGACACGTCTTTAGGAATTTAGAGTTTTTTTAAGGTTAAAATAAATAGTTATGAGGTTTTTCATTTGGCTTCCATCCAGTTTTCCCCAATACCAGTATCAACTACTAGAGGTACTTTTAATTTAACTGCGTGCTCCATTGTATCTCTCACAATCTTGGTTATAATCTCTCTTTCAGATCGCTTGACTTCTAGAACCAGTTCATCATGAACCTGCAGCAACAGTCTTGCAGAAGAAGCGTAGCTATTAAGTTTTCTTTGAAGTTTGATCATGGCAATTTTTATAATATCTGCACTTGATCCTTGAATGGGGGCATTGGCGGCAGCTCTTAATTGCTGTGATTCTAAGCCAGCACGTCGAGTCATTGCCAGGTCTATTTCTTTAGTATTTTTTCCTAGGAACCTTCCTAGTCCGTTCGGGTTGAAGTGAAAATACCTTCGCCTTCCCATTAGTGTCTCGACATATCCTTTGGTTAGGGCTAGCTTTTCTTGAAGCTCTAGAAATTCAAATATCTTTTTATATCTTAGTCGATATTTTTGTAAGAATTCTTTTGCTTCAGATTGTCCTAAACCTGTTGAACGTGCAAATCTATTTGCGCCCATACCATAAATCACTCCAAAATTTATTGTTTTGCCAAGTCTTCTTTCTTCGGGCTTAATCTCATCTTTGTCAAGCAATAATTTTGCGGTAAGTTTGTGTACGTCTTCGCCATTCATGTAAGCTTCTATTAAGAGATCCTCTCCAGAAAGATGTGCAAGTATTCTAAGTTCTATCTGCGAATAATCAGCACTTAGCAATTGCCAATCTTTATTAGGAATAAAGGCTTTTCTTATTCTCCTGCTGAAGTCAGTTCGTATAGGAATGTTCTGTAAGTTTGGATTGCTGCTGCTTAATCGACCAGTAGCAGTAATTGCTTGGTTAAAGTCAGTGTGAACTCTGCCAGTTTCTGGCTCTACTAGTTGAGGTAGTGCATCTATATATGTTGACTGCAGTTTGCTTAGTATTCTATGTTCAATTATTAGGGGAATAAGAGGGTGATCATTTTCTAGTTTTTCAAGAACAACTGCATCGGTACTCCAGCCGGTTTTGGTCCTACGGGATTTTTTTTTGTCTAATCTTAGGTTTTCAAAGAGTATTTCTCCTAACTGTTTTGGAGAAGCAAGATTAAATTTAATATTTGTTAGTTCAAAAGTTTTTTCTTCTAGTGATCTTAGTGTTTCATTAATTTCTTCCGAAAGTTCTCTTAAATATACTGTATTAACTCGTATTCCAGTTGACTCCATAAGAGCAAGAATAGGCTCTAAAGGTTGTTCTATTTCATCAAGTAATTTAATTAATTTTGGATTTGATTCGAAAAGTTTTTTTCTTAAAGTAATTGCCAATTTTCTTGTTAGGTAAACATCCATTCCGCAGTATAGACTTGCAGATTTAATATCAACTGATGCAAATGTTTTTCCTTTTTCAACCAGATCATTGAATTTTTTTGGCCTAAATCTAAATTCACGTTCAGTTATTGCATCTAATCCATGCTTTTGAGTAGAATCAAGTAAATAATCAGCCAACATTGTATCTATACAAACGCCTTGAAGGGATAGGCCGTGTCTCAAAAGGATTAACCGATCATACTTAGCATTCTGAAGCGTTTTAGGGTGATCTTTGCTACTTATCCAAGGAGATAATGTTCCTATAATCATATCAAGAGGAAGTTGTGGAAGAGGCGTATTCGTTTCAATTAGGCTGTGTTTATCCTGGTGGCCAATAGGAATATAGGCAATGTCTTCAATGCTTTCTCCCCAGCATATTCCGATGCCTACAAGTTCAGCCTTGAATGGATTAATGCTTGTTGTTTCTGTATCTAGGGAGACTGGATTTCTGGTCTCTTTGCAAGTCATCAATAAGTCCATCAAAGAGTTTAGTTCAGTTTTATTTGTTATTATTTGAGGTCTAATCTCTGGCAAAGAATCTATAGATTCCTTTTTGGACTTAATTTTCTCATTTTCGTCCTTAATTGACAGTTCTTTACTATTATTTTTATTGAAACCACCTTGTGAAAAGGTAGCACTGAAACTTGAAATCTGTCTTGCTAAACTGTTTAGTTCCAATTCCTCAAGACGGATCTTAAGCCCCTCATTGTCTACTTCTTTCAGTTTAAAATCGGATTCAATTTGTAATGGAATATTGGTAAGTATTTCTGCAAGTTTACGAGATAAGAATGCGTTCTCCCGGTCTCTTTTTAGTTTGATCTTTACAGCACCTTTTAAAGCACCTTTAAATGAATTTAAACCTTGAGATTCTATAACTTCTAAGGAATTATAGATCCCTTCAAGGTCACCATTCTCTTGTAGAAGGTTTATAGCTGTCTTAGGCCCAACACCTTTAACTCCTGGGATGTTATCTGAGCTGTCTCCTGTTAATGCTTTTAACTCAATAACCTTATTAGGTAAAACGCCAAGTTTTTTCTTTACACCGGCCTCATCAATCAATAATGGACCGCTACTTTTTGAATATGGCCCGCCACCCATATAAAGAACAGCTATATCTGACTTGTCATCAACTAGTTGAAATAGGTCACGATCGCCAGAGAGTATTCTTACTTTCCAACCTTGTGATGAAGTTGTTTTTGCAAGAGTTCCTAGAATGTCATCCGCTTCGAAGCCTGGAGCTATGCATAAAGGAAGGTTGAGGTTTTCTTTTAAAATACTTTGTAATTGTTCAAGATCCTGAAAAAAAATGTCTGGAGCAACATCTCTATTTGCCTTGTAATTTGGGTCGGCTTTATGTCTAAATGTTGGCTCTGCGGTGTCAAATGCTACGACAACTCCTTCAGGGCTTAGAACTTTGCAGTTGTCTAATAGTGATTTAAGAAAGCCGAAGGTAACACTTGTGGGGATACCATCCTTAGTTTTAAGGCCTCCTTCACCACTTTTGCTGAAGGCATAAAAACTGCGAAAGGCAAGTGAATGTCCATCAATTAAAAGTATTGTTGGTTTTTCTTTTTTTCTAGACATAGATTAATAATGATAAGGGTTTCTAGCTACGTTTTCTTTTGGACCATGGAGGTAAGTCAATAAAAATAAGACTACCAGGGTTTACACCTTTCAATATCGCAGTTTTACTGCCATTACTCGTTCCAAGCTCTACTTCCTGGAATATTGGGGATTTATTTTGATCTACAAGCAGTACACCGGGCGTACCATTTTCAGTAACTATTGCAACTGTCGGTACTAATGTCCTTAAGGCTGTCTCCCCTGTCTGAAACTCAACATCTGCAGTCATTCCTATTCTCATGAACTCCGGTGGGGTTATCAACTCTAGTTTGACTTCAAATGAAATTACGTTATTTGTTTTTGCTGCTCTAGGGGCTATTTCTTTTACAGTTGCTTGAAATCGATTCTCAGGGAAAGCATCTACTCGAATAGTTGCCTTTTGCCCAACTTTTATTCGATTGATATCACTTTCAGGAACTTTTGCTGAAACTTCAAGTCCTTTAGAAAGCTCCAAAATTGAAGTACTTGTTGACCCTGCAATCGAAGAAGCTCTTGTTGTGGGTGCAACAAAAGCTCCAGGTTCTGCATAGCGGGCAGTAATTACTCCATTAAAGGGAGCTCTTATAATTAATTCTTTCCCTTCCTCTTTTCTCTGTTGAAAACGAGCCTTGCTAATTAGGTATTGATTGCGGTATTTTTCATGTTCCTCAGCACTAATTGCTCCTTCAATGAAAAGTTCTTTACGACGCTCGTAGGAAGATTTTTGCTTTTCAAAATCCGCTCTTAGTTCATCAAGTCGAAAGGGAAAGTCACCACTATCCATTTTGGCAAGAACTTGCCCTTTTTCGACTACGTCTCCCTCTTCAACATAAAGCTCTTCTAAAAGCCCTTGTCTTTCAGGGCTTACATTCACACTTCGTTCTGCCTGAAGCTCGCCACTAGAACTAATTAACCCTGGTAGTTTTCCGCTCTCAGCGGCAATGGTGTATTTAGTGAGATCTCTAACTTTGTTTTGATCTTGGTTGATTTTCCAAAATAACCCGCCCCCACTGACTATTAGAAAAGTGGTGGCAACGCTTATCCAACGCCATCTAAGTAATTTGAATTTGATCATTTGAGAATAATGGTGTTAATCGTAATTTGAAATCATTAACGGATTTCTTCTCTACCAAGGTATTTTACTGTTTTAAGCCTAGATGAGAACTGATGATAATGATGACTCAGACAAGCTAACCTGGATGATTAGCCTATGCTGTGTCGCGCTAGATTCGATCCATGCTTAAAGCTGGAATTGTTGGCCTACCAAACGTAGGGAAATCTACCTTGTTTAACGCTTTGGTAGCGAACGCTCAGGCTCAGGCTGCTAATTTCCCCTTTTGCACAATCGAACCTAATGTAGGTTCAGTTTCTGTGCCAGATGGTAGATTGGCAACTCTCGCTGAACTTAGTAATAGCAAACAATTAATACCAACGAGAATTGAATTTGTTGATATAGCTGGATTGGTTAAGGGAGCCAGTCAAGGAGAGGGGCTAGGAAATAAATTCCTTTCTAATATAAGAGAGGTTGATGCGATTATTCATGTTGTTCGTTGCTTCCATGATCCAGATGTTGTACATGTATCAGGATCCGTAGATCCTGTTAGAGATGTTGAAGTAATTAATCTAGAACTTGCTCTTGCAGATTTAAATCAAGTAGAGAAAAGACGCGTGCGATTAAAAAAACAAGTTCGAAACAGCAAGGATGCAGAGTCAGAAGATGAATTAATGATTAGTATTCAGTCGGAATTGGAAAAGGGAGGCGCTGTTAGGAATCTTGAATTTACTGAAACTCAAGAAAGGATGATTAAACAGCTAGGATTGCTTACTGCTAAACCAATTATTTATGCGACTAATTTGTGTGAGGATGATTTAGCAAGTGGAAACGAATTAAGTGAAAAAGTTTCAGATTTGGCTAATATAAATGGAACTAAAATAATTAGGGTTTCTGCACAAGTAGAAGCTGAACTTGTTGAGTTGACTGATAGAGACAGGAAAGATTATCTCGATGGTTTAGGTGTTTGTGAAGGCGGCTTGGAAAGTTTAATAAGAGCTACATATCAATTGTTAGGATTGAGAACCTATTTCACGACAGGAGAGAAAGAAACACGGGCTTGGACAATAAAAGAGGGGATGACTGCACCTCAAGCAGCAGGCGTTATACATACAGATTTTGAAAAAGGTTTTATTCGTGCTCAGACTATCTCCTACGAGAAATTAATTGAGGCTACTTCAATACTGGAAGCCAAAAATCGTGGTTGGTTACGTAGTGAAGGTAAAGAATATCTTGTTCAAGAAGGAGATATTATGGAGTTCCTATTCAATGTATGAACCTCTAGTTTAGTGCTGGATTTACCAGGTAGACAAGGCTTGTTGTCTAACCTTTTTGTTTAACTTTCTGAGTCTCAAGTACTTGCTATTCTCAATAAGAAGGACGTGCCTAATAGTTGTGGTCGAATCCTTAATTATAAGACCACAAAGAGTGATGAAATTTATAGCCTAACTAACAAGGTGCTAGAACAGTCAGAGCTGCTGTTCAAGGCTTGTCTTAACGTCAGCACGAGCAACTCCTTAGGCACTCGGGGTTGATTATTTAGACTAATGTAGCCAATGGCTATATCAGCTTTGGTTTTAGAGGGTTTCGGCGAGTTCTTAAAACCGACTAATAAATAAAAGTCTCGAAGGAAGGTATCTAGAAGGTTGGTTTGAAATAGAGTTGATTGAGAATTAAAAATATGCCTACATCTGCAATGAATGAGATGGTATTTGTCTTAAATCTTCCTTATTTACCCAGACCGATAACGCAAGTGCTATTTAACACCAGAAATTCTAATCTTTTCGTAAAAAAGATTTATTTTTTTTGCTCAGTATCTGAGTGGCTGAAATATGATCATTTTAAGCTAGAATGAAAAAAATTCTATTTATTTTCCATATAATCAATGTCTCATTATTCATCCGAAAAAGTATTAGATGCCTTAAATAAAGCAATGCATGAGAGTTTGATTGAAAGTGAAAATGATAGTAATTTTATTCGTCGTGTTTACAATGGAGGTGATTTGGATAAATATAGATCACGTATTTATTCAATAGGTTTTTCATCACTTAAATCTCCTGTCTTAGATGCTGGCAGTGGATATGGACAATGGTCAATCGTTTTAAGTGAATTAAATGATTCCGTAATTGGGATCGACGCAGATATTGAACGACTTAAAATTGCAAAAAATATAGCAGCTCAACTTAAAATAGAAAATTTAAACTTTGTCGACTCTAATATGAACATTGATAAGTTTGATGATGAATTCTTTGGTGCAATATTTTGCTATAATTCTATCATGCTTTCCGCATGGAAAGATACTTTGTCGAGCTTCTACAGAGTACTTTCAAAGGGAGGCTTGTTATACTTTAACGCATATGATATAGGTTGGATGATTCATAATATTATTCAGCCGAACAATCCCGCTCTAGATTTTGATCCATGCAAATGGTCTATAGAAACTATTCAAAATACAATTTTATATCTTACAACTAATAATTTTAATCAGAAGACATTTAAGGATGGAATGTTTATACCAATATCAGCCCTTGAAAGGGACCTTGAGGCTATAGGTTTCGAATCCTTTTCAATAGCAGGAGAAGGCTTAACAAGAGTGAATCCTGATTCCGTAGAGTTGCCATTTTATCCGCACAAACTTTATGGACAAATTGCATCATATGAAGTCCTCGCAAGAAAGTAGGTTTTCAATTAAAATCCTGGATAGAGCCAAATCAATAATAGTCACTACTAGAAGTAAAGTCTCTTGCTTTTATTTATTTTGGTAATTATAAGCGTCTAGACTTACATCTTTAGTCATTATTCAATGGTTCTAGGAATATTTTGAGTAATCTTGTAGCATTTAATCAAATTTTGATGAAATCAATTAATTTATTCAATCATCAAAATAGATATAAAATAACTCTAATTGAATTTTTGAGGAATACAATATTTTAGGTAAAAGCTCATAGGCACAATATCTGACTTTGCTAATATATAAAATAGAGGCCTGAGGAATTCAAAGCGCTTTTTATAGCTTTTATAATCAGTATAAAGTTTATTGGGATTTTTGATTAGTTGCCAAAACTCGTTTTGTGTAAGATCTAGCCTCTTAATTATATAATTTAAATCTTCATGATGATAGTTTGGACTTTGTGCATAGAGAGTAATAGCCTCATCTCTAGTAATTTTTCCTGTACGTGTAAGCGCAGATAGTAAATTATTTCTTTGATCCATACCAAACTTAATAGGATTATAGAAACTATGATGAAATGAAGATAATCTATTTTCTAAATGATGTCCTCCATAGTCTTCCCATCCAAAATTATTCTTTAGATATACTTTAGCGTCCTTTTTGGCATATGGTATATACCAAAAAGGTCTAATTCGTTTGATTTTATTTATTAATGTCCAATAAAGAAATCTTGTAAATGTTAAATTTGGGAAAGTCTTCATTTTTAAATTCCCATATAGTTTGTGTATCGAACTTATATATTTACCATCGAAATATGAATAATTTAATGGCGCTATACCTTCCTCTAGAAATGAATGACCCTCAAAAATATATTTTATACCATATTTTGATGATCCTCTATACATAACCTCAGTCATGGCTAAATCTGTTGGGCCGTCAACCTCAGGAACGCTAGCCTTAATAAAGGATCTTAGAATATCTTCTGATTCTTTGTTATTTACAACATAGGTATATAAATCTATATCTAAGGCTCTTGTAACCTTATAGATATTTTTAACAGCAGTAGATGTATTCCATGTATTATTGTAATGGACAGCTAGGGGCCTTAGACCATATTTCCTTGCAAGAACAAGCATATAAGATGAATCAGTTCCTCCACTAACACCTATTGCAATATCATATCGCTTACCTTTTCCACTTTTTTTTATTTGTTCTACAATAAGTTCGAAGGTTTTTATTCCTTTTTCTGTTCCTGTTCCATATTCAGCGCTGAGCAGATCTATTTGTTCACAATAATTACATTCCCCTTTTTTGTTGAAGGTTATTCCTCTTATACTTGAATCGTATATGCATCTGCTACATATTTGAACATCTTCTTGAAGTAGATTTCTCCCCTTGAATTCTGCAGTCATCTTTTATTTAGCTATTTTTATAAATACTAATATTTTAACATATTAGGGCATATAAATTTTAACTAATTTGTAGATATTTCTATCTCTATACCTACTTTAAATCGATACATAAATAGCCTATTAACTTCCAATTTATTTCTTCTACCTTCTTAAGGGATAAGATGATTTTTCATGGTATTTCCATACTATAAACATTTAAAAGTTATTCTTTCGTTCAGTAACTATATTTTGAGGTTCTTATAAACTCTTAAAATTTGATTTGCCAATTCATAGAATCCTCTCTTTCTGGATAATTTATTAGAACCCCCATACCTTTTTTTTGATAGAGAAACATACTTCCAACCCCAGCGGCCGAAGCATTGGAATTTTTAACTATCAATTCTATATCTTTAATAGATGAACATCCACCATTTGCAATTACTGGAATCGAAACTGCATTACATATATCTTGGGTTATACCCTCCTCAAAACCGCTCAAGGTTCCTTCTTTGTCTATTGATGTTAGTAGAATCTCACCAGCACCTCTTTTTTCTACTTCTATTGCCCACTTAACTGGATCATATTTAACTCTGTTTCTACCATTCTTTTTATAAATATTGAAATTACCCATCAAATTCTTTTTTACATCTATTGAAATAATAACTGATTGACTTCCAAAATAATGCGCCATTTCATTGATAAAGTTAGGATCTTCTAATGCTTTAGTATTTATTGAGATCTTCTCAAAGCCTATTTCGTAAATTTTCTTGGCTTGCGTTATTGTATTTATTCCCCCTCCATATGTAAGAGGAACAAAACATTCTGACGCCATTTTACTTAGTAGATTTATGTTAGGATACCAATTTCTTTTTTTAGTATTAATATCTAATATTATTAGCTCATCTACTTTTAGATCATTAAAAATTTTTACAGCATTTATAGGATCCCCAATGTAGTTGGAATTTTTAAAATTTACAGTTTTAACTAGCAATTCATCTTCAATCAAAAGAGTTGGAATTATTCTATGGCCTGTCATTTTTGGAAATTTTTGTATATTTGAAAAGGTTTGACCTTTTTAACTGTACTATCATAAAGTAGATCTTGAGATGAATAAATAATTTTATTGGTTTATTTGTATATTCCAACAAATAGTGCGAAAAATTTTAATTAGTTTTATTTCAGTTAATAATTAAGTTGAATATAATTTTAAAAATTATGGTCGAGCATACTTAGATTTGTTCTCCTATTTGTAGCTAAGTGTTTTTAGATATTTGAATTTATCGCATTAATCTTTTCTTGATGTGCACTAATTATTAACTTCTCAGCTTGTGTCATTAGCTTGAAGACACCTTTATCAACAACTTGATAATAGACCAAGTTACCTATTGGCTTTCTTTGTATAAGTCCAGCGATGTTTAGAACCTTAAGGTGTTTCGAGACTAATGCTTGTGACAATCCAGTTCTCTCAACAACAGCGGTCACATTTAACTGGCCATCTTTTAAAGCTTGTAAGACAGATAGGCGATTTGATTCTGAGAGCACCTTGAAGTATTCAGCAAGTCTTTGCAAGCAAAATTCCCTCAATCAATTTGTAAGACTATAGGTATTTATATAGCATACCATTATTATACAACTATAGAAATGATTAGAACAGTTTTTCTTGTTTATTCCTTCCATATATAGCACAATGCTTTTGAGTACTGTGCAACCGTTTAGTCTATAGCTTTTATAAACTCTAAGAACAAGTAATAATTCCACACTAGGGAATTATTACTTGTATCTATATTCTGATTTTTTGACTATAGCTCTTCTGTTGTATTTCCCCCGTTAGTATTTTCTTCGGTTATTGCTTTTTGAACCTTTTCTGCTTCATCCTTAGAAAGTTGCTTCCAACCACTTTCCCATTTCTTTGATGAAAATAGTTCAATGCAGTTAACACGAATGTATATATTCTTATTTAAAATCGCAACGAGTTCAACCCATCGCTTATCTTTTTTCCCTCCATATTGTTTGACTTCAAAGTGTTTGTATCCCTTACGGCTAGTTAAAGACGTCCATGCTTTATGGGGTGGCCATCTCATAAAGGTTAAGTATGATCTAAATATCAATTATATATCTAAATTAGACTTATGATGTATCTGATTATAGATGCGGCCAGAAGTTATAAATTCTAGTATATTATCAATCATAAGCAGATCTCACTCTAATGTATCGATAATACCTTCAGTAATATATCTAGCCATGTTCATTACATGCTTTTCGACTTCTCTTTTTGAGATTTCCCATTTAGATGAAAGGTCCTTAGGTGTTTGATTATCTTTTGCATGTTTTATCATTGCATTAGCAAGGTAAGGTGGTAGATCAGCTTTGTTATTATTAGCTAAATCTTGCCACTCTTCTTTTGTTATTTTTCCTATAAACTCTAGATCATTTGATTTGGAATACTCATAAAGTTTTTCTACTCCAATACATAAGAAGATTTGTCCTAATTCATGCAAAAAGCTTTCGGCATTTGTTGCTTCTTTGTATTCTCTTAGTAATGACTCTAGTTCAGCCTTCTCGTTTTCATTGCCTTCTTTAATAGAATGAAGGATTTTGTACGCTTTGCTGAATTCAACTGATTTAGTCACGATTTAATTGGTTTTGTATCTCATACTAAGTTGGTATAGGAATAATAGATGTTCTCTGGCTAAATCGAAATATTCATGTAACTGTCATTCATATTGCTGTATTATTGGAAGTTATTCTAGAAACTTCAGAGTAGAGATTTGCAGATATAAAATTATTCTTTACTTTTAAATTACCAAATTTAATTATAATGAATTAAAGTTATGTAGAATCTTTATTCCATATTGATTACTCTTCTCGGGATGAAATTGAACTCCGAAAATATTTCCGCTTCCTATTATTGAGTCAAATTCAACTCCATACTCGGTTGACATTATTGCATTCCTTCTATCTTCTACATGAATATAGTATGAGTGCATAAAATAGAAATAGTCATTTGGAATTATACCTTTGGTTAAGATTGAATCTCTAATAACTTTTACATTGTTCCATCCAATATGAGGTACTTTTATACCACTAGAAATTTCAAATCTCTTTGTTATACCACTTATCCAATTTAAACCAGGCCTCGATCCTTCTTCACTGCCTGAAGTTAGCAATTGCATTCCAAGGCAAATCCCTAAGAAGGGAGTTTCTTCATAAAATGCCTTTTCATGTAATACTTTTAGCAAGTCAGGTACTTCTTCCAGTCTTTTCATTGCATTATCAAACGATCCAACTCCAGGCAGTATTATTTTTTTAGCTTTATTTATTTCGGTCGGTTCCGACTCAACTCTGGCTATTGCTCCTATTTTATTAATTATATTTTTTAATGAGCCTATATTTCCTGATCCGTAATCAATTATAGTTATTTCTTTTTGAGATGATTGATCATCTCTTTTAACATAAGTTTCCATAAAGCTATTAAATTGAAACTTTGGAGGCAGAAATCATTGAGTTGATCCCAGCCTATTATAATGAATAATTGAATATAGGCTTAAAAATCTATTTATTGTGCTAATTTCCTTATTTTCTCATGAAATATACATTATTTTATAGACTAGTTTTTTAA
This sequence comes from Prochlorococcus sp. AG-363-J23, assembly GCA_003280245.1. Taxonomy (GTDB): domain Bacteria; phylum Cyanobacteriota; class Cyanobacteriia; order PCC-6307; family Cyanobiaceae; genus AG-363-J23. The sequence goes on from QCFN01000001.1 coordinate 75,985, forward strand.
TTAGTCTCTTCAATGCTTTTTAAGATGAATCTTGTTCATCTTCCACGCTCCACAGTTTATATCTAGAGCTATATTCTTCTAGTTTTAGATCTACTAGTCAAATTTCTATTTCTTCTTGACGAATTTTATTTCATTCAATTGAGGAATGTCCGAATATTTCATAGACATTTTGAATAAGTAAATAGAAAGCCAATAGCGCTCCTATACTACCGGCAATAAATAACAGTGTCGCTATCTGATAAGAATCTGCAGAATCATAAAGGATATTCACCGTAGTAGGTTGTGTGTTTTTAGCTTAGAGAACATAGTTATTGGTAAGACGGAATTATACGGCATAATTAATTTGTCAAATGATTCAATTAGAAACAGGCATAATATTAATCAAAATAATTTGACCAAAAGTCCATATTTAAACATAATTCCCTTTTACTCATTTTTATAGGATTGAAATTTCAATTCTTTGCTAACGATTGAAGCCTATAGTATTTATAAGTTATTATTGACTTAATAGGACGTGATTCCAGGATTGATAGAATTTTTTAATGTCGTATGTTTTCATGATCCTTAGAAAAATCATTTTTAGTCATGGGTTGGCAATTCTGGATTGATCGAGGCGGAACATTTACCGATTTGGTTGCTGTTAGCCCGCAAGGTAAGTGGATTGTTCGCAAGTTCCTTTCAGAGCAATCTGATCAATCTATTGACCCGGCTATTCGAACCATTAGAGAAATTCTTAAAATAGAAGAAGGGTCTCCTATTCCATATGGACTTGTTAAGGAGGTTAGATTAGGTACAACTGTTGCAACAAATGCATTTTTAGAAGAAACAGGGGACCCTGTTCTACTGCTTACAAATATAGGTTACGCAGATGTGTTACGAATAGGTGATCAACATCGAAGTAGTTTATTTTCATTAAAGCTTGAATCGCCCCCTTTCCTTGCAAGGGAGGTTTTGGAAATCCCAGGTCGAATAGATTCTAATGGTTCTGAGATTGAGCCGTTATCGTTTGAGTTTTTAAATAAAAGTATTATTCTGAAAAATTGGCTTGATTTACAGCATCCATGTGCGATTGCAATGATGCATTCATATAAGAACCCCTCTCATGAAATTTGCTTGCATAATTGGTTGAAAAAATTTGGCTTCAAGACAGTTATTTGTTCTCATGCGGTTGCACCTCTACCTCGTTTTATTCCAAGAGGAAAAACAGCTCTCGCGGAAGCAACAATTTCACCAATTCTTTCAAAATATTTACTTAAATTTAGAAATGATCTCGGTAAATCAACAAAATTAAGTGTAATGACATCCAGTGGAGCTTTGTTTTCTCCTGAACACTTATATGCAAAGGATACAATACTTTCAGGACCTGCTGGGGGGATGGTAGGAGCTTTAGCAGCAGCTCGTTTTACAGGATATGTTGATCAACAAATTGTCGGTTTTGACATGGGAGGAACATCTACAGATGTTTTTTATGTTTCCTCTGCTCTAGGAAATAGATTGCCACGTGATTCCGAAATAGAATTAGCAGGACATCGTCTTATGGCGGAGAGATTGCCAATTCATACGGTGGCGGCCGGAGGCGGTTCAATTATCTATTTGAATAATCAAAGGTTGCATGTTGGCCCTAGATCTGCGGGAGCTAATCCTGGCCCAGCTTGCTACCAGCGTGGAGGCCCACTAACTATTACGGATGCCAATCTTTTTCTAGGGCGAATTCAGGTCAATTCATTCCCTAAAGTTTTTGGCCCTTCTTTCAATCAGCCAATTGACCCAGCAATCACAGAGAAAGAATTTGTGCAGATTGCAGAAAGGCTTAATACCTCTCCTGAAAAGGTTGCACAAGGAGCCTTATTAATCGCTATTGAGAGAATGTCAGATGCTATAAAGAAAGTTTCACTTTGTAGTGGTCATGATATTAAGGATGGAATACTTGTTGCTTTTGGGGGTGCTGCAGGTCAACATGCCTGTCAACTTGCAGGAGAATTAGGAGTAAAGAAAATTTTACTGCATCCATTAGGAAGTGTGCTTTCGGCTTATGGGATTGGAGTTTCTAGGCCAACTAAATTTTTTACAAAATATGTTTCAATGCCACTTGATAGTAAATCATTGTTAGCACTAAAGGATTTATTAACTGAGCAACATATTAATTCAGAGAATTACTTGAAGAAAAGTGAAGGTTATTCAAAGCTAATTGATTCTTCTAAGTCAGAATTTTACGCAAAGATTGAAATTCGTCATAAGTCACAAGACTTCGGCTTGAAGCTTATATTTGATCATTCATCCGAAATCAGTAGCCTAATGAAATCTTTTGAAGAAGAACATTTCAGAAAATTTGGTTATATACCGGAACAAGATGATAATATGGTTATAGAGAGAATTGATGTTGAAGTATTTTTTCCTCTTTTACGCAAAGATCAATCTATTCCTCAGAAACTTAGCAGTCAAGTTAAATCGCCTGATTTAGTTCGAGTTTTTCTTTCAGATCAAGGATGGACTATGATCCCTTGTTATAATCGTGAGAATTTAACTTCTAATCTATTTATTCAAGGTCCTGCTTTAATAGTAGAGGTTAACACAACAATTTTTTTAGAATCAGGATGGAAGGCAACTGTTGATCAATTTGGCAGTCTCATTCTTGAATCTGATGAAACTTATAGTAAAGAAATAGGAATAGGTAGCTTAAGTATTAAAGCGATTGATCAGAATCCAAATTCAGTAAAACTAGAACTTTATAGACATCGATTTAGCGCAATAGCTGTAAAAATGGGTGAAAGACTTAGGCAAACCAGTCGTTCCGTCAATATTAGAGAAAGATTAGATTATTCATGTGCTGTTTTTGATCAAAATGGTAATCTTGTAGCTAATGCTCCTCATATTCCTGTTCATTTAGGGTCTATGGGTGAAGCTGTTGTTGAGTTGTTAAAAGAAGTAGAAAATGGCCGAAGGCGTCCACTTAAATCGTATGAGACTGTAATTACTAATGACCCCTTTCATGGAGGCACTCATCTACCAGATATTACAGCAATAACTCCCGTTTTTTCAGGTTTCAACAAGCCTCGTTTTTATGTTGCTTCTAGAGGTCATCATGCAGATGTGGGAGGACTAACACCTGGATCTATGCCACCTTTTAGTAGAACGATTAATGATGAGGGCCTTTTACTTAGCAATGAAACTTTTATATTGGACGGGAAATATGATTCTTTCTTTTGGGAGCGACGTCTCAAATCTAGTTGTTATCCACCACGTAATCCATCTGAATTATTGGCCGATCTTCAGGCTCAAGTAGCTGCTAATCAATTAGGGGTATTTGAATTAGAAGATTTGGTCAGTCGTGAAGGTTATCAAGAAGTTAACAACTATATGGCTTATCTTCAGACCAATGCCGCTTTAGCTATTCGCAAGCTTATTTCTACTCTTAATGATTCTTCTTTCTCCGTGGAGCTTGATAATGGATTAATACTTGATCTAAATATATCTATTGACAAAATTGGCAATAAAGTCAAATTAGATTTCAGTAAGACTTCTCTTCAAGGCTGTCATAACTTTCATGCCCCTTTAGCTGTTACAAAAGCTGTAATTCTCTTTGCATTTCGATGCTTGATAGAGGAAGAAATCCCACTTAATGCAGGGTGTTTTGAACCAATTGAATTGATTGTACCTAAGGGTTGTTTGCTTAATCCAACCCCTCCTTCAGCTGTAGTTGCGGGGAATGTTGAGACCTCACAGGCTTTGGCTAATTTAATATTTGGAGCTTTAGGAGTTGCTGCGGCTAATCATGGAACAATGAATAATTTTACTTTTGGAAATAAAGAAAATCAATATTATGAGACCATTGCTGGAGGCGGAGGAGCAGGTAATGGTTTTAATGGAAGTGATTGCCTTCAGACACATATGACTAATTCTCGGATAACTGATCCTGAGATTCTTGAACAGCGCTATCCAGTTCGCTTAGAACTTTTTAGTATTAGGAAAGGAAGTGGGGGTGAAGGACTTTGGCATGGAGGTAATGGACTTTTACGAAAGATTCGATTCCTTTCTCCAATGAAGGTTTCAATTCTTTCTGGTTCAAGAAGAATTAAACCTTTTGGTATACATGGAGGGTGCTCAGGGGATATAGGAATAAATCAACTTGAGCGAATTGATGGACGACAAGAGAATCTTGAAGGATGCGCAAGTATTGATATCAATCCTGGAGAAGCAATCTCAATAGCAACACCCGGAGGAGGAGGTTATGGAGAGGCGACTAGCGCGAGATAGCAAAACAAGCTAGAGATGTAGGCAATTATATCTAAACTGGTTTCACTTTTGCAGGCTTGATTCATTTCATGGAAATTTTCTCTTTATTTCGCTGGTTAAATTCCCAAAACTTCTAATGCTTTTATTCGTTCAAGAGATTTATAACCTGAGTGCTGTCAAATTTTCTTAAGTATAAGTCGTCTTTTAGAATTGTTTGGTTATCTTGTCAGCGATAATTTTTGCTGCATTTGCCCAGAAATGCTTTCTATAGAAGCTTTCTTCGGTGCTAGTAGGTTGGAATTTCTACTTTAAGGGCTTCAGAACATTCCCCAATTGGACTAGCAGAAAACTACGATTGAAATTCTTTATGTCTAAAGGGCTTAAATAGGCTATCCCCTTATAAACTTACGACGAAGAACAGTCTTGAGTATTCCGATTTTCTCTCCGTGAAAGACAAAGAGCCTTCTAAAGAATCTTCGGGTGAAGCAGGGATTACCTGGAGAACCCTCCTGGCCTACATATATATGGGGTCTGTGCTCCTTGCCATAATCATTTGGATTCTTAGTAAATTTGAAATCATCTAGCCTTTAAACTATTTTCAGACCTACAACCGAAATTAAATTAACAGTAAAGTTTTTTATCAAAACTCTACTTATAATTTGCAAATTTCAATCATTCATAACTCAGTTTTTGGAGATAGAGCTCGTATGGGTGTCATTCAGTGATGACAAGGCTTCGATTTTTATGTCTATATGAAGGTTGAAACCCTTGAAAATTTTCATTGGGTTGCTTTCAACTCGTTGATGAGTCAAAGCTTTATGACTATTGATATCTACTTTGACCTTCTTGGAGAACTTGGATTGCAATCAACCTCAAGAAACGTCTGTGGAAAATTTCCTGGACCTTCTTAGGTGGTTTTGGAGAAATTTCTCAGAAGGCTTATGAATTTTCTCGGTTTGGAGTTGTGAGTTCGTCAGTGGTCTGAGGAAGAGCTGTTATTGCTGAAAAATACCAATGAGAAACGCATCTAGGTCAAGGAGGTCGGTTTATTTGATGGAGCGCTCACGCTTATTTGCAAGACGAGCTGCCGAATATTCTTCGTTGAAGTTCTTCGGTTTTTAAAGCTAATCGAATAGAAAATTTCCGCGCTTTTCTTGGCCAGCCTGAATTGTTTGACCTCGGCTTGAGTTTTCTGTGGCCAATTTCATAGGGTCAAATTCCATGGAAAATATAGATATGAGTAAGGACCAGTCCAATGTTTCTTATTCAGTGTTTGCACAGGTTTTCGCCTATTGAAAAAGCTATGGCTAACACTTTTTCTATGCAGTCAATCGAATCAGCGACTCTTTCTCCAGAGTAGTTTCAAGTTACGGAGGACTTTCTCCTGATCTTGTTCTTACTAACTGATAGTGGCCGCATCCTTATTAATATGTTAATTTGAAGTGTCTATTGATTATTTATCATGCTCACTGGTAAGGATTTGTTGGCCAAAGTCAAGGACCTCGGTGATGTAAGTAAGTCGGATCTTGTGAAGGCATGTGGATATGTATCCACAAAGAAGGGTGGCGGAGAACGCCTAAACTTCACTGCTTTTTACGAAGCTCTACTTGAAGCCAAGGGTGTAAATCTTGCTTCTGATAGTACCGGTGGAATCGGTAAAGGAGGAAGGAAGCTTAGTTATGTCGCTACTGTTCAAGGCAATGGCAATCTATTGATTGGTAAGGCCTACACAGCTCTTCTAGATCTCAAGCCTGGAGACAACTTTGAGATCAAGATGGGCCGCAAAGGATTCCGTCTAGTGCCAGAAGGAGAAGGATAAGCACTTTATCTTTCTTCCTCCACTATTAAGGAATAGGTACTGGTTTTACTAATAAATCTTCTGGCTAGATAGCTTTTTTTGCTCTCTGGCCATTTTTAATGTCGAATATTCGGAAAATTCTTTCTTAATAATGATGATCCTCCCTCTGTAGAGGGTTAAACCCTGTGAATGAGTTCTTATGGTTATTTCTGAAAAGAGAGAACCAATAAATTCGATCAACTTTATTGGTTGATCGAATTTAATACATGTGTTTGTGGAAACTAATTTTGATTCCTCCGCCCAGGTGTAAATACTTATACATTTAGGAAATTCTCAATTACTGACTTGCTTAAATCTTTAGTTGGTCCACTAGCTACTATTCCTCCTCGTTGCATAGCATAGTATTTATCTGCTTGTCGTACAAAATGTAAGTGTTGTTCTACCAACAACACCCCTATCCCTCTTTCATTAATTATTCTTCTAACAGCCGACTCAATATCTTTTACAATGTTTGGTTGGATCCCTTCTGTCGGTTCATCAAGTAGAAGAAGCTTTGGCTGACCTAACAGTGCCCTTCCAATTGCAAGCTGTTGTTGTTGCCCCCCGCTTAGATCTCCTCCTTTCCGATTTAGAAATGTTTTTAGTATTGGGAACAGTTCATAGATAAAGGTGTCTATCTTTTTATTTTTAACCAATCCTCCTTGTAGTGCCTCCATCCCTAATTTGAGATTTTCCTCAACAGTTAGGTAAGGGATTATTTCTCTACCTTGAGGTACATAAGCAATCCCAGATTTGGCTCGATTATGAGGTGCAGTTCTGTTTATTGAATTGCCATCAAATAATATTTCTCCAGATTTCGGCTTTAATAAGCCAATAAGCGTTTTCAAAAGAGTAGTCTTACCAACCCCATTACGTCCAATGAGGCAAACCATCTCACCAGATTTAACTGACATATCAACATCTCTGATGATATGACTTTCTCCGTAATAGGTGTTCATTCCTTTAATCTCAAGCAGAGTCATTTTTTATCCCTCCTCCTCTTCTGGTTGACCTAAATAAACTTCTATTACCTGAGGGTTTTTTTGTATATCTTCCATGGATCCTTCACATAAAACATGGCCTTGGTGCAATACGGTTACTTGACTATTTAGTCTGCGAATGAATTCCATATCATGATCAATAACTAAAATTGTGTGATTGCCTGATAAGGATTTAAGAAGATCTGCTGTTAGATCTGTTTCTTCATCTGTTAGTCCTGCAACTGGCTCATCAACAAGAAGTAGGTCAGGGTCTTGACCTACTAGCATTGCAATCTCAAGCCATTGTTTTTGTCCATGTGAAAGTGATCCTGCTAATGAATTCTTTTGTGATTGGAGACTAATAATATTCATTAGATGATCTGCCTGATCTTTCTGTTTTTTACTCAGTCGATCTAGAAGTAATGACCATGGTGTTTTTGGCTTGCTTATAGCAAGAACAAGATTCTCATAAACCGTTAGGTTTTCAAAGATTCGAGGGCTTTGGAATTTACGGCCAATACCAAGCCTTGCAATTCGATGTTCTCGTTTCCCTCTAATGGACTGCCCTTTAAAGATTACATCACCTGTCGAAGGGGCGACTTTTCCCGAAATTACATCTAGAAATGTTGTTTTTCCTGCACCATTAGGCCCTATAACTGCTCTTAGTTCACCTGCTTGCAGGCTTAGGTTTAGATCATTAAGCGCAAGGAAACCTTCAAAACTTACTGATATCTGACTTAATTTTAGTAATTCTTTCATTGTGAATTTACCCCTTTGCTTTCTCTTGCTTCTAGATCTGGATAGGTTGGTAATGTGCGAGATATTCCAAGGCGAGAAAGTAAATTCCTAGGACCACTACCTTGCAGCCAGCCTAAAACACCTTCTGGTAATGCCGTTACAACCAAAATAAACATACCTCCTTGAATAAACATCCAGCTTGCTGGTAGTGCTTCGCTTACAAGACTTTTTGCATAATTAATGGTTACTGCGCCGAGAATGGCACCCAATAAAGTTCCTCTCCCTCCGACTGCTACCCATATAACCATTTCAATTGAAAATGGCACTGTCATGAATTGAGGAGAAACTATTCCTGACTGAACTGTGTAAAGAGCTCCTGAAATACCAGCCAATCCTCCTGCGATAGAAAAAACAATTGTTTTAAAAAGAGTAGGGTTATATCCGGTAAAACGGACTCTTGCTTCATCATCACGGATTCCAATCAAAATATCTCCAAAGCGATCTCTTACTAACCAGCGGGTGAATAACCAAGAAAGTATTACCAATATTGCAGTTATCCAAAAAAAATAACGTTGCATTGAGTCAGATCCAACAATTTGGCCAAAAAGTTGAGTTACATCGGTTTTTAATCCATTTGTTCCATTTATTAATTTCTGTTGACCATTAAAGAAGTTAAAGAAAACCAAGAGAGCTGCCTGAGTAAGAATAGAAAAATAGACTCCTTTAATACGGTTCCTGAAGACTAAAAATCCGAGAAACCCTGCTACTAGAGAAGGAATTATAAAAATAGAGAAAATTGTAAATAGAGGAGATTTAAAAGGTTCCCAGAAAAAGGGTAAAGACTGAATACCATATAGGGAAAAAAATTCAGGAATTCTATTAGGCAGATCTGAAGAAGTATTCAGTTGAAGAAACATTGCAATGCAATAGCCGCCCAATGAAAAGAAGATTCCTTGACCAAGACTTAGTAATCCAGTAAAACCCCAAATAAGATCAACGCCTAGGGCCGCAATTGCAAGAGATAGGTATCTACCGAGCAAGTTGAGTCTAAATACAGGAAGGAAACTAGGTGCTGCAATTATTAGTGCAATTATTCCAACCCAAACTAGCCATGAAACCCAACCTGTGATTTTAAAAGTTTTTTTCATTTATTAGCCCTCAACCATCCTTCCTTTTTGAGGAAATAGTCCTGCAGGTTTGAACTGAAGGAATACAACTATTAATGCAAAAACCAATACTCTAGCCATGCTTGTGGTAGCAAAGAAATTAACTGTTGATGCTATAGATGAGGGCATTTCAGGCCAGATTTCTAATAATCGACCAGCACCTATTAGATCGGTCATGATTCCAATTCCAAAGGAAGCAATGATTGTTCCAAGTAAATTTCCCACTCCTCCTAGAACAACTACCATAAAGCATCCAACTATATAATTTGCGCCAACATTAGGACCAACAGATCCGAGGAGAGAGACAGCAACTCCGGCAACTCCGGCTAGGCCTGATCCAATGGCAAATGTCAAAATGTCAACTTTTTTAGTTGATATTCCTAGACATTCACTCATTGATCTGTTTTGAGTTACTGCTCTAATTCTCATACCCCAAATACTTCTATTAAGGAACCAAGAAACAGCTATAACGGAAATAATAGTTATAACTATTATTACTAATCTTGTTACTGGGAAAGTAATGTCCCAGAACTCAATACCTCCTCTCATCCAGGATGGAGCAGTTACATCTACATTCCTAGAGCTGGATCTGCCTAGTTTGCTTATTGCAGATGACAATCCATTGGCTGTTAGCAGACCAAAGACAACAGATATAGACCAAATTCCAAGTCTAAAAAATTTACTTTGATGAGATACAAAAAGATTTTTAGGAAGAATTATGGGAAGTCCTAAACCTATGATTAGAGAAATTATTAAACCAGTTCCATAAGCCAAAGGGACACTTCTAACAAATTGCTGAAGGATAAGACTTACTCCCCATGTTGCAAGTAAAGTTTCAAGAGGGTTTCCGTATAAACGCTTAATTATTAAACTTTCTAAAACTATTCCCACCACTGCACTAACTAAAAATGCTACTCCCAGAGAAACAATTATATAAGAGTTATAAAACTGTTGAAAGGCAGGAAGTTTGAAGATTAATTGAGTTACATATGTTGAGTATGCTCCAATCATCATCAACTCACCATGGGCGAGATTGATAACACCCATTAATCCAAATACAATTGCCAACCCAAGAGCAGCTACAAGTAATACTGAACCAATGGCGATACCGTTGAACAGGCTTTCGACAATTAGTTGCACAGATCTGTAAAGAAGAAAGTAAATTATAAAAAGAGGAAGAGCTTTTAGCTCATCCTCTTTATGAAGAGATTAGTAATTGAGTTTAAAGACGAAATCTTTCTCCTTTACGAGGATTAGTCCAGTCACAGGCATATCCTTTAGAGCTTGGTTCAAATTGGTTCCACGCTTGAGGTAGTACTGGTCCATCAGTAGATTCTAGAATTTTAAATTGACCACCTGATGTGATTTGTCCAATTCGAACTGTCTGAGAAAGGTGGTGATTTGGCATGACCTCAACCGGGCCTTGTGGAGCATCAAATTTGACACCTACGAGGGCCTTCCTAACTGCATTATCTTCAAATGTTCCTGCCTTCTCAACAGCAGCCTTCCACAAGTAAACCATGTTATAAGCAGATTCTTGAGGATCTGCAACTACTCTGTCGCTTCCCCATCTTTTTTTGAAGTTGTTAGCGAACTTCTTTGATGCAGGAGTATTAATTGACATCATATAGTTCCAAGCTCCGTAGTGGCCTTCTAGAAATTCAGCACCTATGGTGCTTATTTCCTCTTCAGCTATGGAATAGCTCATAACGTAATAACCGTTTCGAGGTGTTATTCCTACATCTTGAATTTGCTTGAAGAAAGCAACGTTCTGATCACCATTTAAGGTGTTGATTATTACGCCTCCGTTAGGAAGAGCTTTTTTGATTTTGGCAATTATTGGGGCAACCTCTGTATTCCCTAAAGGTAGGTAGTCTTCACCTGCTAACTTGCCACCCAATGATTTGAGTTGTTCTTTGGTAATTGTGTTTGATGTACGAGGGAAAACATAATCAGAACCAACTAGATAAAATGGCTTACCTGAAGCAGGTGAGCGCTTAAACATGAATTCAGTTGCGGGTTCAGATTGTTGGTTTGGAGTTGCGCCAGTGTAGAAAATATTGTTAGAACATTCTTGAGCTTCGTATTGGATAGGGTAATAAAGGAAGGCATCTTTTGATTCATATACAGGAAGCATTGCTTTACGGCTAGCTGATGTCCAACCACCAAAAACAACAGGAACCTTGTCTTGCGAAATTAGTTTTTTGGATTTTTCAGCAAAGGTTGGCCAGTCAGATGCTCCATCTTCGACGATATATTTGATTTCATATTGCTTTCCACCTACTGAAATTCCTCCAGAGGCATTGATCTCTTCGATGGCCATTTTTTCTGTATCAACCAAGGTTGATTCAGAAATAGCCATAGTTCCCGATAGAGAATGAAGTATCCCCACTGTTACCGAATCAGTGCAATCAATGCACCCTTTGGTTTGATTGCTTCCTGCACCACAAGCTGAAAGTGCAGCACCCACAGCAATTGTACTTAATCCTGAAAAGAGGCGTTTAGTAATAGACATTAGTTAAATTAAGGGGGATCCTCTTAATTGGTTCGGTAAGGGAACCTAGAGGTCAACTCCTAATTGTTTTTGTATCAATGGGAACTTTTTCAAGAGTTAAAAATATAATTTTTCAGTTTGGTAGTTGTTGCAACAAAAAACTAGTAACTGTTTCCACTCCCTTTTTTGTGCGGAGATTGGTGAAACACCATGGACGATTGCCTCTCATTAAAGATGTATCTCTTTCCATTACCTCTAGGTTTGCTCCAACCATTTCGGCAAGATCAGTTTTATTAATTATGAGTAAGTCTGAGCGAGTAATTCCAGGGCCTCCTTTCCTAGGAATTTTGTCTCCAGCCGCTACATCTATTACATAAATGCATATATCGACGAGTTCAGGACTGAAACTTGCCGCAAGGTTGTCCCCACCACTTTCCACAAATATGAGATCGAGATTTGGGAAGAGTTCTTCTAATTCTTCAACAGCTGCTCTATTAATTGAACAATCCTCACGAATAGCTGTATGAGGGCATCCACCTGTTTCTACTCCTCGAATGCGTTCTGGTTCTAAGGCTCCAGCAGTAGTTAAAAATTTTGCATCTTCTTGGGTATAGATGTCATTGGTTACGACTGCTAATTGGAGTCGATTCCTTAATTTTTTACAAAGGACTTCTACAAGTGCAGTTTTGCCGGAACCAACTGGACCTGCTACACCAACTCTTAACTTGCTTGTCATTAGCTTCGGAATAGTTTTGAGTACAATTGGGAGTGAGATTGCTGGGCCATAGTTGCGCCAATGTCTCCAGACCAAATCTCATGAGGATCTTTCATTTGCAACAGTTTGGCTTGAGAGCTGATTATGGGCAGCAACTTTAATTGAATTTTCTGAGCTTTATTTGGACCTAGGGGTAATAGCCTTAAGCAAGCACTAAGTTGATTAGCTATCCAACTAAATAAATATCCTTGTATAACTTCAAACTTAGGTAATTCCCAGCTTAAACTTGCCCAAGACCAAGCTATTGGCCAAGAAAAATCTTTGCTTTTGTCAGGTAATGGATAATTTAATTCTGAGAGCAATTGTAATAGCGACCTGCCCATTTGACGTTGTTGAGAACGAATTTCTACCGAATCTCTCAATGCTATTAACCAAGAATCCCATTCTTCTATATTTTGCTTTGCACTAGATGCTTTATTTGCTTTCCATATTTTCAGGCAATCCATAATTGGTGACAGTGATGCAGCTTCTATTCTTAGTTGGCCTCTAAGTAATTCATCTTTTAGCCAACAATATATTTCTTCTTCATTAGAGAGTTTTGTTGCCTGGGTTAAGAATTCAAGTCCTTCTGAATAACTAAAGGCCCCAACAGGTAAAGCAGGGCTAACAAGTTGGAGGATATAAGGAGTTGTCATTAGTGATGATGATAGGTCTCTGAGTATGCTCCTTGTTCAGGATAAAACGATTTTTTTACGGTATATACTCCAAGCCCTCTTTTTAATAGCATCTTCTCGAGTACAGGGTCATTCAAGAAGAAAAGGAAATCCTCATGGAGTTCAAGATCAACATGCCTATTTCCTAGGTGATAGGCAGCCTTTATTAATTCTAAAGGTGAATCAGCTTGAACTTTAATTAAATTTTCCATTGCTGCTTTAACTTTGATTTTTGGATATTCCTTCTCCCCTGTAAGTATCTCTCCAGGAATTAGAGGGCCTATTCTAGGTAGTTGAAGTAATACATCAAGTCCACAGGAAGTCTTTCTGAGACCTCTCAACTTGGTTCGTTCATTAGCAGAGAGTGGAAGCGTTAAATACTTTCCATTTTTAGGAGCCGAATCTCTTTTAGTAAGAACAATTGGTTGATAAGACAATGTTCAGATGACTTTACTTGGTTAATAAAGGTTAAAAGTAAGCTGTTTTCTGTTAAATCTTTACTTAACAGTTGCTTTAGCATATCGGAATGAAGCAAAAAAGCAGCACTTGGCACGGAACTTGTGATCTTAGATTTTTTAAGAGATCAGAAAGTCAAAGTTTGGTCCCTCAGACAATTTATCAGGGGATTTGTCGGGCTCCATTTAAGTTAATGCGTTCTTCTTCTAAGCCTGATGGATGGTGTGAGCTACCTATTCTTCATACCGCTGGAGGCTTAGTGGGTGGTGATCAGCTGACACTAAAAGTTATAGCTGAAGAAGGTAGCCGATGTCATTTAACAACTGTGGCAGCTCAAAAGGTATATGGAACTGTTGGACGTTCAAGAGTTAACCCTCAAGGTCAATGGGCAAAACAAAATTGTCATATTGGAATTCATAATGATTCTCATGTTGAATGGTTACCTCAAGAAGTTATTGTTTTTGCTAATGGCCTTTTTGAACAAAAAACTTTTGTTGAACTTCCTCTCTCTTCAAGCTTTCTTGGTGCTGAAATTGTTAGATTAGGTAGAACAGCTTCAGGAGAAAGTTTAGATTCTGGTTGTTGGCGTTCAAGTCTAGAGATCTCTCGCAAAGGCTCTACCAATAATTTCTGGGAGTTTGTGGATCGTTTGGAGTTAAGTGGAGATGCCCTTACTTCTTTACATGGGATGGCAGGCAGGCCTGTTCTGGGGTCTTTGGTTTGGGTTGCTCCTGAATTTCTTTCTAAAAAGGATATAGAGCAGCTTTTAGTTTCATCTTTAGATAGCAGATCTGGTTTAGAAGGCTTTATGAGCTGCAGTCTGCTTAGACAAGGAATTTCAGCAAGATACCTTGGTCCTTCAACTCAATCTGCAAGATTTTGGTTTTTTCGCATCTGGACTGAGATCAGAAAACTTAGTTTTTTAAAGTATCCAGAGGCTCCTAGAGTTTGGCCCATCCAGGAAAATCCTTTTAGTGAAAAATATCCAAATAAAAGTTTTCAAGATTCAATCGCTGTCAGAATGTAATCGAATAATGGATTAAATGAATCTCAGCCCTCAAGAGAAAGACAAACTTCTTGTTTTTACCGCCGCCCTTCTTGCTGAGCGAAGGTTGAACCGCGGGTTAAAACTTAATCACCCAGAAGCTGTAGCTTGGTTAAGTTTCCAAGTATTAGAAGGTGCCCGTGATGGTAAAACTGTTGCGGAGCTTATGGCAGAAGGTACTTCTTGGTTAAAACGAGATCAGGTTATGGAAGGAGTTCCAGAATTAATTGATGACGTCCAGATTGAGGCTGTATTTCCTGATGGCAGCAAACTTGTAACACTCCATGACCCAATTCGTTAAATTAAAAGCAATGAAACCTTTGATTCCTGGCGAATTAATCCCTGAAGAGGGATACATAGAGCTTAATGCTGGAAGACCAGTAACGACTTTAGCGGTCTCAAATAAGGGAGATAGGCCTATTCAAGTGGGTTCTCATTTTCATTTTTACGAATCAAATAATGCTCTTGATTTTGACCGAGAGTCAGCGTTAGGGAAAAGACTTGATATCCCTGCTGGAACCGCAATAAGATTTGAGCCTGGAGATTGTCGAGATGTCAATCTTGTTCCTTTTGGAGGAAAACGAATAGCTTTTGGTTTTAACGGTTTAGTAAACGGTCATTTGACTTAATTAATCATGCCATTTCAAATTTCACGTAAAGCATATGCTGAAACATATGGCCCAACCAAGGGAGATAGATTGAGATTAGCTGATACAGATTTAATTTTGGAGGTAGAAGAAGATCAAACTATTTACGGCGATGAAGTGAAGTTTGGTGGTGGGAAAGTCATTAGAGATGGCATGGGACAATCTCAATTATCTAGAGATCAAGGAGTAGTTGATACCGTAATAACTAATGCATTGATTTTAGATTGGTGGGGAATTGTTAAAGCTGACGTAGGTATAAAAGATGGAAAGATTGTTGGTATAGGGAAAGCAGGAAATCCAGATACCCAAGAAGGCGTATCTATTTTTATTGGAGCAGGTACTGAGGCTATTGCAGGAGAAGGCCACATTCTTACTGCAGGAGGTATTGATAGCCATATTCATTTTATTTGTCCTCAACAGATAGAAACCGCACTTTCTAGTGGAATTACAACAATGCTTGGAGGCGGAACTGGACCAGCTACTGGCACTAATGCAACTACCTGCACTCCAGGAGAATTCCATATTGGACGAATGCTTCAAGCTGCAGAAGACCTACCTGTAAATCTAGGCTTCTTTGGCAAGGGCAATGCTAGTAGTGCATCTGCAATTAAAGAACAAGTTGTTGCTGGTGCGTGTGGATTAAAACTTCACGAGGATTGGGGAACTACGCCGGCTTCAATCGATTGTTGTTTGGCAGTAGCTGATGAAATGGATGTTCAAGTATGTATTCATACCGATACACTTAATGAAGCAGGCTTTGTTGAAGACACAATTAGAGCAATTAATGGTCGAACAATACATACTTTCCATACAGAGGGTGCAGGAGGAGGCCATGCACCTGACATCATAAAAATATGTGGCGAAGAAAATGTTCTTCCTAGTAGTACAAATCCAACTAGGCCATATACCTCTAACACCTTAGAAGAACATTTAGATATGCTTATGGTTTGTCATCATTTAGATCCTAAGATTCCTGAGGATGTTGCCTTTGCTGAATCACGAATTAGACGTGAAACAATTGCTGCTGAAGATATTCTTCATGACATAGGAGCTTTCTCTATTATTGCTAGTGATTCTCAGGCTATGGGAAGAGTAGGCGAGGTTATTACACGTACTTTTCAGACTGCACATAAAATGAAGGTGCAGCGCGGTGCACTTAATGAAGATACAAGTCGCAATGATAATAACCGTCTAAAACGTTATATAGCAAAAGTTACCATTAATCCGGCAATTACTCATGGAATAAGTGATTTTGTAGGATCAATTGAGGTAGGTAAATTAGCTGATCTTGTCCTTTGGAAACCAGGATTTTTTGCTGTAAAGCCTGAGGTTGTTATCAAAGGAGGAACTATTGTTTGGGCTCAGATGGGGGACGCAAACGCTTCTATCCCAACCCCCCAACCAGTTCATGGCCGTCCAATGTTTGGAGCTTTTCGCTCAGCAATTGCTCCTAGTTGCTTTACTTTTATGAGTAAGGCTTCTTTAGAGGCAGGGGTCCCTGATTCCCTTGGTTTAAGAAGAAGATGTGTTGGTATTACTAATACGCGTGATATTTCCAAGAAAGACATGAGAAGAAATAATGCATTACCTTCTATTTATGTCGATCCAGAAACTTATGAAGTCTTTGCCGATGGCGAGCTTCTTACATGTGAACCCTCAGAGTTTCTTCCCCTGGCACAGCGATACTTTTTACTTTGATTAAGCAGCTCAAATTAAATCTCCATAAATTTGGCTAAATGCCTTCTGACTGCAGAACATGAGTTGATTATGGAATATTGTTTAAATCTTCATATAGGCAAACCAAAATGTGCTAGCACATTTTTACAGAAGGAAATTTTTCCATTTTACAAAGGGACATATCTTGGAAAGAGCTTCGATTTCTCTTCTGATAATCGTTCTACTCATTTTCTTAACGGATTTGATTTTAATTTTATTAAGCAGATACTTTGTATTGATGGAATAAATAAAATAAATATTAATGATAAAACCAAATTAAAGAGATCTTTTGCTGAAAAAAATATATTATTATCCGAGGAACTAATAACATCAAGATTTCTTTTCCATTTTTATAATGAGATCATAAGAAATCTGGTTGATATCACAGCAGAACTAGACTTGGAGAACTCCTTTGATGAAGGCTTAAAACTTGGCTTAAATGATGGTATTAAATCTTTCCTTATACATGAGTATGATGTAGGTAGAACCATTAATAGATTATGTCATGTTGTTGATAGAATTCCTGATTATATTCTAGTTGTTGAGCGAGATTTCGTTGGGTGGATTTATTCGTTATTCTTCCAGTTTAAATCGATAAATCTATCAAAAAAAATAGTTGATTCAACTTATAAGAGAATAGATCAGTCAAGTTTTACGCACAAAACTTTGTTTGGAATGGCTGGTTATGCAATGGGGATAGAATTAAGCGCATTATCAAAGAATAGTTCTTTTGGAATTTCAGCGTTTTCTACTAAGAGGAGTATAGAAAAGTTATTCCCCTTTGCTACCATCAAAGTCCTAGAATATAGACATAGAACAAGTGATTTTAAAGATACACTTATAGATATAATCTCTGATTTCATGTCGATAGACTTGGAAAATGCCGATTCTAACAATTTTGATTTTAAAGTAAATAAATCTTCTGATAAAGAATCTTATAAAGACTTTTCAATGGAACTAAAGAAGAAGCTTGCTAAATGCATTATTAAAAATAATATTAAGGAAATCGCCCTTTTTGTCTAGAAAATTAAATCCGACCTAATTACTTATTTTTTTTGATTTAGAAGCTAAATATTGATATTAAACTAATACTAGAGCTAGGGCGACGAATTTTCCTTTATATCTTTGCTAGAGTATGTATGTTATGTGAATGGCTAATATATGAAACTTTCTAAGCCATGGTGGCGAATAAACCATCGCGCTAAAAAGAGCGGGAGTCTCTCTCCTGAAATTTCACTTTTCCCAGAGGAATTTCTCACTAGAAATAGTAATAACCGATTTCTTTTAGCATGTTCTGATTATAATTATCTCTTAGAAAATATAGAAAGTTTAGATACCTACGAGAAATCTAATTCTCCTTTAACTCTTTTATGTGGAATTTATTTTGATTATCAAGATTTGCCTAATGCTAAATCAAAATTGGAGCTTTTAAAGGAGAAGTCCTACAATAAAATAAATTTCTTTGCCTTTTATTCAAAGGACCTAAGCTCGATAACATCGACAATTAACTCAGTAGATATAAGCTGGGATTATATAGTTAATTATATAAGAATATCTCGATTTAACCTTGTCATGAAGATTTGGGATCAGCTAGGAATATCTAAACTTAGCTCTACAATATGTACTCATGCTACTTACATTGTTGATTTGGATTTTTTTGCTTTAGGTAATTTCGATTTGAGAATATCTAATGAGTATGCGAAAAAGCGAATGATTTTTTCCTGGTCAAATAATATTTACTCTAATACTGATTTTCCGAAAAAATTATCAGGCTTAAGTCTTAAGTGTTCTTCTACTGAAAGTGCTAGGTTAGTTCATTATCCTTCTCATAGAACTATTAAGGCTGGTTTCACTTGCCTTTCTCCATCAAAATTATCACGTCTTTTTCTTGACCTATTTAAGAGTTTAAGTATTGGATCTCAATCCTTTGAGAGGGAACCTATTTATATGCGATTATGTACGTTTTATTATGGTGATCAATTAGCAATTCTTCTATCATTGCAAGATCTAAAAGGATTTCTTGCCGAGGAATATGATAAAGAAATAGGATGGATTGATATTTATAATTCGAGCATTGTAAATCTATCTTTGGATTCCTCACCATTACTTTATTTGCCTAAGGGTAATGGGATATATGACGGAAGAATATCATGATTTTGTTAACTCATACTTTAACTATAGCTAGAGAATAATTTAGAACTTTTTAGTCTCCTTAACGAGGAACCCTTTTTTAGTAATAAGCTTATCATCATTAATTTCAATTCCTTTAACTATAGAAATTTCTCCTTTTAGGCCCTCAGCTGCTAGGTCTGATCCCATTTGTTTAATAACTTCTGATTCAACTAGATTTAGATCAATCTTATCCGGAGTCATTTTGGCAAAGAGTTTATGGGTTTTTGAAGCTACGACCTCAGTAGCATTAGTAATTTTCACAATAATCATTGAATCCAAATAGCTTCTAAACAATATAGACATTAGTTACACATCAATTAGAGTTCTTTACAATTTTTTCTTTTTAAAAGTTCGATTCTCATGGTACTTATGTTTTTACTTTTTCAATTAATGCTAGCTTGATGTTTAACTTGGGTATTGAGATTTTATTAATTCTAGGCTTTAACGGTCTGTTGAAATATCCCTAGCCAAAAGTACTTCAAGAAACTGGTTCCATTTCTTTGGAAACTTCCACCTTATAAGAATACCTATATATACAAGATAAGCGCAACCTTCAGAGGTATGCTGGATTGTGTGAAGAATTTGATTCATAGAACCCTTATAAGATATTTGCGCTCATTTGTCTAAATTGTTAAGGATTAATTCTTAAAATTAATAATATTACAAGAATTTAGCGCTTACTTTTGCTCTTAGACTTTGAATTGCTTTTCTCCTAAGCGTAGAAAAGTTTGAGATAAACCAGTTTATTTGAGTTAAATGGCTATACCAGCCTATAAATTGAAAACCATATCCCCATATGTAGGAAGATAACCCTCTTTAGATAAAGCTTTTTACTGTCATATCCTAAATGAATGTTGATTCTCTAGGGTTTTGATGGCTTAAGAGACGAGAGGGTGAACTAGGTTGGAATTTGCCTAAAACGCAACTAGTCCTCATTTTATGAGGAGTATTCAATGAATTCTGAGCCTTTAAAAGCAAATTTTTCAACTAAGTTGGAATGTAAAGCCACCTTGTAACTAAAAGACCTCGAATTGAAATATTCACCATTCCTTCTTGTCTTAACTGATCGCAATTTTCAGGATAGGCTTAAAAGCCTTGTAATAACAGGCTTCTGAAGCGAGGTGAATGGCTTGAGAGGTGGCTCCTTCTTTTCTTCGATAGGGATTTTGGTAGGGTTTTGCACAAATTTAGTAAGCATATATATAAGAAGAAGGCTGAATTGCCCCTTAAACCTTTAAGGTCATTCATGTTTAAGGATTTGCTTTTGACTCAAGTCACTGTTGGTGAAAACGAAGGAGTTGAATCTGCTCTTCGACGCTTTAAGCGAGAGGTCGTTAAGGCTGGGATCTTTAACGAGTTAAGACGAATTCGTCACCATGAAACCCCTGTTGAGAAGTACAAGCGAAAGCAAAGGCTTCGCAGCAAAAGTCGTAGGCGCAGCCGGTAGCTAAGCATCGGTTGCCTTTTTTGAAGTTCCTAAAGCGGGAGCAGACTTTATTGTGTTTTGTCCTTGTTAATCGATATTGGTTAAGGACAGAATATATAAACCTATTAAAGGCACCTTTCAAATCTTTATCTTTAGGTATCAATTTTTGTAGATACCTAAAGAGAACCATTCCTATGGTCAATAGTTTTAGTAAAACATAAATAACATTCTCATTAAAATAGCTATGAATTTAATCTTCGAACTTGAGGCTACTCTACTAGGATTTTTATTGCTTTAAATGTAATCTAATAATAGATTTATTTTATCTATTGAGAAAATTTGAATTATTTGACATTAAATAGTTATCCTTTGCAGTTTTTTTCTTTTTATAAGTCATTTATTAGAATGATAAAATGAATTTTAGGCGATTACATTCTGCATTATTATGTAGAGTTGTATTTATCTCGATTTTCGGAGAAAATAACTTAATCCTCCATGCTGCTAGATTTGCTTATATAGCTTTGTATCTTCGAGGATGAAAATAAATATCTTTAAGGGAGATGATGATTGGGTTCTTTCAGGGATCTCCTTAAACCTTGAGTCTGAACTTAACAAATTAGGAATTGAGACACAATATGTGATAGTAACCGATAGAGGATTTTCAATTAAGCATAGGAATCAAGCTGATTACCACCTTTTTCCTTGGCAGGGATTTCTCAAGGCCTACGTAAATTACTATGGAAACGAGAATCTAGATAAATCAGTAGTTCTATGTACTCATTATGATGCTTCTACATTCGATGTGAAATTATTAAATAAATGCAAATTATTGATTTTCCAATCATCCTTGCAAATGGCAACAGCAATTGCTAATGGAATAAATCTTGAGATTTGCCATCAAATTAATTATGGCGTAAACAATATTCTTCATGGCTTATATTCCAGCAATGATCAGCTTATTGACGTACTAAAAATTCTAGGAGCAGATTGGCTGGGTTATCATCGCAAAATAGTTGGATTTTGTGGTCGATATAAGAACAAGGGCTCATACCCCGCGCGCAAAAACTATAAGCTTATTAGTGATTTAACTTGTGAACTTGTTGCCGAAAATATTCCGGTTTTATTTCTTGGTAATAAATGGAATGAACTTTTACCAGAGGAAGTACTTAATTCTAGTTTTGTAAGAACAGTTTCGACATCTTACAAGAATTATTCATTTTTTTATAATCTAATGAGTGTTCTTATTTCTCCATCTTTCTATGAAGCAGGTCCAATTCCCGTTCTTGAGGCAATGAGTTGTGGTGTATATCCAATAGCAACGAAAACTGGATTTGTTCCAGATGTAATTACATCGGAATATATAGGGAAAACTATGCCAATTTTTTCGAAAGTCAGTGATTATATGACTGCAATTAATCTTTACCTCAATAATATAACTCACGATCAGAGAGTTGATATTAGGAAAGAATCTACTTTATATTCCTATGAAAGATTAGCAATTAAAATTAATAGATTATTAGAATAACTTTAGCTAAGATATTTTTTAATTATCTAATTAAAAAATATCTTAATCCAGAACATGTTTCCGAAAAACCATATCAGGTATCCTGATATACATATGAATGGGGCAAGTGGGTATGGTTGGCCAAGTTCTAGACGCTTAAATAAAAATGCAAATAAAGAAAATATTCCTGATGCTAATATTGCTAATAAGATGCATAATCCTAATCCTGTTAATCCTAACCAAGAGCCCAACATTGCAACTAAACCCGCATCGCCTTTTCCTAAACTTTCTTTGTTTAGAATTAAGTTAGTTACCTCCCTTAGTAGAAGCGTTAAAAGATAACCTGCAATAGATGCAGAGATGTGGAAAATAATTTTAGGAAATTCCTCGCCAAATCCGTCTAATGCAGATATTGTTAGTCCAATACTAACTCCAGTATATATTATTGGTTTGGGTACATATAATGAATTTAAATCAATTAGAGATAATGTAGTCAAAAAAGTAGAGAAAATTATACTGCAAATTATGCTTAAATGATAAGGAATATTTGATAGATTACTTGGTGAAGAATGTGAACACATATAGAAAATTATTAAGCAAATTAAATAGGTGGAAGGAGTAAAATTTGACTTAATGATTCTTATAATATTCACATCAAATTTCCTTTTTATACCATAGGCTTTGACAGATTTTGATTCAGACTTTTTGCATGATGAGGTTATATTTAAATTTGAGTTAATGTTTTTCCAGTAATTTTTGTCTGAACATTTATCCACTAAAAAATTAATAAAATTACCTATTACCAGAGCTAGAGTTATTGTATAGGCAACATTCAACATAGAGAGTAATTGTGATTGATATATTCTATCCTAAGATGCCTTATTAATAATGCACCTTAAATATAGTCTGGGATGTTGATAACAGATAATCTATTTAGATAATAATTTAAAAAGATTACATACTATTATTACTTTGATTATAATAATCAACCACATTAGTTAACATTTTGATCACTACCTCATTAGAGCAACCAGTTCTTTCTTGAAGTCTCATGCAAGCTTCCTTTACATTGATAAAAGCGTCCTCGCATATTTCTCTTAGTTCTTCATCAGTGAAACTTTTTGTGTTCATGTTTAAAAAGGGATTTCTTGTTTTATGATGTAAAAGAAGTAATTAGTGAAGTGTAGCTTGTTACATTTGATATTAGCAAAAAAATATGGAGAGCCTACATATCTTTTATTAGAATGGGGTGTTAGGCAGAAAATGAAGCACCAAAAAACCCACCCCAGCAGCAAAAACTACTGATACTGCTATTGCCGCTAGCCCTGGAACCATTCCATTACTTTCTTCTGAGCTCATAGAAAAATAATTTAAAAATTTATTATAAAGGATATTTCCTGTATCTGTGAGTTTAAATACAGTATTTTCAAATTTTCTATAAAATAATAGGTTTTTCAAAGTATAGATTATTGTTGAAGCTAAGAAAATTTATACTATTAGAATTTAATAAGAGAGATTTGATTGATTGTTTTGATGTTTCTGAATTTCTTAGTGAATTAATTTTAAGACTTGATATATATTTTCGCATTGATTTTATATGGCTTTCAATATTTGGATCGAAAATTCTACATTTTTGAGTATTATCTCCATTGAATAGGCTAACTTCTTCCATATATGGACTATAACTACTTCTTCCAAAAGCAATAACCTTTTTTTGAGCTAGGATAGCTTCTAATAAACATGTAGAATTTACTCCTAAAGTAATATCGCAATTTTTTATATTACTAATAGAGTCTAATTTCCTATCATCTATTATTATATTTTTGCAGGTTGAAAACAGATAAAGTGTTCTTTCTATAAGTATTTTTGTTGATTTTGGATGATGCCGGATATGAAATATTAGGTTTGGGTTATTTCTGGCAATTGGTAAAATTACTTTTTCAATAAAGTCCAGCATTCCAAAATATGTAGACGAGCAAATTATATTTGTATCATGGCAAACTTGTAATGGCACAAAAATATGCACTTGATCTTTATTACATAGATTTCCAATATTTATCAATTCATTTTTTTCTGAATAGTTGTGGTTTGTATTTAGTATTTCTCTAATCGACAATTCAGAATATGAGTTTACTCCGATATTATCTAAAACAAGTGAATTTGGAATTAATCCTGCCTCCCAGAATAGGTTATTAATAGATTTTGCTTTAGATATATAAGCCAGATTGAATCCTTCCGTTGACATTCCATTTAGATTCAAAATTAGATCAGGTGAAATCCTTTCAATTATCAAAAGCAGGACCTTGTGAACAAGCAAAAAGTTAGTGGCATATTTACATGGCTTATCAATATTTAATTTAATATATTCTTGTTGGAGCTGATTGTCTTTGGCTATTAAAATTTGGAGAGCATTTAGGAATTGTAGGTCAATATTTGTATTGCGATAAATCGCAATAACATCTTTAGCCGATACAATATCTATTAAGATATTATTTTCCCTTATTACATCTTCTACGGATATTATATTATTAGGATTAATGTGTGATTTAAGTTGAGCCCTGAAGAAATTCGCTGTTTTGCTTTTACTAGTTAGCAATATAACTTCCGAATTAATATCTTTTATGCATTCAATAAACCATAATATTTTATTTACGATTTTTCCAGATGTATGTACCCATAATAATGTAATCATTTGATTGGTTTATTATTTATTCCTTAGGCGACTAGGTCCTCTGTATTTATTTTCTCTGAAACGAATAGGTCTGGTATTAGCTGTGGTGCTGCCAGTTCTAATCGAGCTTCTCTCCTATTTCTGCAAATCGAGTCATTTGCTATAAAGCAATCGTCAACAAAATCATCAAAAGCATTGATCTTAGAACTCATTATGCTCATATTTAAACATAGTTCTATATCAGCAAATCCATTGAGGTTGTCAACCAGTAATTTTGAAAAACTAAAGTAATTCCATTGCTCTATTGAGCTCTATAGCACCTTAAATTATTAGTATTTCTACCTAGTTCGTGAGAATTTTTTTTTAGGGTTTGTCAAAGCACAGAATTTTGGCTAGTACTTATTAAGTGGTTCATTTTGTATGACCGTTTCGAAGATCAAATCTACCAGGGTATCGACTAATTACTTGGCTAGAATTTTTTTGACGCTATCGGCAGTATTAGCCCTGTTTTTTCTCGCTGCTTATATCGGTTATTTGATTTATGTGTCCTCCTCCCTATTTCGACTGATTTATCTTTCAGCTCTTGAACTTTTGCCTCTCTAAGGGACTAGTATTATGTATTTACATAATTTTGGGACCTAGCTTTTATTATTGTTTTTTGATCCTCTAGGTATTTCTCTTGAAAAACAAGTCTTCTACTGCCTTCGAAGGCTGACTTGTTATTAGGTTAAATTGCTTAGGTACTTTATATAATTAAACTAATTGCAGGAAATTCTATTAATTGATGCTATAAGAATAGTCCGGTCAAAGTACAAGTTATGTCAAATCTTAAAGAAGTTCAGGTTGCCGATGAACGAGATTCATTTGACTCTTATTTTGAATGCATAACAGCATGTTCATGGGTTGGAGGAGAAGATGTCGAATGTGTATCACGTTGTGTTGAGGTACATTTAAAGGATTCAGAAGATTATGAATAGATTCTTGCTTAATAAGCGCTTTTGCTGAAAACGCATCTATTTTGTTATTGTTATAAAGTCATTTGGTATTTGCTCTAGACCTATTGGGTGTTGTTGAAGTTAATTGAGAAAGAATTTTTTCCGCATTTAATTTGAAATTTCTTTAGGTTTTCTAGAAGTTTTGGAGAGATCTTTGAGTATATTTCTGGGTCTTTAGTGAGAGATAGCTGAAGTTCGCATGCTTTTTCCGAGTCCCCTCTCTTAAATTCCTTTTCTATCTGATCGATTTTTGCTACAAGTTCTTTGTCAGTTCTTTTCTTTGATATTTCATTTTGTTCTTTTTTGATGGAGTCACTGCAAGAGCAGCATAATGCTGCTGTTGTTATGATCAGTAGAGCTTTATAACGCATATCTTTGAGTGTAAATTTAAAAGAGATCATTGCTTGTTATTTGAATTAATTAGGAGTTTAGTTTTTTATCTTAATATTTATTCAATGAGAAATAATTGTTGTAGGCGTTATATCTTTTGGTTTTTCTTTGAAAATCCTTTGTAAGTTGTTTGATTTATTTTTTCTGGGATTTGATTTAACTTATTGTTTTTTATTCCTCTTTTTGTAGATTGTATGATGATAAATATTAGAAACAATAAGAATAAAACCATGGTCCACAATGTTGCTTGAGTGATAGGTGACATTTCTTTTTATAGCTTTGAATGGAGCGGGTGGCTTTTGTTTGATTATTATCATTCTCTTGATTTCTTTGTATAAAAAAAGGGCATGACATAAATAGCCATACCCTTTTAATTAAGTTGGTTAGAAAACTAGTTACTTGTAGTTCTCTGGCTTTGCCCATGGATCGATTCTTTTGGAATCATCTGAGTAGTACATAAACTGAGATGCGCCAAAGACTACCCCAAGTGCACATACTATGGGGAGGAGCTCAAATCCCCCAGAAGGCTTTATTAGACCTATGTCTGACGGGTGTGGTAACTGAGTAGCGAAATCAAGGAAAGGGGTGAAATCGAACATTGATTTTTGATAGCAGGGTGTCTATTTAGGTATGCAGGTGGCCACTATGCCAGACCCGTCACTACGATTTTACATCAGTTTTAAAAGACCTCTCGATTTTGTGTTTTAAGAGCTCTTGACTATATCTAAAGCTTTAAACCCTTTCGCGACAGGAGCTCTTGGCGTTAAACGGGCCTCTTTCTGTTGTTACAACTTCCTTATTAATCCCCTTTTTGGTCGGATTTTTGCAGTTTCAGCCCATTCTTCAACTTCGTCTAAATAAAGACCTTTAACTATTCCGGGCATATGAATTGAGTGGCTTGTAGGGTCGGGGGGGTATTTTGCCTCTATCACTAAAAATTATGCAGACCTATGGAAATCCAGATGTCACCTACGGGTGGTGGGCTGGTAATTCTGGGGTCACCAACCGCTCAGGTAAATTCATTGCAGCTCATGCCGCTCATACAGGCCTGATTTGCTTCGCGGCTGGTGGAAGCACCCTTTGGGAGCTTGCACGTTTTGACCCCTCGGTGCCAATGGGGCATCAGAGCTCTATATTCCTGGCCCATTTAGCTTCTGTCGGCATCGGATTCGATGAGGCTGGAGTTTGGACAGGAGTTGGTGTTGCCACAATCGCCATTCTTCACCTGGTCTTCTCCATGGTCTATGGAGCAGGTGGCTTATTGCACTCCGTGCTTTTCGTTGGCGATATGCAAGACAGCGAAGTTATTCAAGCAAGAAAGTTCAAGCTGGAGTGGGATAACCCCGACAACCAGACTTTTATTCTTGGCCATCACTTGATTTTCTTTGGTGTCGCGAATATTTGGTTCGTTGAATGGGCCAGAGTTCATGGCATCTATGACCCAGCAGTCGAAGCAATTCGTCAGGTTAATTACAACCTTGATTTAACAGCGATTTGGAATCATCAGTTTGATTTCCTTGCTATTGATAGCCTTGAGGATGTCATGGGCGGCCATGCATTCTTGGCTTTCTTCCAGATTGGAGGTGGCGCATTCCACATAGCAACCAAACAGATTGGTGAATACACCAAATTCAAAGGTTCAGGTGTTCTCTCCGCAGAAGCAGTACTTTCCTGGTCATTAGCTGGTATTGGCTGGATGGCTATTGTTGCCGCTTTCTGGTGTTCAACTAATACCACTGTTTATCCAGAGGCTTGGTATGGAGAACCTCTGCAAATTAAGTTTGCCGTGTCTCCTTATTGGATTGATACCGGTGATCTATCTGATGGGACAGCGTTCTTTGGACATACCACTCGCGCAGCTTTAACTAATGTCCATTACTATCTTGGATTCTTCTTTATCCAAGGTCATTTGTGGCATGCCTTGCGTGCTATGGGCTTTGATTTCAAGCGTCTATTAGATCGGACAGGTCCATTTGGAGTTCCAAGAACTCTTTAAGGACTTACCTGTTTTGATTTTGGAATAAATCTGACTTTCTGCTTGCTAGATCAGGTTCCACAAAAAATAAAAGCCCCGTCTTTTGGCTGGGCTTTTTTTTTTTAACTTTTTCAGGATTTATTGATATATATGAGACATTTAGAAAGTTAAGGTCTCTACCCTTAACAAGTCGTGGGAATTTCCTAACAAATCTAGTTTTGCTTTAAAACCTAGAAAAAGAGCAAAATTTTAAAAATTTTGAGTTTTATCCATTTCCTTCAGAATCCTTTTATTGCAGTTGTTTTGGTGATTCTCAGAAGATTGCTCTTGGAGGCAGGATTTTGAATGGGGCTTCTATTGAGCGATACATCGCCTCACCTTCTTTTTCAAAAACACCTAATTCAATAAATCAAGACCTTTAACTATTTTGGCCATATGAATTCAGCGGCTTGTAGGGTCGGGGGGCGTATTTGCCTTTATCACCTAAAAATTATGCAGACCTATGGAAATCCAGACGTCACCTACGGGTGGTGGGCTGGTAATTCTGTGGTCACCAACCGCTCAGGTCGATTCATTTCCTCGCATATCGGGCATACGGGATTGATTTGCTTCGCGGCTGGTGGGAGCACCCTTTGGGAGCTTGCACGTTTTGACCCCTCGGTGCCAATGGGGCATCAGAGCTCTATATTCCTGGCCCATTTAGCTTCTGTCGGCATCGGATTCGATGAGGCTGGAGTTTGGACAGGAGTTGGTGTTGCCACAATCGCCATTCTTCACCTGGTCTTCTCCATGGTCTATGGAGGTGGAGCGCTAATGCATGCTGTCCTCTTTGAAGAGAAAGTAGAGGACAGTGAAATTCTTCAAGCTAAAAAGTTCAAGCTGGAATGGAACAATCCTGACAATCAGACCTTTATTCTTGGCCACCATTTGATTTTCTTTGGTGTTGCTTGTGTTTGGTTTGTTGAATGGGCCAGGATTCACGGTATTTATGATCCAGCTGTTGGAGCAATTCGTCAGGTCAATTACAACCTTGATTTGACCATGATTTGGCACCGGCAGTTTGACTTCCTTGCTATTGATAGCCTTGAGGATGTCATGGGTGGCCATGCATTTTTGGCTTTTGCAGAGATCACTGGTGGTGCTTTCCACATAATTGCTGGTTCTACCCCTTGGGAAAACAAGCGTCTTGGCGAATTCAGCAAATTTAAGGGAGCAGAATTGTTATCAGCAGAAGCTGTTCTTTCCTGGTCTCTAGCTGGTATTGGCTGGATGGCTATTGTTGCTGCTTTCTGGTGTGCAACTAATACCACTGTTTATCCAGAGGCTTGGTATGGAGAACCATTGCAGCTTAAATTTGCTGTATCTCCATACTGGATAGATACAGGAGACCTTTCCGATAGCACAGCATTCTGGGGTCATAGCACTCGTGCTGCACTATCAAATGTTCACTACTATCTTGGGTTCTTTTTCCTACAGGGTCATTTTTGGCATGCCCTGCGTGCTACAGGTTTTGACTTCAAGAAGATACGTGGTTCAATCGGAAACGATCAGAATGCCACTATCACCCTTAAGGGTTGATAACTATGTAGGTAATTTTTACCTATTTAATTTAAAAGCCTCGTCGTTTCCGGCGAGGCTTTTTCTATTCTTATTCTCTTTTTTTATTAATGGCTTTAGATCAATTACAAGCATTCTTAAAAAAAATGCAAGATGATCCTTCTTTGAAAAGCCAAGTACTTAAATCTTCAACGGCTGATGATGTTGCAAAAATTGCGCAAAGCCTTGGATTCGAGGTGTCTGGTGATGAATTGCTGAGATTCTCTGGCAAGAAAGTTGG
Source organism: Prochlorococcus sp. AG-363-J23 (assembly GCA_003280245.1). GTDB lineage: Bacteria > Cyanobacteriota > Cyanobacteriia > PCC-6307 > Cyanobiaceae > AG-363-J23. The sequence continues at coordinate 105,695 of QCFN01000001.1, forward strand.
AAGGGTTACAGTAAGAAAGAATGATATGCCTGGAGAATATTCTTAGTCTTATCTATTTTTCTAAATAGTAGAGGTATTAATTCATTCCTGGTTATAGGAGGGAAATCCTTTTTGAACCTGGGTTGAAAGGCTTCCTTGGGTAAAAATTCTGAAATCCTTTTTTAGTTATTTGTTCCTTGATAGACAGGTTGGAGCATTCCTCCCCCACCATCATCATCGTCTTCGCCATCATCTTGAAGGTAGAACCATATAATCGAAAAGCTGATAATTGTCCAAAGTAATAGCGGTTGCTCGAAGTAGCTCAAAAATCCCTCTTTTAGTTTCTAGAGAGGATACAAGATTTATTTTTTACGAAAGTAAGCTTGGATACTTTCTTAGGTGGTTGATGGACTCGATGATATAAATCAGCTTGACCAATACCTTGAATAGCTCCTAAAGGGCTTTCTTCTTAGGGATTTTTAAAGCAAAGTCAATCGATAGCACCAAAAATTTTGACTGTTTATGAGTAGAAATACCTTATTGCGTTTTGAACGCATGCAATTCAATAAATCAAGACCTTTAACTATTCCGTTCATATCAGTTCAGTGGCTTGTAGGGTTCAGGGGGTTTTTTGCCTTTATCCCTAAAAATTATGCAGACCTATGGAAACCCAGACGTCACCTATGGGTGGTGGGTTGGTAATTCTGTAGTAACCAACAAGTCAAGCCGATTTATTGGCTCGCATGTTGCCCACACAGGATTGATTTCTTTTAATGCTGGTGCAATTACGCTTTTCGAGCTTGCACGTTTTGACCCTTCCTTGCCAATGGGGCATCAAGGATTGATTTTCCTACCTCATTTGGCCTCGCTTGGAATTGGATTTGACGATGCAGGAGTTTGGACAGGTGCTGGTGTTGTATTCGTAGGTGTTTTTCACTTGATCTGTTCAATGGTCTATGCAAGTGCTGGACTATTGCATTCCTTGATCTTTAGTGAAGATACCCAAAATAGTTCAGGCCTATTCGCTGATGACCGCCCTGAGCATCGTCAAGCTGCAAGGTACAAGCTGGAATGGAACAACCCTGACAACCAGACTTTCATTCTTGGTCATCACCTCCTCTTTTTTGGAATTGCCAATATCTGGTTCGTTGAATGGGCCAGAGTTCATGGCATTTATGACCCAGCAATTGAAGCAGTTCGTCAAGTTAACTACAACCTTGACTTGACTCAGATCTGGAACCATCAGTTTGATTTCCTCGCTATTGATAGCCTTGAGGATGTCATGGGTGGACACGCATTTTTGGCTTTCTTCCAGCTCGGCGGAGGTGCTTTCCACATTGCTACCAAGCAAATTGGTGAATATACCGAATTCAAGGGATCCAATGTCCTTTCAGCAGAAGCTGTTCTTTCCTGGTCTCTAGCTGGTATTGGCTGGATGGCTATTGTTGCTGCTTTCTGGTGTGCAACTAATACCACTGTTTATCCAGAGGCTTGGTATGGAGAGACATTGGCGCTCAAATTTGGTATTTCCCCTTATTGGGTAGATACAATCCCTGCCATTGATGGAGCACCTCTAGGTCATACATCTAGGGCTTGGTTGACTAATGTTCATTACTATCTTGGATTCTTCTTTATTCAAGGTCATTTATGGCATGCAATTCGTGCTCTAGGCTTTGACTTCAAGAGAATAGTCAATGCCGTCAGAAACCTGGATTCCACAGCAGTTTCATTGAACGGATGATTTTTACCCCTATCTAAATAAATAGAGGTTTAGTTTTTTCTCTTTAAGCCCCGCAATGCGGGGCTTTTTTGTTCTCTGATAAAGACCTGGTGATGAGTTGGCATGAAATATTCCTCGTCATTTTTCTTTTTCGCAGCACTGATCGTGCTGATTTCTTGGTCAATTGCATTACAAAATCTTTTTAGACGTATACATTTTAATAGTATAACAATAATGTGATATCGAGTTTAAATGTGTTTAAGTATTTCTTACCGGGTTGTTGAGAAATTCTTTCGAAAGAGTTCTGCTCTAGGGAGATTGGCGGGATTAATAATCTTATGACGACGGGTGATTTATCTCTTTTCTTTAAGTCTAAAAGCAACTTTATAAATCTTTCCAGTGCCCGCCTTGCTCGTATTTGATCCCCCCCAATGTTAAAGCTCGAAGAAGCGAAAGCTTCTTGGCGCCATTTGATTCTAATGTGAGGCGTTTTTACGTCTTGCTCTCTAAGAATTATGCAGACCTATGGAAATCCAGACGTCACCTACGGGTGGTGGGTTGGTAATTCTGTAGTAACCAATCGCGCGGGCCGATTTATTGGCTCGCATGTTGGGCATACAGGAATCATTTGCTTCGCTACTGGGGCAAGCTGCCTTTGGGAGCTTGCACGTTTTGACCCCTCTATACCAATGGGGCATCAGAGTTCTATATACCTTTCCCATTTGGCTTCTATCGGAATTGGATTCGACGAGGCTGGAGTATGGACAGGCGCAGGTGTTGCGACAATCGCAATCTTCCACTTAATCTTTTCAACCGTTTACGGCGGTGCTGCTCTTCTCCATTCTTTATTTTTTGATGCTGACCTAACAGGAGGCCCAATAGGCCGTGTTGATAGGTTCAAACTTGAATGGGATAACCCTGACAACCAGACCTTTATTCTTGGCCACCATTTGATTTTCCTTGGAGTTGCGAATATCTGGTTTGTTGAATGGGCTAGGTGGCATGGAATCTATGATCCATCCGTTGATGCTGTACGTACAGTTTTCCCTGGATATGGTGATTTTTCAACTGTTTTCAGCCATCAGTTCGACTTCCTAACCATTGATAAACTTGAGGATGTAATGAGTGGCCATGCATTTTTGGCCTTTTTACAGATCACTGGTGGTGCATTCCACATAACAACAGGTTCTACTACTCCTTTTGAGAGAAAAAGACTTGGTGAATATGACCAATTCAAGGGTGCTGGCCTTCTTTCTGCCGAGGCAATACTTTCATGGTCATTAGCAGGACTATTTGTTATGGGTGTTGTTGCAGCTTTTTGGGCTGCCACTAATACCACCGTTTACCCAGAAGCTTGGTATGGTGAACCCTTACAACTTAAGTTTGGAATTTCTCCTTACTGGGTTGATACTGGTGATGTCTCAGATTGCAAATACTTCTTTGGCCACACAACTCGTGCAGCCTTAGTAAATGTTCAATACTATTTTGCATTTTTCTGTCTTCAGGGACATCTTTGGCATGCTCTTCGTGCAATGGGATTTGATTTCAAGCGGATTCCTCAAGCTTTAGGCAATTTCGCTTCTACAAACTAAATAGCTATTAAGACTTAGCATCTGACATTCATTAATGTCGAGATTGTTGGTTATTTAAAAAGCCTCGCCCCAAATGGCGGGGCTTTTTTTCATTTGATGATAACTTTATACAAATATTGGATTATAGTTTTCCGAAACTATTTTTAACGATTGCCTCTCTGATTACGTATCAAGATTTTGAATAAAGGCTTTTAAAACCATCATTTGCTATTGCTATAAATAAGATTATATGAACGGGAATTAGCTACTAAGGCATTAAATAGTGTCAAAATCCAGGAATCCATAGGGAAACCTGGTTGACCATAAATAGCAAAGAGATCTAAAAAATACATTGAAGATAAATTCAACTAAATTGGCTTCTCCTAAAAAAACGAATTGGTCAAATTATTGCCAAATTGATTTGCCAGAGCATTATAACTACATGAATTTGATTTAAAAATTACCTTGAATTGTTATACCAGCGGTTATTAACTACTTCATTGGGATTTGAAAAGCGTATGTTTTTCTGCTAATTTTTAAATTACATTTTAAGTTCAAATAAATAGATAGATTGATAATTATTAGCCAAAATCCGAAGAATGAATTTACTTAATAGCCATTTATTTTTCTTTTCGTAGTATTTAGCTGAGTATTTTTATCTATAAATATTAAAAAAAAAGGCAGAAATGCTAGTGATAGGAAGAGGATTGCTAATAAATAAATTGAAAAAAGAAAATGAGTGCTCGAGGAAAGTCACACTCCGCAACATTCTGTGTTACAGTTCTTCACATGAAGCGTTTGCTTCTGTCCTTCTTCTGGTTAGACCAGTCTTTCACTTCAAAATGAAAAATTCCTCAAAAATTCAAAACGTTGAACCTGAAAAGGTTATTGCAGAGCGCATCAACGGATGGGCAGCAATGTTGGGATGTATCGCTGCTATTGGCGCATATTTGACAACTGGCCAAATCATTCCAGGATTTGTTTAAGAAATTAACCATGACAAATTCTTCTTACGTAATCACAGAAGACGGTGGTCGTCAAAATATGTATGCGACTGAGCCGAGAATGTATAAAGATCCCGATTATTTGGGATATGGAAAGGAAGCTGAACTTGCTAATGCTCGCTGGGCAATGATTGGCTTTGTCGCTGCTATTGGAGCGTATTCCACAACAGGACAAATTCTTCCTGGGATATTCTGATGCAACCTTGTAATTCAAATGTATTGAATTTCTGGGAAGAGGCTGAGCAAAGAAATGGTCGACTAGCAATGATTGGGTTCTTTGCTCTAATACATAATTACGCCTTAACTGGTTGGGCTATTCCTGGCATTTTTTAAAAACATCACAACTTCTATTCAAATTATTATGAACGAAAAAGCAGAACTACAGAATGGCCGTTGGGCAATGATCGGTATTTTTGCCGCTCTTGGTACCTACGCATTTACAGGTCAAATCATTCCTGGCATTTTTTAAAAACATCACAACTTCTATTCAAATTATTATGAACGAAAAAGCAGAACTACAGAATGGCCGTTGGGCAATGATCGGTATTTTTGCCGCTCTTGGTACCTACGCATTTACAGGTCAAATCATTCCTGGCATTTTTTAAAAACATCACAACTTCTATTCAAATTATTATGAACGAAAAAGCAGAACTACAGAATGGCCGTTGGGCAATGATCGGTATTTTTGCCGCTCTTGGTACCTACGCATTTACAGGTCAAATCATTCCTGGCATTTTCTGAATTATGGAATTTAATCCTTTTAAGCCATTTAATCAATTTATTAGAAGATTTTCAAAGGCAATTAACTTTTCTGAACAATCGTAATTGCCATAAAATCCGATTATTTTATTGAGAATATGACTGAGATATTAATGACTGTTTAACTAGTGCAATTTTTCTAACTCATCTTATGGTTGCAAAAATTATTGTCTTCATTAATAAGAAAATCAAACCCTATTTATCTAATAATAGAGAGTTTGTATTAATTGGACTTACCCTTTTTAGCTTAAATTTTCTCTTAATGTTTTTGGTATCTATATATTGGATAAATCCTTCATTTCATTTGTATGTAACAGGTAAGCCATTCTAACTTTATATATCTCTACCGACCTTATTGTAAACTAGAGAATAATTATTTTTAGGCATTTCAAATAGTTTAGGTAGATTAAAGCCATTTACTAATGCTAGATTATTAATTTCTTCCAGGTCTCTGATACCCCAATTTGGATCCTGAGATTTTAATGATGCATCGAATAATTTATTACTTTTACTTGTATGCTTTCCATTTATTTTGAAGGGTCCATAGAGAATTAAAGGGGAACCACTTTGCAATGTTTTGCTCGATTCTTCAATAAGAGCTTTAGTACATTTCCATTGTGAAATGTGAACCATATTAATACAAACTATTGCATTGATTTTTCTGTTCCCTAATGAGGAAAGATTCCATGGCCTTTCTTCAACATCGATATTTAGTGGGTAAGGCATCCTTTTCTCAAGTCCTTCAAACTTAATCCAGGATTTAATACTTTTACGAAAAGTTGGATTAGGATCACTGGATTGCCAGGTAGTTCCTTTTAATTCTTTTTGGAAGAAAACAGCGTGTTCCCCTGATCCGCTAGCGATCTCAAGGGTAACACCAATTTCAGGAAGGGTTTTGGAAAGTAAAGCTGCTATTGCTTTTTTATTCCTTTGAGTAGCAGGAAAAAAGAGCCTATTATCCAATTTATAGAAAAATTATATTTAAAATTAGCTCATATAATAAAAAAAGCAAATATAGAATATCTCATAGTTTACCTGAGGACTTTTTGATAAGAATAATTTTTATGATAATTAATTGAATTTGCTTTTTAATTTGTTCATTATTAAAATGTAAAAGAAGAATCATAGGTTTTATGAGATTTCTTTCTTGGAATGAGTTTGATAAATGTATAGAAAAAATTAGTTTAGACTGTATAACTAGAAAACCGGTTGGTGTATACGGTATCCCTAGAGGAGGACTTTGTCTTGCTGTTGCCTTGAGTCATTCTTTGGGAATTCCATTGCTTGATCAACCTAAAAGGGGATCTCTTGTAGTAGATGATATATATGATTCTGGAGCCACCTTAGATCCCTATAGGAATATTCTCGAATGTATTATTTATGTGTGGATTAGCAAAAAGGATCCAGTTTGGTGGCATAGCGTTGAAGTTGATCCTTCACCTCAATGGCTTATTTTTCCTTGGGAAAATAAATCAAAGGCTAGTGAGGAAGAAAAGCTCTACAAGTTTTCAAGGATTAGTTCTTGATGAATAAGAAGACGCTATATCTTGCCTCGCCTTATGGATTCTCAGAGCATTCAAGGGATAAGTTGCTCGGTGATTTTGTTTGTATTTTTGAGGAACTTGGTATAGAGGTATGGGAGCCTTTTACTAGGAATAGCCAGGTAGACCTTGCTCAACCTGGTGAGGCATACAAAGTAGCTATAGAGGACCTTAATGATGTTAGAAATGCAGATGCTTTTTTTGCCATTGTGAATGGGATCCCTCCAGATGAGGGAGTAATGGTTGAGCTGGGTTTTGCAATAGCGTTAAGAAAGCCAATATTTCTTTTTCGTGATGATTTTCGTAAGTGCTCTGATACCGATGAGTTTCCTCTTAACTTGATGCTTTTTTCTGGGATGCCATATCCATTATGGCAAGATCATTATTACAAATCTCTTTCGGAAATTTCGAGACCAGAGAAGGGCTTAATGCGTTGGCTGTCCTCAGTTAAAACTAGCCAATGAATGAGTAGATATACCCTCCCAAAAAGTGTCAGCTTGTAAAGACTCTGTATCATGTTGAACTACATATCTAATTAGTCCTGGCCATAATGTTTTAGTAGCAAAAGCTACTAAAACGTTCACCTTGATCTTTTTCGAGGCGCAGTTCGACCCAAGCCAAGGAACGGGGACTTGGGCCATTTCGGACTCTGAATTATGACCAAACTTCTATATCGTGGTCACGACTATGTTCAGCACAAGGATGTTGCTTACAAACAGCCTATAGCTTTGACATATCGCCACAGTATTTATACTTCACGTATAAAGGAAATTTCATCAAATCATCCAATTCTCACTTACAGGGGAATTAAATATCAAAAGTGATTTTTGTAATCAAATCCTTAACTTATGCCCTGAAATTCAGGGCTTTTTTTATGTTTTCTAGTCAATAGAGATTATTTCATAAGGTAGTTGTATAGAATTTAAACGCCAGTGAAATAGGTTTTCTCGTTTCCATAGAGTTTTTATTGGTTCCTTTACATCATCTATTGATTTGCTTAAGATAAACCGATTAATACCTTGATAATAAAGACTAATTTTATTTTTATTTATTTGAGGTTTGTCTTCTTTATTATTTCTTTTAATACTTTTCGATGGTTTGGAAATTTTACCTTGACTTAATAGGAGCCTTAACCCTGCTGGCGAAATTGTGGAATCAACTACTCCATTAACTATTGGATTAATTAATATTAGTCCAAAGGCAGCAAAAGGTGTTCTTGAAATTTGATCTTCTATTGCTTTGGTAACTGTTACCTTAAGTTGATCTTTTAGGCTTCTCCTTAGAGAAGGAAAACTTATATACTTCCTTGCTTCTTCATCGTCACTTGCTTCTAACGCCGATTGGAAATTTAGTATGCATATATAAGGAGTCACGTATAGATAAGTGCTAGATAGAAAAATTCCAATTAAGCTAATATATATATATAAGTGTTTGGGAATTGAGATTTTCATTCGAATACTCAATTAATAAATGGATTGAAACCTACTATTATATCTTGTCGCCTTTTAAGGCTTTCTTGTTCTCTTTCTAATCCGTTGGATGTTTGTTCTTTTGTAGGATTCGATGAGTACTTCTAGTTCTAGTAATACAGGGTTGCTAGCAAGTCTGTGTTGGATTATTGCTGTGAGAATCTCCCCGCATTTCATCCTTTTCTCAGATTCATTTAGATAATTTGGACAAGAATATGTGGTTATTCATTGTTGTCGAATTAATGATGATTAACAAAATTCCTCAAATCGGTATTTGGGAGGTCTTGGCTTTGCTATTTTCGTTTTAGAAGGAAGTCGAGATGACGATGGAAAGGCAAAGTTCTTCACCATATTGTAAACGTAATATTTTTTCTTACAGCAAATTGTTTTTTATCAATATAAAATTCATAAAATATATTATATATTATTAGGGTTTTCAATTTAAAAGCAAACCTTCTCAATATTATTATTGCTTGAGTTCTCTGATTTCATCGAGCATTTTACTGGTTTTAGTACAACTTCTTTAACAGAAAGAGTTCTAAATATATATTTTTAATCGTGTTTATAAAAGTAATTTTCTTATTAGATCTATAAATTCATTTAAGTCTACCTTTAGAATATGAATTAGTTATTTGGGTAGTTAATATAATTGAAATCTGCACATTTTTCGGATTTACTCTTACTGAAAGAGTAGTCGTTCTTCAATATATAAATAAGATCAACAGGAATATTATTTATATTTTTATTTTTTTATATTAGTGAAGCTTGAGTAATTAGATTTCTAAGATATTGTTCAGCATCTGGATTTTTATCTATTCCTAACTTAAAGATTAAAATCCCACTTTTAGCCTTGTAAATGCTGTATTCTTTCTGTAATTTAGTAATATCTTCTAGTAGATAATTGAGATCTCTTCGATGCTTTTTAAAAGCATGGGCCGATCTGTAATGATAATCAAAATCCAATGCAATCCAATTAACATTATGAGTTAACTTTTTTCTATCTTTATATTTGTACATTGCTGGAAACCTTACTAGAACTTGACGGTCTGCAAGATGAGGAATTAAAGGGTTATTTGCAGCGACTGTGGCATTTTGAGGTATTTCTTTCAATAATTCTCTAGCTGCTTGTCCATGGTTCCACTGTTCAATAGGATTTCTAAAGATCCAGGGTTGAATACTTGAAGGTACAAGCCATGATAGAGACTTATTAGGATTACTAGTCAACATAAAGATTAGAGATAATGCTATACAAGATTTCCATAAGGTTCTAACCATTTTAATGTTAAATATATATTTGTTTTTGCTCCACCAATAGACAGCACCTGAAAATAATCCTGGCACGACTAAATAGGTATATCTCCAATTTATCCCAAGGGGATTGCCCTGGGCTATTAGTAAACCTAATAATGGTAAGCCCATTAATATCCATATATCTATTGATACTAATGGTATAAATGCAAGAGGAAGGAATTGTCCTGCTAAATATCTAATTGTTTTGCCTGGTGGACTTAATATTTCTTTTATCAATAGAATAGGTTGTTGGATTGTTAGCTTTAATACTTCTAGACTTGATGCTTGGTTATCACCTTTAAGATATTGTCCGAAATTTTCAACCATAAATCTTTTTGAATTATCCTCGCTAAATATTGGCATTATAAAATTAGTAATAGCGATTACTGATACTGAGCCATATAGTATTAAATATAAAGCTAATTTCCATTGTGACTTATAAGCATAAAGTACCCATAAACCAACTCCCATTAAAACTATACCAGTATCTTCTCTTACCATAGGTATAATCAGTGCGATAAAAAGTGTCAGCCACTTTCTTCGATACTCTATGGCAAGAATTAAAATAAAGATTAATAATGGAAGTTGGCATAGATCAGTAAAATTTCCAAGACAAGGTCCAATTACAGCATTTGCACCGTAAAAAGAAACGGCAATCATTGAAGACAATCTTTTATTTAACTTGGATCTAGCAAGTTTGTATAAAACAAGACCAGCCAAGGCAATTAGTATGACTTGCAAAAATGGTAGGGCCCATTTCCCAAACAATTTAATTATTGGCAACCATATGATTAATATTGGAGTGAAATGTTGGCCAAGCCGTTGGTATCCTATTGTTGGCAAGTCTCCATTATGGACAACCGAAGTTGAAAGTTGCGAAGAAAGGGTGCTTTCGAAGAAGTTTCCGTTAAGGCTATTCCACAAAATTTGATATAATATTCCTTGGTCCATTGACGCATTAAGTGTCTGCATTCTCCACCATTGAAGAGATAATCCTAGGACTGTAAAGATCGTAGCTGCTATAAATACAGCACGGTTGTCTTTGTTTATTGCTACTATTCTTTTCATAGGACCTTTATATTTAGGACTAATGAACACTTAATTTTAGTGCCAATTAAACCAATGTCCAATTCTTTGAAATGTATTTTCCCATGAGTGATAATTGATGAAGCCATTCGATATGAATTCTATTTCGTCAACATTATTTTAAGCGCATTAGAATTCAGCCTAATGAGACTATTCTATAAAAATTGCTCTAAAGTTGAGTATCTGCCTTTATCCTCCTAGAATTCTTCTAGTAAAGTTTATTTATGTACTATTTTGATTAGAAGAAGTTTTTCGTAAGCTTATTCGTAGGAGCCTACCTCAGAGTTTCCAAATCAACCCATCTGTCTCAACTGCCACTAGCCATGTTTAGAAGTTTTCTTCAAAAAGTTTTAACTGCAACTTGTTTGCTCAGCGTCCTTGTATTTTTACCTTTTATTCCAGCAGCTGAGGCGGTTTTGAGTGCTGGTGAAGAAGTCCCTAACTACGTGCGTTCTGACATTACTGGGGGTGATTTTCATGGCCAGGATTTACACAAATCTTCGATTGCGGGTGCAGTTGCAAGGGACGCAAATTTTAGTGATGTCGATCTAAGTGGAACGGTCTTAACACTTGCAGACTTGAAGGGTGCAAATCTTCAGGGAATAGATCTCAGTGATACTCTTGCTGACAGAGTTAATTTCCAAAAGACTGATTTGCGCAACGCAGTTTTAATAAACATGATTGCATCTGGAAGTAGTTTTGCTGGAGCTCAAATAAATGGCGCTGATTTTAGTTATGCAGTTTTAGATAGTGATGATCAATTGAGGTTATGCAAAGAGGCAGATGGTATAAATCCTACTACTGGGGTATCAACTCGTGAAAGTCTTGAGTGCGCTAATCAGGAAGAAGGTTATAAGCCGCCTATACCAGGGTCTTAATTGGTATCACACCTTGCTAAATTTTTATTAGTACCAAAATTTTGTTTAAGTCTCTCAAGAATATTGAAGTCATTATTCAATTAGTTTTCCTTTGAAATTTTTTACTTTTTCAGTATTTTCTATAATTGCCTTGAGTTCGTTTCTTGGATCTATTGTCTCAGTTCGATTAATCTCTAATTGTTTTTGATCACTTAAAGAAACTCTAATATTGAACCCATTTGAAGATAATTTCTCTTTATAATCACTTCTCTGATGAGAACCTCTACTTTCTTTTCGCTCTAGAGCAGAAATCATTGTTGCCTCTGCTGACATAATAGATGCTTCTAGTTCAAAGGCTAATGTGAGGTCACTAATGTCTTCAGAAGTTATTCTTACATCGACATCATTTAACGCAATTTTTAATTGATTTATTTCTTTTAAACCCTTAGTTAGATTTTCTTTGTTTCTAACTACCCCACAATATTTCCACATGATGTCTCTTAAATCGTATATTAGCTTTACTGAAATCTCGGTACCCTTTTTTATTAAACTATCAATTTTTTCGTGAGCAGAGTTAATTGAGGATTTTGATCGATAATGGCATTGGATACTTTTTGAGTGATCTGCAGCTGCTTTGCCAGATTGTTTGCCAAATACGAGTATTTCCGCTAGAGAGTTTCCTCCTAATCGATTGGCTCCGTGAATTCCACCTGCAACTTCTCCTGCTGCAAATAGGCCTTGAATATTAGTAGAATGTTTTTCCGGTGTGACTAATAGTCCACCCATTGAGTAATGGGCTGTTGGTGCAACCTCCATTGCATTTTTAGATATATCAAGTCTTTGAGCATCTATAAATTGTCTATATATCTTAGGTATTTTTTTTATTATGTATTCTTTACTTTGATGGCTAATGTCTAGAAAAACTCCACCATTCTTTGTTCCCCGCCCTTCAGATATCTCAATATAATTTGCCATAGCGACCCTATCTCTTGTAGATAACTCCATTCTTTCGAGGTCATAATTTTTCATAAATCTATCCCCATTTATGTTAAAAAGCCTTCCGCCTTCTCCTCTTACTGCTTCTGTAACTAAAGTCCCTGAAAGATCTTCTGGAAGAATCATTCCAGTCGGATGAAACTGTACCATTTCCATGTCGGTCAATTTGCAACCAGCTTTTAAACCCAGATAATATCCATCTCCGGTATTTTCATTTTTTCTTGATGAACTTTTTTGCCAAATTCTTGTGTGCCCGCCAGTAGCAAGAATTACTGAATCTGCTAGATGAATAGTTCGTTCTCCTGTATTAGTGTTGAATGACATTGCACCAAAACATATTCCATTATTAGTTAGAATATCTGTAACATATTGTGAATCGAAAATAGGAATTTGTAAACTATTAGCCTTTTTAAGAAGAGTAAATAATATAGATTTGCCAGTATAATCTCCTGAATAACATGTCCTTCTATAGGTGTGAGCCCCAAAGAATCTCTGATCTAATTTACCATTTTCAAGCTTATTAAGTCTTGCTCCCCATTCGTCTATCTCTGATACTATTTGTGGAGATTCCTTGACTAGAAGTTCTATGATTTCTGGATCTCCAATGCCATAACCTTCTAAATAAGTATCGGCGAAGTGCTGTTTCCATGAATCCTCTGGGTCTACATTTCCAAATGCAGCATTTATTCCGCCAGCCGCTAAAACAGTATGTACATCATTTTTATTTCGCTTTCCAAGAATAGTTACATCGACTCCCATTAATTTGCACTCTATAGCAGCTCTCAATCCAGCGCCACCACTTCCAATAACCAGTACATTTGATATTTGAGTGGAGTGATTTTTAGTTGTCATTACGTTTGATTGATAATTAATGTTTGCAGAACCTCCTGATCTATCAAGGACAATCTTTCAATTTAGGCCCTGAAAGCATTATGGTTTGAAACAACTCGCAAATTATAGGCTCTCTGAGTTATAGTATTTCTGTTATGTCTAATTATCATTACAGATGGTCGGATATTTCATATACTTTATTGGCTTGGCTGTCCTGTTGCTTTTATTGTGGCCTCTATTTAGATACTTAGTGTTAATTATGAAGAGAAGATTTATAAAGAATTCAATTATAGATAAATGGATGCTTATGACAAGGGAGGAAAGAAGACTATCAGATATTGCCAGTAAAAAGGGTAATTTAAGACGAAAAGAAAAACTTATTCAAACCATTAGAAGTGAATACAAGAAGGTTCATAATGATTTTCAAAAAAAACAATAGGCACTTTATTTCTTTTGTTCATTTAATATCTACAAAAAGTTTTAGAAATTATAGGCCCTTGAGATTCTGTACTTTCTTATGATTGGTATTTTTAATGCTTTATTATAGGAGCTTAAAAAATATCCAAGGATATAAATGATATAGACTTGTTATGGCCTCAACCTGGAAAATTTCTACTTCTTTCAACAATTTTAATCTCATGCTCAAACTTATTAAACCCTCTTTCTTTATGAGTAATTCTCACAACCTACTTAGTATTGTTTATTTGACCTTAGCTATCTTAGGGGCATTGTTGACTATGACAGCTAATTTAGACTTTTTGAACAATTATGGACCTTCATTCGATATTATGAAATTTATTAGTTTAGCAAATATTAATCCTGCAGCTCAATCGTTATCACGTGATCTTCTCGTAGGTGCATCGGCAGTAACGATTTGGATGTTTACTGAGTCAAGAAGGCTTAATATTCGTCATTTTTGGGTTGTCATGCTAACGACCTTTACGATCGCTTTTGCTTTTGGTGCTCCTTTATTTTTATTCCTTAGAGAACGTCGCCTACTTGAGTTGAATAACCAGTAAAATCAGACTATTATTGTATTTATTGTTATGAATAGTATTTTGATGTGATTCTCATAAATAAAAACATTTCAATTTTGGATTTTTTAAGGATTAGAAATTGTATTACTTTTAGTATTGAAGAGTAGACATTAGTATGTCGTGCAAGAACTTTGAATCAATTGTTGGATCTGCGTTTGTTTTTTAGAAGAAGAACGGGAAACTGTGGTTTCTTTTTCTTTTTTCTTAGCCTTATTTCGCTATTTGGTGAATTTTTACCATTAAAAGCAGCCGAACGACTAGAGGTACAGCTTGATGGGATGTTGATACCTATATCCATTAGAGATTTGTCTGGTTTGAATGGCACTGAAGAACCATTGTCTTCGGAGCTATCAGCTTGGTTAAATCTCATGGAACCGGAAAGTCGCGCAGGCCTACTAAAGCTATTAAAAGCACCTTTGCTTAAAGAAAGAAGTATGGGGAGGCAAATGCTTCGTAGTTGGGCTGGTCAAGAACTCCTAGATGAGATTAGTGATCTTATAAGTGTTGATGAAGATATGAGTGGTCAAATCGTTTTTAAAACTATGGAGACTTTGCTTGATAGTCAGCCAGAAATAACTACGTTAGATCTTCTTGAAGCCTTGCCTGCTCAAAAAATTCGTCTTGATTTAGATGGTCTACTTCATTTAGCAGATAGATGGAGATTTCAACTTAAACAACAGCAAAAGCTTGTCTCTATTCTTGCTAGCCTTCCTTCGAAATCAGTTGATTCGAGTCAATTAAATACTTCATTGGAAAATTCTGGTGTTTCACCTAAGAGATTCCCTCTTTTTGTACCTCATAGAGAAAATCCTCTTGACTTAGAACTTTGGAGACCATTTGCAGGAACCCCTATAAGAAAAAGTTGGATTATTTTAATGCCTGGTTTAGGAGGGACACAGCATCAATTTCGATGGTTGGCAAAAAGTCTTAGTGAGAATGGATGGCCGGCTGTTGTTTTAGAGCACCCTGGTAGTGATGCAGAAGCAGTTAAAGCCCTGATTGAGGGAAGAAAACCTGCTCCTGGTGCTGAGGTTTTGCCAGATCGAATAGCTGATATGAAATCAGTTGTAAAGGCGAGAAACAAGGGGCTTTTTTTTGTCCCCGGCGAGAAAGTAGTTTTGATGGGACATTCGCTTGGGGCTTTAACTGCTTTATTGGCTTCTGGCTCACCTCCTGAGCTTGGTTTGGCATCTCGATGTAAAAATGCACTTGATGATTTGTCTCTTACAAATCTTTCTCAACTGATGCAATGTCAGTTAGTAGATGTGAAATTAAAGAATCACAGTCCAGTAAAAGATTTGCAAGCGATTGTTGCTTTAAATAGTTTTGGTAGTCTACTTTGGCCTCGAAATTGGCAAACTTCTTTAAGAATCCCAGTCTTATTTACTGGAGGTACACTGGATTTGGTTACCCCTCCACTCCGCGAACAATTAGGTTTGTTTCTATCCAGCCCTATTCATGGCAATAGTCGAGTTTTATTGATAGAGGGTGCTAGTCATTTTTCGGTAATAAGGATGGAGGATGATAAGGAAACACTTAATAATAATGATCTATTTCGCCTTGGGAAAGAACTTGTTGGTGTACATCCCTTTAGTGTTCAGAAAATACTTGCATCTGAAATTATAAAATTCCTGATGGAAACGGAAGAAAATAAGACTTTTGTTTCTACAGAAAGTTTCGAATTTAACAACCTGAGATTTCACCGCTTAAACCGCAATACGGTTGATAAGTTATTGAAAATTTAATAACTTATCCTTGGATCAATGAATGCAATCAATAAATCAATAATTATGCTAATCATCACAACTAAGCTAGAGATAACAACAACAATCCCTTGAACTACTGGGTAATCCCTTTGGTTTATTGCTTCTTGAAGGCGCATTGCTATACCAGGCCATGAAAAGGTAACTTCAATTAGTAGTGCTCCACCAACTAAAGAGGCAATAGTCAAGCCTGTAATAGTCAGAACAGGTAGTAGAGCATTTGGAAGGGCATGACGGAAAATAATTCGATTTTCAGTTAGCCCTCTACTTTTGGCTGCTTCAACATGATCTGTTTTGAGTGCACGATCCATGTTTAATCGAATTGATCGGCTGAGGACACCACTTATGAGTATTCCTAAAGTGGTTGCAGGCAAAATTAAGTGTCTTATGGCTCCTTTGAGAGCTATTAAATTCCCACTGGTTATGCTATCAAGAAGATAAAAACCGCTTCCGCTCGGTGGATGTATGCCAGGGGGAAACCTCCCACCTACTGGAAGCCACCCTAGTTTTACAGCAAATACTAGTTGTATTACCATTGCAGCCCAAAAAGGTGGTATTGCATAAGTGCTTATTCCATATAAACGTCCGCTTAAGTCATTTTTACTACCTGGTTTTTTAATTCCACAAAATCCTATTAATCCACCTAATATAAGCGCAATCACAAATGCTGTAAATCCTAGTTCAATACTTGCGGGAAGTGCTTCTTTTATGATTTGTTCTACAGGTTCTTGATTGACAAGTGCTTCTCCAAAGTTGCCTTGGATTATGTTGTTTATAAATTCAATATATTGCTTCCAAAGAGGCAGGTCTAAGCCTAGCTTTGCTCGTAGAGTTGCTCTGGCTAACTCGTCTGCTCTTGTACCTAGTACAGCATCAATTGGATCTCCTGGGGCAACTCTTAATAAGATAAATACCATGCTAGCTATAATCCAAAGCATAAATGGCATTAATCCCAATCTTGTTAAGCTGTAGTTAAGCAATTCTTTTGATCTACTCATTAGATTTCCTCCTCAAGCAAGTGAAGAAGTAATTGGCCATTCCCATCAAATTTTGGTTTATTGAGATGTGGCTGAACCCAAGCTCTAGGTGCTACTAACCAAACAGGAATATATGCTGAACCTTCTGCTGCTAAGCTCTCAATTTTTATTAACTTTTGACGGCGATCTTTGCCTTTTAGTTGATCACTTTTTTTAAGTAATAACTCGAGTTCTGGAATTGTCCAAAAACTTCCACTTATTGCAGCTTCTCCTTTTTTGCAGATGTTTTCAGTTGACTCTCTACAGCTAAGTAATGGAGATAAATAGGCTTCAGGGTCTGGGTATGAACCTCTCCAGTCAAGTATTACTGCCTGGAAAGCTCCTTGGCCAAGTTGTTTATAAACAGTTGTAGATTCAAGTCCATTCAGTTCAATAGCTAGACACTGTGGAAGGTTTTGTTTGACGTGAGCTTGCCATGTAAGTCCTAAGAGTTTATCTGCTGGGACATTAGATCTGAATGTTAAAGGAAATCTGTATTGCTTCTTTTCGCAGTAGCCTGCTCTTTTAAAAAAATCTTTGGCCATTTTTAAGTTATATTTTGGCCAAGTGTCGTTATTTGTAAGATCTAAACTTGGAGGTATTAATGACCTTAAAGGCTTTCTTTGTCCATAGCTAACTCTTTGAGAAACCAGGCTTCTATTTAAACTAAAATTTAAGGCCTTACGTAAATATGGATTATTTAGAGGCTTCTTATTTGTTCTTAGAGTTATATAGCCTATTTCAAGAGCAGGACCTTCTTCTGTTTTTAAGGTTCCTTCTTGAGATAGCTTATTTAGTGCAAGTCGATGGTCCTCATCTATTGAGTCTGAAACCAAAGCATCAACTTCTCCTGTTTTTATTGCTCCGAATAGGGCTGAAGAAGTATTTAAGTGAACAATATCTATGCCAGAATTCCTTGGTTTATCTCCCCAATATTGATTGAAAGGTTCAAGACTTATTTGCTGAGGTGAGAAGGATTCTAATTTATAGGGACCTGTACCTATAAACTGCTTATTTAAAAACTTGGATTTAAAATTGTAATAACCCTTGGGTGATACTGGTGTTAGATTGATAGAGCTAAGAAGCTTATTTAATGAAGAAGAAGGTCTTTCTAGACTAATGCTTAGCAAGTATTTTTCTATAGCCTTAACAGATTTAATTCGATCACTAACTAAATAATTCATTGTTCCAATATCCATAAACCTCTTAATGCTAAATACCATTGAATTTGCATTAAATTTACTTCCATCGTGAAAAATAACATCATCTCGCAATGGAATTTTTATTGTTAGACCGTTGTCGCTGATGGATGGCAATTGTTTTGCTAGAACAGGCTCCAACTGACCATCTGTCTTGACTCTGTAAAGAGGATCTCCTAGTGCATTAAGTATTCTAAGTGCTCCATATGTACTTGCTTGGGCTGGATCTAGTGAAATAACCTTGCTTGCACTTGCAACTATTAATCTGCTGCTCTTTCTTATAGGCTGGCATGACAATTGTGTTGTTGAGAGGATTAGAAGAGCTAGAGAACTTACTGACTCGCGAGAAAAAACTTTTTTTTTGATTTCAAAATTTATTGATAGAAAGCATTCTCTAATAAATTTTACAATTTTCGCCATTATCTATGTTTATCTGAGCATAGTGAAATTTGTTGCATAGAAACTTCAAATACTGGTGACCCCTCGGGGAGCAAAGGCCAGCGTCTTATCCAGCATTTATTGTGTTCATTGTCGATTCCTATTACTTGAAAGCTTTCTTCTCCTGTTTGGAGTCGAATACAGTCGCCTTGATTCAGATTCATTTCGTTTCACAAATTTATGAATGCTGAAATTTGAGCACTTCTCAACAATAGCCAATAAAACCAGTTTTATCCTCCTTGATCGTCATCTTCAGATAGTTCTTCTAAGTACTTTTTGCAATTTTTAGAAATCCATTTATAGGCATCCAAGGTGTGAGACTAATTCTTTTATTTCAGGGAGTGCCTTGATAGCTTCTAATGCTTTCTGCATTTGATTTTGCCTGACCTTATGTGTGATTACAACAATCTCGGCTCCTTGGTCAGAAGCATTAAATTGAACTATTGATTGAATAGAGACCTCCCTATCGCCAAAGTGACTGCCTATCCGACCAATCACTCCAGGTGTGTCTTGTGCGGTAAATCGAACATAATTCTTCTGGCAAATTTCGGATTGATTAACCAAATGACAATCTCTCCAGCTATTAGCAGCTAGTAGAGGATCTAAATCTCCACCAGAATGCATTACTTGATAAATGCCTGCAATGTTTAGAATATCGGCAACTACAGCTGATGCTGTTGGGCCAGACCCTGCTCCAGGTCCAAAGAACATTACTTCGCCAATAGGATCTCCTTCAATGAGTATTGCGTTGTTAACTCCATTTACGCCTGCCAGCGGATGAGTTAAAGGAATCAGGGTAGGTCTTACATGAACTGCTACAGGCAATGATTTTTCTTGTTGTTTTGAGAGGGTTGTTCTTTCTGCAATAGCAACAAGCTTGATGACATAGCCAAGTTGTTTAGCAAAGTCGACATCTCTTCTTTGTAATTGGGCTATTCCTTCTGTAGGAATAGCTGATCTATTAATTGGACCTCCGAATGCCAGGTTGCTCAGGATTGCGATTTTGTCTGCGGCATCTAATCCTTCAACATCTGCCGTTGGATCTGATTCTGCATAACCGAGTTCTTTTGCTGTTTGCAGAACCTCTTCATAGCCAATCTCTTCCTGAGACATTCGACTAAGGATGTAGTTGGTAGTGCCATTAATAATTCCACTGACTTTGGTGATTCTGTTTCCACCTAAAGATTGCTTTAGGGGCTCAATAATTGGAATTCCTCCGCCAACTGCCGCTTCAATCAGAACGTATACCCCCGCAGCTGCAGCAGCTATAGCTATCTCTTCGCCATGTCTTGCTATTAATGCTTTGTTGGCTGTTACAACAGATTTTCCTGATGAAATTGCACGCATTATTAGTGTTCGTGCCGGTTCTATTCCTCCCATCATCTCAACAACAACTTGTACATTTGGGTCGTCTACAACTTCTTGAGGATTGGTTGTCAGAATATTTCTCTCTATTTCCACAGATCGAGGGCGATTTAAGTCCCTCACTGCTACGCGGATGATTTGAATTTCTGAAACTAATGGATGACGGCTATCTGGTGTTAGGAGAATGTTTGCTACTCCTGCTCCAACCGTTCCAAGGCCAAGTAAGCCAACGCCAATTTTTGTTTGCATAACAGTTATTCAGGCTTTGAGTCCCTCTGTGACTCTATGGAGTTGTGGAGGACTTATCTACTGATAAATTTTGGGCCTGAGCTTGCATGCAAAGAAGGATATTGAGAAAGCCATTGGCTCTAGAAGGAGTGAGGCTGCTATTTAATCCAGTTGCAGTGATAAATCCTGGGTCGATTTGTGTTACTTCTTCAGGTGTGAGATTGCTAAGTCCTTGAATTAATAATGCTAATAACCCCTTTGTTATTAAGGCATCTGAATCTCCTTCCCACTTGAGTCGACCTTCAACAATTTTGCCACAAACATATACTTGAGAAATGCATCCACTTACTTTGAATTCGTTGATTTGTAGTTCTATCGACATTGGAGGCAGCTTTTTCCCAAGCCAAATTACATATTCATAGCGTTTACGAGGATCCTCAGTACTACTTAGCCGACTTACGATTTTATCAAGAGCTTTGCTGCCATACATATGATTTGTGGCGAAATTTTCATCCATTAGGCCTCTTGATAGATAAGGACTTGGTATCTAACTCTACTCAGTGAGTGGGATTAATCAAAATAGGTGATCTTTTAATATTCATAGATTATAAAAGATTGTTTTTTTATAAGGAAGTGAGGAGATCTTCTGAAACAGGATTTTACCCGAACGAATTGGAATCATTAGATAATCTCTGTGTCCAGGTCCCCCATCTATTTGTACATTTATTTTCCCTGAATCAAGATAGGGTAAATTTAAAATAAGGTTTCCAAGGTGATTGGTCTGACCCAATTCAATCACTGGAAGACTTTCTTGGTTGAGAATGCTTATAACGGCACCTTCTACTGGCTCGCCATTTGAGAACCGGCTTGAAAGTCGAACTTTTCCATTCTCAAAAGTTACTTCGCTCTGGATTGAGTGGGCCTTGTATGGATTGGTTGTAAATAGAAAAACTGAAGTAAGTAGAAATTGAAAAGGTCTTCTTAATATGAGCATAATCCTATTAGCGATTTTGTTCTTTAAGTGGATTACTCTATAGTATTTGTAAGTAAATGTTTAATGCCTTTTTCCGTAATCCAGCCGTCAAAGGCAATATCCCATGGGTCTTTTGGCAGGGGAGAATTTGTATAACATTCCTGTGGTAACACTGCAAAGGCGGGAATAGAGCGCCATTCTTTATTATTTCTTAGTCGATCATAATAACCACCTCCATAACCTAACCTTATCCCATTTTGATCAATTGCAATTGCAGGGGCCAAGATTAAACTTATAGATTTTGCTTTGAGAGGTGGATTCATTAGTGGAGCAGGTATATTGACACAGTCTTTATGAAGATCGGAGTTGTCCCATTGATGATATTGCATTTGCCCTTTTGAGTTGATCGATGGCAAAGCAAAGTCCAAAATTAAAGAGGTTTTAAGAGGTCTTAGATCTACTTCTCCAGGTAGTGGCCAATAAATTCCTATGGTTCCATTAAGCTTATCCTTGGAAATAAGATTATTTAGCTCTTTTCTGACAAAGGTGAAAACACTGCTTTCGACCTTCTTAAGAGCATTCTCTCTTCTCTGCTTGAAATATTTACGTAGAGATGACTTTTTCATTGTGTTAATCATTTTTTAAATACCCCCAGCGTCCAAATAATGGAAGTCTTATTTCAATATTCTCTAGTTGATTTGGCCAGATGTTTAAAAGTTCAGCTTCCAAAACTTTTGGTAAATTACTTTTTGTTTTCTGCCGAATAGCAGACCAAGTTGATATAAAACCAATTAATTCTCTAATGTTCAAAGTAAGTGATATATAGAAATCTTCTGGAATATTTTTGCTTTTACCAGGGAAGGGCAATTCCTTATATTTAGTATCTACAAGCTTCTTTTCTGGAGGCCATAAATCCTTAAGTCTATTTTTATAGAGATTATCTAACCATGATTGAAGTATAGGAGGAGCACCTTCTATTGGGGCATAGCCTAGCCATACCATTATTCCTCCTGGACGAATCACTCTTAAGGCTTCAGCGTTAAAGCTATTAATGTCAAACCAGTGAATAGCAGCAGCAACGTTGATTAAATCAATGCTTTCATTTTTGAGATTAGAGTTTTCTGCGCTTGATACATGGTACTTAATTCTTGAATGCTGCTTTGCAGAATCTATTTGACTAGGACTTATGTCAGTAGCGTATACCTGTTGAAAATATTTAGTAAGGGAGACTGTGGCTTGTCCATTTCCGCAACCTACATCCCAGCAGATTTTTCTTTGTAAAGCTTTACTTGAAAGCCATAAGAAAAAAGAATCAGGATATTTGGGCCGCCAATTTAAGTATTCGTTTGAAAAACCTTCAAACCAACCATTTTTAGGAGTATTTGAGGGTGTTCTCATTAATTAATTTATTTGCTGGTGATACCAACCTGTAAGGGCTATTGCAAGTGCGTCTGCTGCATCATCAGGTCTTGGTGGCTTTTCAAGATTTAGTTCTCGCATAACGCCATCAAGAACTTCACTTTTGTCTGCTCTACCAGACCCTGATAAGGCAAGTTTTATTTGCATAGGAGGAAACTCTTGTATTGGTATTTCAAAGCTAGCAAGGGTCATCATTATTACCCCTCTTGCCTGCACAACGCTTATTGTTGTGCTTGATTTGTAGAAAAAGAATTTTTCTACAGCTGCTATATCCGGCTTCCAAGTGTCAATTAAATTACCTAAGTCTTTAGCAATCTCAACTAGTCGCTTGCTTTCTTGTTGAGTTGCCTCAGTTCGTATAATTCCACAATCAAGCATTTTTTGCTGATTATTTGATGTTTCTATTAGGCCATAACCAACTCTAGCTAATCCCGGATCGATCCCTAATATTATCAAGATTAGATTGCAAGCGTTAATTCAAACTCAGATGAGTCGGTGCTTTCGCTTCGTTCAAAAACTTTGCAAAAGGCTTTGATAACTCGATCACCAGAGTCGACTTGCTCAAGAGGATCTTTTCTTAGACGATGACGTAATGAGCAAGAAATAACACGGGCTACATCTTCATCTGAAACTTCAGTTCTACCTTCAAATGCTGTTAATGCTCTAGCTGCCCGATTTGTAACTATGTCTCCACGGAGTCCATCTACATCTAACTCTCCACAAACAGCAGAGATTTTTAAGCGGAGATCTTCATCAATAGTTACTGATTGAAGTCTTTCTTGAGCAGAAATTATTTTTGCTTGTAAGGCATCTTGATTTGATTGAACTGAGGATGAGAAATTCTCAGGGTCTTGGTCGAATGATGTCCGTTGATCAACTACTTGAACTCGAAGGCTTGCATCGCGAACTGTACGAACCTCCACACTCATTCCAAAACGATCGAGAAGTTGTGGTCTAAGTTCGCCTTCTTCAGGGTTACCAGAACCTATTAAAACAAATCTGGCTGGATGGCGTACTGAAATACCCTCTCTTTCTACCGTGTTCCACCCAGACGCTGCAGAATCTAAAAGTACGTCAACTAAATGGTCATCTAACAAGTTGACCTCATCAACATATAACAATCCACGGTTTGCCTTGGCCAGAAGTCCTGGCTCAAACGCTCTAACACCTTCACTTAGGGCTTTCTCAATATCGATGGTTCCACATAAGCGATCTTCCGTTGCTCCTAGAGGGAGATCCACCATTGGGACCTGACGTTTTTCTATGGGTGGAGTTTTTCCTTGCTCAAGTAGTTCCCGAACTTCGCTGCTTTGAAGATCTGGGTCCGTAGCAGAACTGTTATATGGATCTCCGCTCACTATCTCAATAGCAGGGAGAAGGTCTGCCAATGCTCTTATTGTGGTCGATTTGCCTGTCCCTCTGTCGCCCATAATCATTACCCCACCAACCCTAGGATCGATGACATTGAGTAATAAGGCCAATTTCATTTCTTCTTGACCTATTACGGCTGTAAAGGGGAAGACCCTTCGCTTCCTTGGTGAACTCACAGGCTGATCTCTTGGTTTACTTGAATTGTTTCACAAGCATCACATTAGGCATTTGATCTCTTGGAATGCTTCCTTTATATGAGAATCCTTTGTTGATAGTTGGTTTGCTTGAAACTAGTGCTGAATTTCATGGAATTAGGCCTTTGTTCTTTGTATAGGTTTGAAGCTTTTATGTCTTTCCTGACGAGTCTTTTTGCTGGTGTCTCAAATAGCTGCAATAAAGGCCTTTTATGAGTAATTGAATTTTCTGGAATATGGGTGAATTTCATTGACTCTAAAGTTGCAGTGGTTAGTTCAATTGGCATTCGCTTTGTGATAGTTCAAGAGATTTGTAAGGGGTTAGTCAGATTTATTTTTCTTTAGATAAGGGATCATGGTTGAAGCCATATCACGAATTAATTGAGGGGAACGAAGATCATTGAAGGGACCTTGAACGATGAAAGCAGCTACAACCCTTCTTCCATCTGGAAGTTCTATTAGGCCTGCATCTGCATAAGCTATTCCTATGTCGCCAGTTTTGTTGTACACCCTATAACCCTTAATTGAGAGACTTTGATCGACAAAATTTTTCTTAGATACCCCAAGGCCTGTTAATAGACCTCTTGGTAGCATGGTGTTTCCCTCGGATGAACGCATTGCTTCACGAAAAAGATCTCTAGTCCTAATCCCTAATACATTTCCTAGATCTACTTTTGCAATTGCATTGGCCAAGTCATAAGCAGTCGTTTTATTTGTTCCTCTAAGGTCAGGCAACCAATTATTCACGGTTGTTTCTTTGATTCCTAATTGTTCGAACTTTTGATTAAGAATTTCTTTGCCACCTATCCGATTGATT
>QCFN01000002.1 GCA_003280245.1 Prochlorococcus sp. AG-363-J23
GCTGGAAAGACGGTTCTTATTGAACCAACTAGTGGCAATACTGGGATTGCATTGGCAATGGTTGCAGCTGCTAGAGGATATCGCTTAATCCTTACAATGCCTGACACTATGAGCGTTGAGAGACGTTCTATGTTGAGAGCATATGGAGCTGAATTACAACTGACTCCTGGTTGTGATGGTATTCAAGGAGCAATTGAATTGGCGAAGGAATTAGTTGCTTCATTAGAAGATGCATATCTTTTGCAGCAGTTTGATAATCATTCCAATCCTCTTGTGCATGAGAAAACTACTGCTGAAGAGATTTGGAATGATTGTGCTGGAAACCTTGATGCTTTTATTTCTGGAGTTGGCACAGGTGGAACACTTACTGGCTGTGCTCGAGTACTAAAGAAATACAACCCAGCTTTGAAAGTGTTTGCTGTTGAGCCTGCATCAAGTGCAGTACTCTCAGGTGGGATTGCAGGAAATCATATTATTCAAGGAATTGGTGCTGGTTTCATCCCAAGAGTTCTTGACGTTTCTTTGATTGATGAGGTAATTACTATTTCTGATAATGATGCTTTAGATATGGGTCGCAGATTGGCCAGAGAGGAAGGTTTGTTAAGTGGTGTGAGTAGTGGAGCGGCAGTAGCAGCCGCATTACAAGTTGGAAAAAGATCGGAGATGTTTAATAAACGCTTACTTGTAGTTTTGCCAAGTTTTGGGGAAAGATATCTTTCAACCCCAATGTTTAGTAGGGTTTCAAATATGCCTTTAAGCAACGAGGGCAATCTGTGAATGAATCAGGAAGTTGATCAATGGATTTAGACCCTTATCAAATACTTGGTGTTAACCCTGCTGCTTCTTTAATCGAGATTAAAGCAGCTTATCGTGCATTAGTAAAATCTCATCATCCTGATGCTGGAGGAGATAATAAGAGGATTATTTTATTAAATGCAGCTTGGGAACTTTTGAGGGACCCTGGCAAAAGAAAGGTTTATGATTCTTCTTATAGCTCTTTTGATTCATTAACTAATGATTTTAAGAGGCGATCAGTCCGAAATGCTCGCGCAACAAATTACGCAAGTGTTGTAAAGAATCAAGCAATAAATGAAGATGATGCAATTAATATGTGGCTTAAAAAAGTGTATATTCCTATTGATAAATTATTGGGTCAGGTAATAAATGCATTCCCTTTAAAGTTAAAGGCATTGTCTGCAGATCCTTATGATGATTCTCTCATGGAAGAATTTTGCAATTATTTAGATCAAAGTCGTGCGCGGCTTGAGAAAGTTAATGTTATGTATAGATCAACTTCTGTTCCGTCGGCGGCTAAAGGGTTGGGATTGGGTCTTTATCAGTGCTTTTCACAGGTTGAAGATGCCTTGATTGAGCTCGAGAGATATACCATGGGTTATGTAGATAACTATTTACATGATGGGGAAGAGATGTTACGCGAATCTAAACGTCTAAGAATACGTCTTCATAAGCAACGTCGAAAATGGAAGATACAATGAAACTGAAATCGCGTTCATTATTTTGGGCTTTAATAGGCTTGCTATGGCTTTTAGCAACAGTACTAGATCGTCTGTGGTGGAATAGTTATTCATCTGTGCCTTCATGGGATCAGGCTGATTATTTAAATAGTGCTCTAGATCATGGACGCGCTTTAGGATTTTTGTCAGGGGGAGAATGGTTTGGTTGGAAGTATTTACTAGATCTATCTCCAAAGATTCCTCCGCTTGCATCATTAATTAATGGTACGGTAATTGCAATTGTTGGAGATCAGCCTTATCAAGCTGCATGGAGTTTAAGTCTTTGGAATGGCTTGTTGATGATTTCAGTGGCTTCCTGGTGTATATCATTGAGAGGATATTTGATGGCATTAATTGCAACTTCATTTGTTGCAATAGCCCCTGCACTGGTTGCGTTGCGTACAGATTATGTTTTAGAGATACCCCTTACTGCCATAGTGACATTTGCTCTTTGGAGGCTTGGGTGTTGGTGGGATCCAGTTAAAGGAGGGAAATGGAGTCAAGCATTTATTGCTGCGTTTGCTTTAACATTTTCTTTGCTTGTTAAACAAAGCGCCTTGTTAGTTTTATTGCCAGCAGTTTTATGGGCTTCTTTTGCAGCTTTACGTCGAAATGATTCGACTAAGTATCAACTATTAATAGGCTTTCTTTTAACTGTTGGATTAATATTGCCTTGGTTTAAGCACAATTGGATTACTACTATTGGAGGTACAAATAGGGCTGTTTTTGAATCAGCCTTAAGAGAAGGTGATCCAAGCTTTTGGACGATTCAGAATTGGACTTGGTATTTAAAAATTCTTCCAGCTCAAGTTGGAATTATTTTTCTAGTTGTCGGCATGAGTGGTGTATTGCTTTGCCTTTATGCCAATAGATTTAAGATTTCTATTGATGGAAATCAAGCCTGGACATGGTTGATTTTGAATCTTTTTGCTTCCTGGGTGTTTACAAGTTTGAGCCCTAACAAAGGTGATAGGTATTTTGCTCCAATTTTGCCAGTTTTAATTATTCTTCTTTCACGAGGATTGATAGAATGGCACATTTGGATTATAAAAAAATCGATTAGAAGGCAAAATTTTATATCCCCAATAGCTTTAATTTCTTTGTTTCTAAGTGTTTTTCCAGCTTCGTGGTGGACTGAAATTGTTCAAATGCGATCTGAAAAAAAGAAAGATCCATTATTAGAAGTAGTCAGAGCGGCAGGTGGAGCTGACCCTTCTAGAGCCCCTGTCACGATGATAGTCGTGCCTAGTACTCCTGATATGAATCAGCATAATGTTAGTTATTACGGTCGGATGAATGGAGGAAAACTGGTTGGTCGACAGTTAGGTAGCTCTGCTAATGATGTTCAGCCTTTGCTTGAGCAGGGTAATTTGGTTTTATTGGCGGAAGGTGATCAGGGTTCGGTAAGACGTAGTGCAGAGGCTTTGGATAGCGCTGTTCGGAGTAAAGGTATTTTTGAGAAAACTCATGTTTTTCCTAGAAAGAAAAGTGGTAGTTATTCTCTTTGGCGTAGAAAATCTCAAGCTATTCCACCAATTAGTTTTGCCGATAAGTTTTCAGATTTGGCTACTGGCTTGGCTGATGGAGTAAAGGGCTTAGAAAAAGTTTTTTCTGAAGTTGCAGTTCAGCATATGTTAGATGGGCATTTTAGTTATAGAGCTTTAGTTCGAGAGAAGGCTCTTCGTGAATTGTCTATTGATTCTCAAGACTTGGATGCAAGATGGTCCTTGGCGTTATTAGCAGTTTTGGAGAATCGACCAAATGAGGCCGCAATACAATTTACTTTTTTAGAGAAATTAATACCAGAAAATCCTTGGCCAAGTTCTTATCGAAGTGCTCTTACCTTGGTAGGGTGGAACCCTTGGGAAGCCGCCGCAATAGCTGAGAATGCATTGAGGGAGCATCCTGAAAGTAATTTATTGATGGCATTAAGAGATTTAAGTTCCGTCCTTGGAGGATCTTTGTGGCGATTACCTGCAGCATTTCATTCAGTGCCTAAGGCTTTTAGAGAGGTTGAACAATCTTCTAGTTGATAGCTTTCATAAGCTTGGTGTTCCTTTTATTCTTTAAATGTCTCTAACTGATCAATTCTGAGCCAAACATCAGGTACAGGCCGTCGCCATCGAATTTGAGCATATTCTTCTTTGATTGTCAGCACTTCACCAGGTCCTTCAAAGATGTATTCGGGAGGGATTGGGTCACTTGCTTTTGCCTCAATTCCCAATTGATATAACTGTCGGTTTACTTTTACTAAGGCTCCTTTTCGAAAGGTAAGACCTTCCTTGGGGGGATTAGGAGTCTCCAAATTGTTGGAACCAGTGTTATCAGTCATTATTGAGCTTGGACTCTTTTGAAGCATAAGCTCAGGCTAGACCCTTCCGGAGTCTATGGTTTCGCTGGGTTATGTCACAGATCTGGAAAACTGGAAATTTGATGAGTGCTCTGAGAGACTTTTTAAGTAACTCTTTTGAATGATTACTTGATGCTTTTTTAGCCTTAACGTTCGTAGTGATTTGACTGTTTGGCCATGCGCCTTTTACTTCTTGGGTGTTCTGGATTTGTGGGTAGGGAGTTAGTGCCTCAGCTTTTAAGAGAAGGATATCAAGTTGCTTTGGTTACTCGGAGAGCTGACTTTCGGTTGGATCAGGTTGCTAATTCTGAGCAGTTGGTTTTTATACAACTAGACCCTTCTAAGGAAAGTAGTTGGAAGGATCAACAATTACTTGATGCCTTAAATAATGCTCAAGGGGTGATTAATTTTGCCGGGGAGCCTATTGCAGAAAAGCGATGGACAGCTAGGCATACTACAAAAATTGCCAATAGCAGATTGAATACAACACGTTACCTGGTTAAGGCTATGACTGGATTAAGTCGACCTCCTCGTGTGCTTATAAATGCATCTGCTATAGGGTATTACGGAACTAGTGAAGATGAGTTATTTACAGAAGTTAGTCCTTCTGGGAACGATTTCTTATCTAGCCTTTGTTTGCAATGGGAGGAATTGGCTTCAGAAAAAACTAGGGCAACAAGACTTTGCATTATTCGTATCGGCATAGTGATTGGTTCAGATGGAGGAGCATTAGCAAAGATGTTGCCAGTTTTTAAAGCAGGTTTAGGTGGACCTATTGGACCCGGGACTCAATGGATGAGTTGGATTCATCGAACAGACTTATGTGACCTGGTGCTCCAAGCGCTTAAAAAACGTGGGTGGTCAGGAGTAATTAATGGAGTAGCACCTGCACCGTTAAGAATGGTTGATTTTGCTTCAACATTGGGAGAGGTACTAGGAAGGCCTAGTCGTATACCTGTCCCAGGACCACTTTTAAAAATTCTATTAGGTGATGGAGCTCGTGTTGTTCTTGAAGGACAAAGAGTTGAGTCAATTAGGCTTTCTAGATTGGGATTTAATTTTAAATATCCGAAGATTAGGGAGGCATTAATGGCAGCTGTTAAACCTAGTAGGAGTGACATTAACTAGAGAAGTATTTTAGTGCTTTACAGAAAATCCTAAAATAGAATTATCTGTAAAGTTTCTAATCAAAAGCAACTTTTGATTAGAAACTATTCTTGTATTGATTGAAGAAATTTGTTGTCATTCTAGCCATTAGTATGCTCCCTTCAGCCGTGCCTAATCGTTTTTGAGCTTGTTCTTTGCAGTCTTGTTTAAGAAGAGGATCTTTTTTACTGCGTTGTATTAGAGAGAAAATTAATTCTGCAGTTTGACTCAGATTTTGAAAGTCTCCAGGTCTACCATTTGCACAAAATACTGTTGGTCCGAGTAAACGTCTTTGCGCTTCTGCAAAAGCATTAGTGAACTGAGGTCCTTTACCCTTTAACTGTAAGACGGGTTTTGCAACACCAACTGCTTGTTCTGCAGCAGTGCCAGCCATGGATAAGATTAAGTCACTACTGAGAATTACTTTCGCAAAAGAATTGCGATGGATATTAATTACCAGATCACCACGGATTAATTTGTTGCCTGCAAGTATCCATCCTTGTTTCCTAGTTAGTTCTTGAAGCTTTTTATTGTCTAAAGTATGCATTAATGCTATGTCCATGGTAATACTTTTATGGGAATTAAATTGTTGTGGTAAAAGTTCGATTACAGCAAGTATCATTAAAATATTCCTTTGCAATTCAGGGTTCCTACTACCTGGAAGTATTCCGAGCCGTTGGGTGCATTGAGGTAATCTTTCTTGATTTGTGAAAATAGGATCCATAAAAGGGTTGCCTACAAATTGGACAGGACGTTTGAGTTGCAATGTTAAATCTTGTGCTGTTAGTTGATCACGTCCAAAGATGCCTATGCATCTAGCACTTTTAAGACACCTTTTGCATGGCCAAGGAAGTTTTAGTTGCCCTTCATAGTGGCTTGAATATGCAACAAGATAAACAACGAAAGGAAGTTTAGTAAGCCATGCTGCTAGAATAGGTACAACATCTCCAATGACTATAATGAGCTCATAATTAGGTTTCCTTCTTATTAAATTAAAAAGATGTTTCAGTAAATAAATTAATTGGCCTTGAAATAATTCTGTTAAACGCCCTCTAATAGATGTATAGCCTAAGCCTCCTGTACTGAATTGTTTTGTTTCCCCAATAATACTGATATTTGCTTTGGAATAAGAATAGCCCGTTCCTACTAAAGGGAGAGCATTGACAATATGCCCCATCTTTTTTAATTTTTCACCTAATAGAGCTCCTGAAAGATCTTCTCCATGGCCATTACTAAGTAAGAGAATTCTTGTCAAATTAAAAACCCAACCACTTTTTGATTTTCTTTAATGATTCCCAGTCAGGTTTTCTGGTTAAACCATCTGCAATTGAATCTTTTAAATCTTTTTCAAATTCGGGAACAGTTATTAATAATTTTTTTGCTATATCAATTTGATCTCTAACACCTTTTGATTGAGTTTCGAGAAGTGCGAGGCTTAGATTTATCCTGGCTTGAGGGTCTTGACCATTTAATTTGACGGCAATCTTGGCAGTGTTAAGAGCCTCTTGAGGTCTTTCGCATAACAACTGAAGCCAAGCTAGACATGTCCAGCCTGAAGATTGATTGGGAGCTGATTTAGTGATCTTCTCAAAGTCTTCAATTAGATCAATTGGTTCAGCGCCAGCTTTGTAACGATCCAGAGCTTTTGTAAATAGACTTTCGTGTTCTGAGTCCATTTTTAGAGAATAACTGAGGCTAATTAATGATTTGCGTGTTTAAGCTATTTTTCAGACTGAGAACGAACTACCGCAGCCGCAAGTTTGAGTTGCATTTGGATTTGTAAAATTAAAGCCCCCACCTATTAGCTCTGTACTGAAGTCTAATTGCATCCCATAAATATAAAGCAAACTTTTGGGATCGCAAACTACTTTGAAATCTGGTCCCGCTGGAATTTTGTATTCATATATTTCATCATCGCTTTGGACTTCCTCTTGAGAGATGAAGTCCATTGTGTAGCTCATTCCACTACATCCTCCAGAACGTACACCTACGCGAAGCACTTTGTCTGTCCCTTGTTCCAGGCATAGACGCGCCAATTGCTGCATAGCAGGCTCTGTGATGAGGATTCCTTTGCCATCACTAGCAGTATGGGTGCCAACATCGGCAGTTGAGCTGTTCATGGGTGACTAGAACCTCTGAACTTTTTACCACTCTATGAAGTTGATTTGGATTTTGTGCTATTTAAATTTGGTTGACTTATTCATAGAGTCAGGTTGTTCTTCTTTTTGAAACAGTGCGGGTTGCGATTGTTGGCGCTGGACTGGCTGGCCTAACAGCTGCAGTAGATCTAGTGGATGCAGGACATTCTGTGGATCTATATGACGCGAGGCCATTTATGGGTGGGAAGGTTGGCAGCTGGGAAGATCCAGAAGGTAACCATATTGAAATGGGCCTTCATGTGTTCTTTTTTAATTACACCAACCTCTTTGCGTTAATGCGCAAGGTGGGTGCTATTGAGAACCTTTTGCCAAAAGACCACACACATTTATTTGTAAATCGAGGAGGTGATGTTCGAGAACTTGATTTTCGTTTTCCTCTTGGTGCTCCTTTTAATGGATTAAAAGCATTTTTTACGACTCCTCAATTGAGCTGGGTTGACAAATTTCGCAATGCGTTGGCTTTAGGAACTAGCCCAATTGTTAGAGGACTGGTGGATTATGAGGGAGCAATGAAAACAATTCGATCTTTAGATTCCATAAGTTTTCAAAGCTGGTTTCTAAATCATGGTGGGAGCATGAAAAGCATTGAAAGGATGTGGAATCCTATTGCTTATGCTTTAGGTTTTATTGATTGTGAGGCGATTTCTGCGAGATGTATGTTGACTATTTTTATGATGTTTGCTGCTCGTACAGAAGCTTCTAAGTTGAATTTGCTTAAAGGGTCTCCGCATCGATGGTTGACTGGACCAATACTTAATTACATTGTTTCGAAGGGGGGAAATTTACATTTGCGTCATAAAGTGCGTGAAGTACATTTTGAAGATGGGGACAGTAAGGCTCCTAAAGTTACTAGTCTTTCTATTGGTTCTCCTAATGGTGAGTTAAGTGTTACTGCAGATGCTTATTTAGCTGCATGTGATGTTCCAGGAATAAAAAATTTACTTCCTAAGGATTGGCGAAGATTCCCTCAATTTGCAGCAATTGATAAGTTAACGGCTGTTCCTGTTGCGACAGTTCAACTTAGATATGACGGCTGGGTTACTGAGTTGGCTCGCGAAGCTTCTCCTAAGAATTTTCAGGTTCCTTCAGGTTTAGATAATCTTTTGTATACCGCTGATGCTGACTTTAGTTGTTTTGCTGATTTGGCATTAACAAGTCCAGAAGATTATCGTCGAGAAAATATGGGCTCACTACTGCAATGTGTTCTTACGCCTGGGGACCCTTGGATTGCTAAGCCTATTGATGAAATTGTTGCCCATACAGATTCTCAGGTTCGTGAGTTGTTCCCTTCGGCTCGCTCTTTAAATATGATATGGAGTAATGTTGTAAAACTTGCTCAATCTTTATATCGGGAAGCTCCAGGGATGGAGCCTTGTCGACCAACACAATCAACACCAGTTAGTAACTTCTTCCTTGCGGGTAGTTACACTCGCCAGGATTACATTGATTCTATGGAAGGAGCCACTATGAGTGGTCATTTAGCTGCTACTGCGATTCTTCGGAGATCAGCTGAACTTGATAAAAACCAATCGCTAAATTAAAAATGGGACGCTGGTTAGAACACACGGTTGAGGCTTACGTTAAAGCTTCAGTTGATCGTGTTTGGTTTGTTTGGAGTGATCTTGAGGCAATGCCTTTATGGATGAGTTGGATTGAGTCTGTTAAAACTATGGATGAATCAGCGACTACCCTTCCAGATTTAACTGAATGGACTTT
Source organism: Prochlorococcus sp. AG-363-J23 (assembly GCA_003280245.1). Taxonomy (GTDB): domain Bacteria; phylum Cyanobacteriota; class Cyanobacteriia; order PCC-6307; family Cyanobiaceae; genus AG-363-J23. Next base: position 8,886 of record QCFN01000002.1, read on the forward strand.
GGCTGCAAATGGGTTTAGGTTTACTTGGAAAGCAAGAATTACCGAAAGAATTGAAGCTCAAAAGCTACAATGGGAATCAATAGGAGGCTTACCTACTAAAGGTGTGGTTCGTTTTTATGAGGATGATAAGAAGAATACGACTGTTAGATTAAGTATTTCTTATGAGCTGCCAAAGGTTCTTGCTCCTTTAATGGAAGCGCGTGTATTAGGTAGTATGGTCACTAATGAGTTGCAGTCAAATATTAATAGATTTAGAGATCTTGTCGAAAGTGATTATCGTCTGTAAAGAAAGTTCATTTCGCTCTATTCTAAGTCTAGATTTTAGTCATTTACTTGCAAATCAAATAGATAGAGCAGATATGCATGCATTTATTAGACCATGAATATCATGGGGATTTGCTTCTTGGTCGACTTTGTCAAAATATTGGTGACAACTTTTAGTTGTTTGAGGACCTATTGAAATGATCTTTATTTTTAGAAGTTTCTCTTTCCAGCTTTCTCCAAATTTCAAATTCAAGAGCTTTGCTGTGTGAGCAGCAGTTTTACTACTTGTAAAAGCAATTGCATCTACATTTCTATCAGAAATTGCTTGAGAAGTTGTTTCAGGAATATTTTCAGGGCAGTAAGATTCATATGCTGGTACTTCCACTACCTCGGAACCTGCTTCTTTAAATGCTTTAGCAAGAATTGTTCTTCCCCCACTCTGTACTCTAGGCAATAGTATTTTTAATCCTAAGCCAGATATTGGAAAGTTTTCGATTAGGCTTTCTGCTACAAATTTGGGTGGAATAAATGCGACCTTTGTATCTAAATTATCTAGAATTTGTGCTGTTTTCTTTCCTATTGCAGCTATTTTCAAGGTTCTAGGGGCTTTTGAAAGAGATTTGCCTATTATGTTTAGCCTTTTTTCTACAGCATTCACCCCGTTGGCACTAGAGAAAATAAGCCAATGGAAGCTCTCAAGTTCAATTAAGGCTTGATCAAGAGGCTCCCAAGAATTTGGGTCTCCAATAACTAGTGCTGGCATATCAAGAACCTTGGCTCCAGTTTTTTCTAATAGAGCACTTAACTCACTGCTTTGTTCTTGGGAACGAGTAATGATTACAGTTTTCCCAGTCAGAGATTTTGGTATATTTGTAGTCATTAATCATTAAGTTTAACTTTAAGATTAATTATCCCACGAAATTTAATCATTAATGCGTTTGCATCATCTTCTCGGTTTTGAGCTAATAGTAATGAAATAGCATCTTCGCAACTAATTCTTGCTCCATTAATATCTCCGGATAAGAGCTTTGCTACGGCAAAATTCTGATGAGTTTCTGGATGATAAGGATTTAGTTCTGTTGCATGCTGATATGATTTCAGTGCTTCGATTAGGTTTCCATTCTTTCGTTGCATCAAACCAAGATTATACCAACATATTGAAACCTCAGGGGCTTCCTTTGTAGCGACTTTCATTAGATTAATAGCTTCAGGAAGATTATCTTTTTGCATTAGTAGTGCTGCCAGGTTAAGGCGTGCCCCTAAGGTTAATCGAAAGTTCATAGGAATAGTTAAGGCTTTGCGATATGTAGATATGGCTGCTTCAGGGTTTTTATTTGTGAGACCAATTCCTAAATTTAGTAGAAGTTCGTATCGCTCTACAGTATTGGTTTTGGACTGTATCTTTAAGGCTTCTTTGAGAATTTTAATTCCTTTCTGATGATTTCCCTCTTCTATTTCTAGAGCACCTAGTTTTGCATTTGCGTATGGATCTTGAGGATTTTTTGAAATTAATTCCTCCATTGCTTTTCTAAGGCTTTTAGATTTATTTCTACTTTTTATGAGTTTTTCGGTATAACCTTCGTGTATTAATGCAGGCTCCTGGCATTCGCCAATTACCCAATATGGTTCCGTTTTAATTATATCTCGCACGCTATCATCCACCATTGAATGATATGGCTGACTCCAAAATATTCTTGGATGTTTACGGAACAATCGACTCACACTGGAGTAAGGGGAAATGGATGATCCGTATTCTAATCTCAGTAAGTTGATAAGAAGAAGATCATTCTTTTTCATCAATGATTTTAGTTCCGGAATGCATTCGCTTTTAAAAATCTCATCTGCATCTAATACAAGAACCCAATCACCATTTACTAAATTAAGTGCTGCATTTCGAGCAGGTGCAAAATCACCAGGCCAAGGCAGATGTTCTACTCTGGCACCAGCATCCTTAGCAATGGAAACGGTGTGATCTGTTGAACCTGTGTCAATAATTACCATCTCATCTACAAAGTTTTTTACTGATGAAAGGCATCTTTCCAACAATGCCTCTTCATTGCGAACAATCATAGATAGGCTAACTAATGTCATTTAATCAGTGAAACTTTCATTTAGATGAATGTTGTTGTCCTGGTTATTAAATAATGAAGACAACACTTGATGTTGAGCTTCAGGCATCTCTCCTGGACTGTAAGCACAGGGAATATGTTTTTCTATTACTTCAAGAAGCTTATCCCATAGGTAGGGATTGCCATAAATTATTAAACCCGAAAGACGATTTATGTCTTGCAGTTGTTTAACTGCATTGATCCAGGGCTCTTTGAAGTTGATTTTGCCACTGAAAGGCCTCCCTCGAATAAATAATTGAAGCAATATGGGCCCCTCTCCGAGGCTTTTAAGGTTTAATGGGTTTGTGAGATCATTTTGCCAGGCTGAGATGCCTTCATTATGAAGAATCATATTTTTATATCCATATAAAGAGGGTAAGTTAAGTGATGGCGATGCTTTATTTAGACATTGAGAGGAAAAGATAGAATCAATTCTAATGAGATTAATGCCTGAGTTGGTATTTCTAAGCCTGAATTTGTTGTGAATTACTAAGGATTTTGAGATCAGCTCATGAGCGAATCTTTCGTCCTGTTTTGCTTCTTTTTTCTTGAAATATAGGAATTTTTGCTGAAAAAAATGTTCAGGAATAGTTTCTTTTACTTTATTAAGAGCTTTGCGCCTTCGTCTTAAAGAAGTTTCTAGCTTTTCTATAGGAATCAATCCTGAATCTATGGCCTTACATATTGCATTAATAGCATTATCTGCATTCTTAGGCATTAAAATTATATCTGCACCTGCAGAGAAAGCCATTACTGCCGCCTGGCTCGAATTATATTTATGATTAATTGCTTCCATTAAAAGCGCATCGGTAACTATTAATCCTCGAAAATTAAGTGTGTTCCTTAGAATATTCGTATTTATTATGGGTGAAAGTGTGGCAGGATTGTTTTTGTCAATTTGTTTGAGAAGTAAATGTGCTGTCATGACAGCATCAACATTTTCACTGATAGCCGTTTTGAAGGGTATTAATTCGACTTTATTTAGTCTATTAATATTGTGATTGAGAATAGGTAATTCCAGGTGTGAATCAATATTGGTGTCCCCATGCCCTGGGAAGTGTTTTGCACAAGAAAGAATTTTCTGATTAGACAGCCCTTTTAAATATGCAGAAATTAGCTTAGAAACTACTTTAGGATCTTCCCCCCATGCACGCACATTGATTACGGGGTTTTCTGGATTATTATTGACATCGCAAACTGGTCCTAATATCCAATTTAGGCCACAGGATTTTGCTTGCCTTGCTGTACATCTTCCATATATTTCTGCAAGTTTGATCGCTTCATTAGGAGAACTTTTGAATATTTCTCCAATAGATAGTGGTGGTGTAAGCCAACTGCCACCATAAAAGCGTTGTCCTAGTCCTTCTTCAATATCAGCGCATAGCAGTAGTTGTTTTTTGGCCCATTTTTGGAGAGTTTTACAGCGCTCTTTGAGCTCGGAAGTGTTTCCGCCATATAGGATTACTCCTCCTAATCCTTCATAGAGAAGATTCTTTAACTTTTTATTGCTTAGTTCCCACTTAGGGTACTGCCTTTCAGCATCTTGAAGATATCCACTCGCTCTTACAACAAATAATTCGGCTACTGCCTCTCTAAGTTTAAGTGATGTACTTGCCATATTTAATTGCTTTTATCATTTTTGAATGAACTTGAACTTTCTTTTCTTTTTTCCTCTAATTCAGAAAGTAGGTTCAGAACAGAAGTGCCTTTTTCAATTCCTCTGTCTAATTGAAACACTACCTCAGGTGCACGTCGCATTTGAAGTCTTCTAGCTAGCTCACCTCTTACATAGCTAGTGGCTGCATCTAATCCATTAAGGACCTCATTTTGGAGGCTTTGTTGCCCATAAATGCTTACAAATATTTTGCAGTGTTGTAGATCACCAGAGACTTCTACTTCAGTAATTGTTACCATTGCTTTCTGTATACGTTCATCCCTAATTCCTGAAATTAGTAATTCGCTTACTTCCCGTCGGATGACTGCAGCGAATTTTTCAACTCTTCTACTTTGTGCCATTGTTTAGATAATAGAGGTTGGGAAAACCATTGCTCGAACAGTTAGGGCTAATGTTATTAACCCACTAATGAGTGCACCAATCAGAGCGACGGCAGTAACAGGATTACTACTTCTTTTGACTAGTGGCTCTAATACCGCAGCAAAAACACCAAGAATGATTGTGATGAGGTACTTGGGATACCTAGAAACGTTCTGGAAGAATTCACCCATCGATTTAATTGGCTAGGTTTTAGGTTTGTGGTGACTTGCCTTTCTTTTGCCAGACAAGAAAATGTTGGAGATTCATCAATTTAGATTTTCCCCATTTTGCCTAAAGGTAAGGATGGCGTTGGAGGCTAAACGGCTGAGTTATCGGATAGTGGAGGTCACCGCAGGGCGTGGTCAATTGAATCTTTTTAGATTGTCTGGGCAGAGAAAGGTGCCAGTTTTGGTTGATGGTGACTTGGTGCTATCCGATTCCACTGAGATCATTAACTATTTAGATAGGCGTTCGCTTGAACGAAGACTGATTCCAGATAATTTGAAACACGCGGTACAAGTTCATCTCATTGAAGATTGGGCGGATACAACCTTGGCGAATTCTGTAAGGTCTGTATTTTTACAGACTCTTTCTTTTGACAAGAAGCTTCGGATGGCTTTTCTCCCTAATGAATTACCTGAATCAATAAGACAATCATTGAGTGGCTTCCCTTGTGAGTTATTAGGAGGGGCTGTAGAGCTTCTTGGTAAAGGAGATAGGGTAGCTTTGTTGACAAGTCTTGAAAAAATTTCCAGGCTTCTGGAAGTTCAAAAGTGGTTAGTTGGTGATTCCATGACCATTGCAGATTTGGCAGTTGCTTCCCACGTTTCGCTTTTAAGGTTTCCTCCTTCTGTGGGAAAGGACTTGGAAGGACTAGGTTGTCCAGGATTTAGTGAGAATCCTGCCTTGGAAGCTCTATTTCTTTGGCGTGATGAAATTGAGGAAATGTTATTTCAAAGTGATCCAGCTGAGATATAGTAAAATATTTTTATTTTAATGAATTTTATTGTTTTCCTCGATTGATTCTTAGCTAAAAATTCATTCTAGCATGATCATTATGTCTGACCCATTAATTAGAGAATTAGATGACTATGTAGTTTTTGAGCCAGGAGCAGAAGAGAAATTTCTTAGCACTAATGAAACATTAAAATGGTTACAGAAATGGCTTGAGTCTTTAGAGGTTTTGCCTGATGATCTTCAAGGAGAAGCTTCTTTGGAGTCAGCATCCCAGCGTTTGTTGGACACAGCATGTGCTTTAGAAGTTAAGCCAGGTATTACTTTGCAGTGGTTTGCAGTGCGTTTGAATCCTCCGGATTCGTAAGTATTGAAGGAAGTTTTCCTAGTACAATTTCTGCGACTTCTTCTGGAGATTCGTTGTTAATGATTATTCGCAGATCTGCTTCTTGATAAAATGGCTCTCTCTCGATGATTAGGTTCGAGATATTTTCTTGATAGTTTATTTTATCTAGCAGAGGTCTTTTTAAAATCTCAGACTTCAGCCTTTTCAAAAGTATATTGTTCTGAGGGTTTAACCAAACAACTATTCCTTGGTGGAGAATTCCCCAATTTTCAGGCTTTAAGACTATTCCACCGCCTGTTGCAACTACTAGTGAATAGCGTTCCCCAATTGATTTAAGAACTTCAGTCTCAATTTTTCGAAATTCTTCTTCTCCCTCTTTTTCAAAAATCTGTTTAATTGAAGATCCTACAAGTTTTTCAATAACAACATCTGTATCAATAAAGTTGTAACCCAACTTTTTAGCTAGTAGGTCTCCTGTAGTAGTTTTGCCACTTCCCATCATCCCTATTAGATGAAGGTTGCGGCCTCTAAGTAAATGGTTGTTAGATCTAGACAAGATAAGCTTTAATGTCTTAAGTATTTTAAACGATTTATTACGATGGGGGACTACTGGCGAATTTCATGAGGGGATTTCTTCTGTGAATCGACATGGTCAAGGGCGGAGATGCGTTGTAACCCGTCGAGCTACTTTTAGCGCTAGTCATCGCTATTGGCTGCCTGAACTGTCAAAAGCTGAAAATTTAGAATTGTTTGGACCTTGCACATTTGCTCCTGGCCATGGCCATAACTATGAGCTAATTGTTTCAATGGCTGGGGCTCTTGACGAAGATGGGATGGTTTTAAATCTTTCCGATGTAAAGCACTCTATTAAAACTAAGGTTACAGACCAACTGGATTTTCGACTGATTAATGAGGCATGGCCAGAGTTTGATGTTTCCAAGCCCCAAGGTATCCTGCCAACTACAGAGGCCTTGATACATGCTATTTGGCATAAACTTACTAAGGAGCTGCCTCTCGTAGCTTTACGACTCTATGAACAGCCAACTCTTTGGGTTGATTACTTAGGAAATCAGATGGAAGCTTATTTAACCATTCGGACTCACTTTTCTGCAGCGCATCGACTCGCAAGGGCCGAATTAAGTCAAAGTGAAAATGAAAGAATCTATGGAAAGTGTGCACGTCCTAATGGTCATGGCCATAATTATTTTTTAGAGGTTACGGTTCGAGGACAAATTGATAAAAGAACTGGAATGGTATGTGATTTGGATGGTTTAAATAATTTAGTAAATGAGCTAGTAATAGAACCTTTTGACCACACTTTTCTGAATAAAGACATATCTTTCTTCGAAGAATGTGTCCCTACTGCAGAGAATATTGCTCTTCATATTTCTGACCTATTATCAGGTAGAATTTTGAAGATGGGAGCAAATCTTTATAAAATACGACTCCAGGAGAGCCCTAATAATGCCGCAGAAGTTTATGCTGAGGTTCAGCAAAAAGAATTGATTTCGGCTTCAGAGTCTGCATTGCAATCATTAATTGCAACTTGATTTGTTTTGACCACTCCTTGGGTTCGTCTAGTACTTGCTATTAGCTTGGATGGACGAATTGCATTTTCTTATGGAGGTGCATCTTTTCTGGGCGGAGATCTTGATAGAAGATTACTCGAAGAATCTCTTGCTTGGTCGGATGGTGCATTGATTGGTGCGGGGACATTGCGAGTTCATAGGAGTACTTGTTTGATTAAGGATTCAGATTTAGTTGAGCAAAGGTTGTTGGCCAGACGCCCTAGGCAACCAGTCACTTTAGTTGTTACTAGAAGAGGAATAGATAGTTCTAACTGGCCTTTTTTTAAACAACCTATTCCAAGGTGGCTTTTAAGTCCTCCATCATTGAATGATCACGAGAAAGGACTTCTAGAAGGATATGAAAGACAACTTTTTCTGAAAAGTAACTGGTCAGAGACAATAAAGCAGCTTAATGAGGAAGGTTTATCTAAATTAGTTGTGTTAGGTGGTGCAAAGTTGGCTACATCTCTGATACAAGAAGATGTGATTGATGAGTTGCAGTTGACTTTGAGCTCAAGGCTGTTGGGAGGTAATTATTCTTGGATTTCTACGCATAGGGATGTTCCTTTGCCTGATTGTTTATCTCAGGCTGAGGCTTGGATATTGGAAGAAGTTCAGCCATTAGATAGGAGTGAATTGCTTATTCGATATATTCGTAATCGGTTAGTTAAGAGTGAGGGATAAATGGTTAATTTTATTTGGATTTATTTAATCTTTTGGTGGTTGAATTTCTTGTGGTAAAGATTCATTTTAAACAGTGCTCTAATTGTAGGTAGGGATTTTTAAAATTGATGATTTTTAGTTGTCGGTGGCACCAATCGATTCTCGAGATTCCTGAATTAATTTGGGAAGAAGTTGTTGGACAGAGTGTTAATCCTTTCTTTAGTTGGAAATGGTTACTTGCATTAGAAGAGTCAGGAAGTGTTTCTAAAAGAACAGGATGGCAGCCTCTCTTCCTAAGTATATGGCGTGGTTCTCGATTAGTTGGCATTGCGCCTTTGTACCTGAAATCGCATAGTTTTGGTGAATTTATTTTTGATGACATATTTGTCAGATTAGCTCAAGATTTATCTCTAAACTATTATCCTAAATTGATCGGTATGAGTCCTTTCAGCCCTGTTGAAGGGTATAGATTTTTTATAAAGCCTGAAGAGGATGCGAGTTATTTGACGGAATTGATGATGCATGCAATTCATGAATTTGCTCTTTCTAATAAGATTCTTAGTTGTAATTTTCTATATGTAGATCCTGCTTGGAGTGAGATTGCTGAATCGTGTGGCTTTTCTTCTTGGTATAATAAAAGGAGCATTTGGGAAAGAGGTAATCATAGAGATTTCTCTGATTATTTGCTGGGTTTTAATGCAAATCAAAGACGCAATATCAAGAGAGAACGAAAGACAGTTGATAAGTCAGGACTTCAAATAGCTTCCTTGACCGGAGTTGACATTAATAGCTCTATTTTGCAGAAAATATATAGCTTGTATTCTAGTCATTGTGCTCGCTGGGGAATTTGGGGTAGTAATTATCTTGACGCTACTTTTTTTGATTCTTTAGCAGAATCTTCATTACGTGAGTCATTAATTATTTTTAGTGCATTTCGAACTACAGTTGATGATCCTGTGGCGATGTCGTTATGTTTAAAACATGGTGACAAGTTGTGGGGTCGTTATTGGGGCAGTAGAGAGGAAATTGACTGTCTTCATTTTGAACTTTGTTACTATTCTCCAATTAATTGGTGTTTCCAGAATGCTATAAATACTTTTGATCCTGGAGCTGGAGGCAGTCATAAACAAAGAAGAGGTTTTGCGCCAATTCATGTTACTAGTCTTCATCGTTGGTATGACAATAATATGAATGAATTGATTAGATCTTGGTTGCCTATAGCAAATCGAGAAATGTTGTTAAAAATTGAGTCAGAGAATAAAGAAATGCCATTTAGAGGCTAGATAGATGCAATTATTTTTGTAAGATCAGTAATATGAAATTAATAATGTCTTGGACAAGTCAAGAAAAATACGTGGAGTTGACGACATCCTTTCTCGGCGAGAGATATTTCTTGATCCCAGTGGATATTTTCTGATTAAGGTTGATTCGGAAGCAGATCAATTGGTAGTAGAGCATTTTAGTAATGACTTGGATGATGTGGGAAGGGCAATTGATCCTGAAACAGGAGAAATCCTTGGATGTAAGAGTGCGAGGGTACGAGCTCCTTTAAAGGTGTACAAGGGAAGAAGTGCGAAGGAGTTAGGTGTTCAGTTGACGGAAGGTGATCCTCCTTATCCCCTCAGTCGCTTAGATCATGCTCTTTACTTGGGCAGAGAATTGCAGCGAGCTGAAGCATGCTTGATTAAAGGAATTTCTTACATTCAAGATTGATGGAGAAGGTGTAAGCTTATTAAGTTACAAGGTTCGTTTTAGAATTTCTAAAAAATGGGAATCGTTTTTTATCTAGTGCTTGTTGGAGCAGGCTTGGTAGCTGCTTTTCTTTTGAACAAGATCTTGAAGTCATCGGGTACGATTTGACTCCCTCAGGGCCTAATAATATAGGCCTGCTGCATTTTTTATCTTGCTCATGTGATTAGTTTAAATATTTAGAAGCTTGATGACTTCACCAGTGAGGTCGTAAACTCCAGCTGATGTGATGCGAGCAGAAACCATTGATCCTGGGCTAGCTTGAAAGCCGCCTGCTCCAGGATGCAGAAGAACTTGACCATCTACTTCAGGAGCAAAACGTTTAGATCGGCCAATCATTTCACCTGTCTCAGGGTTATGTTTTTCGATTAAGACATCTACCTTTGTGCTAATTAGCTTTTGATTAAGTTCTGCTGAGATCGGTTGTTGAATTGCCATTAACCTATCTCTTCTTGACTCGGCAATGTTTCTTTCTACTTTGTTAGGCAATTGGTATGCTTTGGTTCCTATTTCTGGAGAAAAGGTGAATACTCCAACATGATCAAAACGTTGAGTTTGTATGAATGAAGCTAGATGTTCGAAGTGTTCTTCAGTTTCACCTGGGAAGCCAACAATTAAAGTGGTACGTATTACTGCCTCAGGTAACTGATTGCGTATTTGACTTATTAGAGAAGAATTGAAATTTTCTTGCCATGGTCGATTCATGGCTTGTAAAACTTCTGGGTGGCTATGTTGAAGTGGAATATCAAGATATGGCAGTACATTTGGTACATCTCTATAGGCAGAAAGTACTTCAGAGGTAAGCCCTGTTGGATATGTATAATGAATTCTTATCCACGGAATGTTTATTTCTCCAAGAGCATGTAGAAGGTTTGCTAGGTAAGGTTTTCCATATAAATCTTTGCCATAGTTTGTAGTTATTTGACTAATTAATATCAGTTCCTTGACACCTTCATCGGCCAATTTTTGTGCTTCCGCAACAATTGACTCGATAGTTCTACTTCGTTGATTACCGCGTAAATTTGGAATAATGCAGAAGGCACAGCGGTAGTCACATCCTTCGGCTACTTTGAGATAGGCTACGGCTTGTTCTGTAGTACGAAATCTGGGTAGATTTTCGTTTCCTACAAAGGAAGGCGTATTGCTTACGCGGTTAATTCGGGCACCTTTTTCAACTTTCTTTAGTACTTCCACTATGTGTTGATAGTCACCAGTGCCAACGATTGCTTTTGCTTCTGGAAGACTTTCTAATAGTTCATCTTTGAAATGTTGGGCTAAACATCCTGCGATGATGATTTCTTTCCCTTGATCGGCAAGATTAACTAGTGTCCGAACAGACTCTTCTCTTGCTTCTTGAATAAAACTGCAAGTGTTTACAACTACAACTGTGGCATGTTGTTCATTGTCGCTGACGTTGTAACCAGCCTCAACAAGTAATCCAAGCATATGTTCAGTATCTATTCGATTTTTTTCACATCCGAGATGAGCGAAGGCCACCGTTGGTTTGTCTTCGTTTAGAACGATTTCTGTGTGGGACATACTTGAAAGTGTTTTAGGCTTTGCCAGGTGCTAGTAAGAAGCCTGTGGTTAAGTCCTTGTTGTCTTAGTCACATTAGAGACAGGCGGGCTTATTCACTAACTGCCAAAATCACTTAAATTTTGCTCTTCCAATGAGCCCATCAAGAATCGTTAGCCAAAGACGTCAGGATCTTGGATCAAAGTGGGCCCGTGTGGCTGCTCTAGCAGTATCCACAATAGGGGCTATCGATACAGGGTCTATCACACTTGATAGGTGGGGATTGTTTACTTCTTTTTCTTGCCCAGGAGGTTTTCAGGGATGTGACAAAGTTCTAAGTAGTCCTTGGGCAACTTTTTTGCAGATTAATGGAAACCCAATTCCATTGTCTTTTATTGGATTGTTGGCATACTTGTCAATTTTCTCTTTAGCAATAGTTCCATTCTTGCCATGGACTTCAGAGAATAAATATGAGCTTACTCGTCGAACTTGGCAGGGTTTATTTGTTGTTTCTTGTGGAATGGCAGTCTTTAGCCTTCTATTGATTTGGCTGATGATATTTAAGATTGAAGCTTTTTGTTTTTTCTGCCTTCTATCTGCGCTTCTTTCGTTTTCATTGTTAGGCCTATCCTTTTTTGGTGCAGGTTGGGATGATTATGGAAAAATAATTTTTAGGGGTTTCATTGTATGTATACTGATTTTCCTTGGTGGTTTGATCTGGATTGCAGCTTTAGATCCAAGTAATGCAAAAGTTCCATCAGAGGAAAAACTCGGAATTCCTCCAGTTGTTGTGAGTAATAGTGGACCAGCTGAGGTTTCTCTTGCTAAATATTTAACATCAATCGATGCTGTTATGTATTCAGCCTATTGGTGTCCGCATTGTCATGACCAAAAGGAGATGTTTGGTAAGCAGGCCGTCTCAGAGCTTCAGGTGGTTGAGTGTGCTGAGGATGGACAGAACAGTCAGAGGTCACTATGCGACCTTAAAGGGATTCAAGGGTTTCCCACCTGGGAAATAAATGGTCAATTTGACTCAGGAGTTAAATCTCTTCAGAAGTTATCTGATTTAAGTGGATATAAAGGTTCTAAGGTTTTTTCTGGTAATTAGATTACTCTTTGACAGGTCGTGTTGATAAGCCTCTGCCGATTTGATTGCGAGAGTGACATCTCCAGTGGGGCAAAATAGTTGGTGAATCGGTTCTGTAATGCCCCCCCCGACTTTCTTTCCGAAATAAGCATGCCTCTAGAAGTAATGAAGTTGTCAATTGGCGATGGCTAAGATCTAATAACAAATTCAGCCTTTTTCTTGAGCCATGATCAAGAACCGTGCAATGACCTTTTGGTTGTTTATGTATTAGTTTTAATAATGGTTCATTTGTAATTTGTGGCGCTTCTTTCTTGATTTCCTTAAGAGCTAATTGCATGCCTTTAAATGAACGATCGACTCCTGCATGTTGCCAGCAAAGATTTCTGAGATCGTCAATTGCTTGAGTTAGTTCATCTGGGCTATGTGAGCAAAATAGTTGTGACTTTTGCGGATTTTTGGGTGAGTCATATTTTATTGGTAGGGAGTAGTTATGTGAAGGAATTTCAATTGACTTAAGTTGTTTTGCAAAGACAAGGCATTCCATAAGTGAATTGCTGGCGAGTCTATTTGCTCCATGTAACCCAGTACATGCAACTTCTCCAACAGCGAAAAGACCTTTAAGAGTTGTTGATGCTTTAAGATTTGATGCAACTCCTCCCATCCAATAATGGGCAGCTGGAGCAATTGGAATTAATTGCTCGAGAGGATTAAGACCTAATTCTCTACATCTTTCGAGAATTGTAGGAAATCTTTTCTCAGCCAGTTCTTTTGAGATTGGTTTTAAATCAAGTCCAATATTGTTAATTTTTTTCTCAGACATTGCTTTGACCAAGGCCCTGCTGACTTGATCTCTGGGGGCAAGATCTTTGCCAAGTAAATGTTGCACAGGACTGTTGCCTTCCTGGTCCATTAGTAAGGCACCTTCCCCGCGTAAGGCCTCGGAGAGCAGAAAACAAGGGGCGCCTGGGAGTTTTAAAGCCGTTGGATGAAACTGAACGAACTCCAGATCTTCGACAGCAGCGCCAGCATTCCATGCAAGTGCGATACCTTCACCAGATGCTTGCGCGGGGTTTGTGGTGTTTGCAAATAAATGTCCACCACCTCCACTTGCTAGGACAACTGCTTTAGCAGGAATCCAATATAAAAATTGTCCATCTAGTACTTGAACGCCGCAACAGCTTTGATTTTCAATCCATAGTTGAGTTACGCGAATTCCTCTTCTATGAAGAAGATTTGGTCTTTGTTCTGCTTGTTCTTGGAGGACTTCAACGAGGGCCCGTCCAGTTCGGTCCTGAACATGAAGCACCCGTCTGAAACTGTGAGCAGCTTCCAATGTTGTTGATAGCTGATTACCATTCTTGTCAAACTCCATTCCTAGTTTTTGGAGCCGTTGAACACAGTTAGGAGCTTCTTCTACTAAAAGTTTGACGGCATCTTTATCGCATATTCCTGCACCTGCTTTCAAGGTGTCTTCTGCATGACTTGTGAAACTATCTTCAGATCTTGTGACGGCTGCAATTCCACCTTGAGCCCATCTGCTTGAAGATCTTTGACTTGTATTGCGGTTGAGCAGTAATACTTTTAGATGTGAAGGAATCTCTAGGCAGCTCATAAGCCCTGCTGCGCCAGCTCCAATGACAATCACATCCCAAGGAATTGGGGGGATAGGAGTAGTTGGTGGTCGATCAATCATGAAACCTTTATAAGGTCTATGGAGATCCCATGGGCTCCAGTAGAAGATGATTTTGGGCGGAATCGGTGTTTTTAGCGAATGGCTTTTGCAGTTCTTTTCAGATCAAGCCACTTAGCGTCGGTTGCATAAAAGCAGTTAGCAAGAACAGTCCATCAACCCATAAAGTTGTTGTTAGAGCAGCACTTGCGACTATCCAAGTGTTTTGTGATGGTGAAACTGAAAGTGCCTTTTGGCGCATAGCTCTGGCAAGAATCAGAATTATCACTGATGCAAGAAGTAGTTCGGCAATTGCATTTGGTTCGAGTAATTTCTCGGCGGTTTCATTGAGGAGTTGTGGTGATTTCTCAAGAGGCGCTTGAACAACAGCAGGCCACTTTTCCATAACTCCCGTGATCACCATCATGAAGTCTGTAAAAGCTGTCCCTAAGAGACAAGCCAAATAGAAGCCTGAACCTAATTTCCAGCGAGTTGTCAGACCTCCAAGGGCAAGGGGTAAAGCAAAAGCTTCAACAGGTAAATGCCAGAGAGGGAAAGCCCTTAGCCATCCCCAGAAGAGACATCCTCCAAGCCAGCTACCGCTGACACCTACCAGGAGCGATCCAGCTTGCGCCCATTTGGTAGAACCGCGTTCAACAAGAATGATTCCGCTACCAAGGATTACAGCCGTGAAAAGACAAGCTGAGAAAGGTTGTATTCGAACCCAAGGTGCTTGTAGAAAAACTGGCAGCACAACCATTGCACTGGACCAGAATTCAAGGCTTTTTGCGCTTATGCCTTGTAAGCCACTTCCTTGGGTGGAAAGATCAGTAGCGAGAAATTTGCTCAGGGGTTAATTAGTTGCAAAGTGATGTTTTAAAGGCATTCAGATTACATAGGTTGATAGAAAGTACTATCAGACGTGGATAGCTAGAAGAAGATTAGAAGACTACCTATGGGCAATGAGATTTCCGATATGAACCATCTTGTAGATCAAAATTTCTTTTGCTTTGCGTTTGTTGGTGATGTCTGATATTGCTGTCTCACCAGGTTTGTTCGAGTTGTGTTGGAAATCTCTCATCCTTGGTGTTGTTCAGGGTTTAACTGAGTTCCTGCCGATTAGTAGTACAGCACATTTAAAGGTTCTTCCGTTGTTCTTTGGATGGCGTGATCCTGGGATTTCGTTTACAGCAGTGATTCAGCTGGGAAGCATATTTGCTGTTGTTATTTACTTTTGGCATGAGCTTGTGGGAGTTATCCTAGGAATTGGAGGTGTTATTAGACGAGGACAATGGCGGGAGCCTAACGCGCGTCTTGGAATTGCAATTGCATTAGGGAGTATGCCGATTATTTGCGCAGGGTCAGTGATTAAGTTGTTTTGGGCTGGCTATGAAACTTCCTTTTTTAGAACAATTCCTTCGATTGCATTAGTTTCAATTCTTATGGCTTTGATGCTTGCAATATCTGAGCGACTTGGATCCAGATCTAAGTCTTTGAAAATGATTCGAGGTCGAGATGGCTTGTTGGTTGGTTGCGGACAAGTTTTTTCTTTGATTCCTGGAACATCGAGGTCAGGAATAACTATGACGATATGCCTATTGGATGGATGGGAGAGAAGGGATGCAGCAAGATTTTCTTTTCTGTTGGGCATTCCTGCAATTTCATTAGCAGGCCTTGTGGAATTAAAGGATGCCTTGGATAGCCTCACGCTTGAATCGGGCATACCTTTACTGATTGGAGTGATCTCTTCTGCAGTGGTTTCATGGATTGCAATTGATTGGCTTTTGAAGTATCTGCAGAATCACAGTGCATGGATTTTTGTTATATATCGATTGGCTTTTGGCGTAATTTTGTTGAGCTCATGGTTATTTTTCGAATCAAACTGACTTAAAAGGTGATATAGAAGTGTGGATTGAGCCTTCCGAACCTTTAGAGAACGAGTTGTCAGAACTGCCTTCTCTCTTTTCACAGGGTCCTAAGCCAGCGGTAGTTTCTGGAGTGGAAAAAGGCTCCATTGGAGATGATTTAGGCTTTGAACCAGGGGATCAACTATTAAGCATTAATGGAATACGTCCTAGAGATTTGATTGATTATCGACTTTTAATTGTAGAAGAAGAATTATCACTACAAATTATTGATAATCAAGGGAAAGTCCATTTGTTGAATATAGAGAAAGATTTAGATGATGACCTAGGAGTTCAGTTTACTGAGGCGTTATTTGATGGCCTTAAGCAATGTAATAATCACTGCCCCTTTTGCTTTATAGATCAACAACCTCCTGGCCACCGAAAAACGCTTTATCTTAAAGATGATGATTATCGTTTGAGTTTTCTTTATGGATCTTATTTGACCCTTACGAATCTAAAGGATTCTGATTGGCAACGAATTAAAGACCAAAGACTTTCGCCTTTATTTGTATCTGTACATTCTACTAATCCTAGGTTAAGAACAAAACTCCTGGCTAATCCTAAGGCTGTCTTGCTAAAAGATCAAATTAAATGGTTTGATATGAATAATTTGCAAATGCATACACAGGTAGTTGTCTGCCCAGGATTGAATGATGGAGATGCTCTTGATCAAACAATTAGAGAACTTGCTAGTTATGGATTTAGTGATTGGCCTGCAGTTCTTTCTGTTGCTGTTGTGCCTGTAGGACTTACAAGATTTCGCCCCAGTGAGGATGAATTGCACCCAGTAGATTCTTCATGTGCGCGACAAGTTGTTTCTCAAATTGAAAAGCTTCAGCAAGTTTTTCAATCCAAAATAGGAAGTAGATTTGTTTGGCTTTCCGATGAATGGTATTTAATAGCTGGTTTACCTTTGCCTTCAAGAGCATCTTATGAAGATTTTCCACAGCAAGAAAATGGAGTCGGAAGTATTCGTGCTTTCCTCAAGGCTATGGATGAGGCAACTATGAATTTGCCTAAACATTTGGAAAAACCCAGAACATGTAGTTGGGTTGTTGGACGACTTGTTGAGAATGTCTTTCAACCAGTCTGTCAAAGAATCAATGCAATTAGTGGCATCAAGCTTCATTTATATGGGCTTCCTAGTCCTTATTGGGGGCAAGACCAAGTTGTTACTGGCCTGCTTACTGGTCAAGATCTGCTAGAGGGACTGCAGGGACTGGATTTAGGGGATGAGTTGCTGCTTCCGTCAATTATGCTTAAAGAAGGCGAACAAGTATTTCTGGATGATATGACGCTTCAAGCTTTGGGTAAAAAATTAGATGTTCCTATCAAGATTGTGCATGGAGCCGCTGATATCGTGGCCTCAATAATTGGCCATTCTCTAGAAATTCACTAATATTTTTTCAGTATTAAAAAAGCTGTGAGCAGGACTAACGCAAGAATACTCTTACTTGCCAGTGTCCTGGTTTCATGGATGTATCCATTAAAAGCTCAGAAGGCTTTTAATTTTGGATCAGGGGCAAGTCAAAAAATCTCTTTCAAGCCGATTGAAATTGGAGGTCCTTCTGGATCACCTGTGGAGGTAAATCTGCCTAGTGCGATTGAATTGAAAGGTACTAGGCCTAGGCCTAAGGACTTTGCAATTCCTTCTTCGTCAAAGCCAATAGATTCTGGGTCTAATACCTTAAAACCTGCTCCTGACCTAGCCTTGCCTGATGATTCGTCTCAAGTGCGAATTACAGAGCTTCGTCCACTTTCTTTGGCTGAAGTAGAGGAGCTGGTTCAAGCAAACAATCCAACTTTAAAAGTCGCAGCTATACAGGTTCAACAAGCAAAGGATTTGCTTGTAGCTGCAATTGCTTCCTGGTATCCGACCCTTAGCCTTACCGCTAATGGCTTGCCGCAATATCTAAAAGCAGACACTTATACAAACCCAGATTTTGCAACTAATAATGAAGCTTATTCAAAAAGTAGCCAATGGCGGTCAACTATTTCGGCTCAGGTTAAATGGAACTTAATTAACCCTAAGCGGGTACCTCAGATTGCTTCTGCGAGGGATACTTATGAGAAAGCTAAGTATACTTATATAATTGCCCTAAGAGATTTACAACTAAAAGCTGTTAATCAATACTTTAATTTGCAGAGAGCTGACGAAGGGGTTCGTATTGGCAAACAGTCCATAAAAGCATCTTTGTTGAGCTTAAAAGATGCGGAATCTAGGTTTAAAGCTGGTGTTGCTACTAAGTTAGAGGTTCTTGAAGCTGAGACTCAGCTTGCTAGAGACAAACAACTTTATACTCGTAAGCTGGGAGATCAGAAAATTTCAAGAAGAATACTTGCTGGAATGCTTAATTTACCTGAGAATATAACCCCTACTGCATCATCCTCTCCCCAAATTTTGGGGTTGTGGCAACCAACTCTACAAGAAAGTATTGTTGCTGCTTATCAATTTAGAGAAGAGCTAGATCAGTTACTCTTGGATATTTCAATTAACAATAGTGCTGCTAATATGTCATTGGCAGATATTCAACCAATTCTGAGCCTTGTTAATACATTTAGCTATACTAAATATCAGGGGCAGCAAGGAGTTGCTTCTTCTGATTCTATAGATATGGATGATCATGGATGGTCGGCATCAAATACAATTGGCCTAAATGCTTCTTGGAATATATTTGATGGAGGTCGTGCTAGAGCAAATTATAATTATAGTAAAAATAAAGTTGAAGAAGTAAAGGCAAAATTCGCTGAAAAGCGTGAGGTTATTAGAACAGAAGTTGAAAGGAGTTTTATTAATCTTCAGACGTCAAATCAGGAAATCTTATCTACTGCTCGTGAAGTTTTAGCATCACGTGAATCATTGCGGCTGGCCCGATTGAGATATCAAGCTGGAATTAGCACTCAACGAGAAGTTGTGAATAATCAAAGAGATTTAACTCGAGCTGAGGTTGGGTATACAGATGCAATGGCTTCTTATAATATTAGTCTTTCAGAGCTTCGAAGGCGCACTGGATTGGATAGCATTTCCCCTTGTAAGTCTTTAAAGATTTCTTCTACACATCAGGAATCTAGTGACTTGAATGAGGTTCCGATAGAACCAATACCAGTTAAGCCTGCTTGTGAAGCGCCTGAAACTGTTGATGAAAAATGAGTTTAACTTCAGAAATTAACGTTTTAAGCAAGACGCAATTGAGGGATTTGCATAATCTTCTTGATCTAGTTTCTGATCGTCAAAGGCAAGACTTTGGCCATGTAACTTCTGATATCAAAAAAGATGGGACTTTAATTACTGATTGTGATCGATGGAGCGATTTAACTCTTGTAAGCGAATTGGACAAAATTGCAAGAGGAGAAGGTGTTCTTAGTGAAGAAGGAACTAAATATGTTCCTGATTCAGAGGCTTATTGGGTTGTTGATCCATTGGATGGAACCACAAATTTTTCTGCAGGAATTCCACACTGGGCGATTTCAGTTGCTCGTTTTGTAAATGGTCAACCGCAAACTACTTTTCTGGATTTGCCTGCTTTACGGCAAAGAATCGTTGCTATAAGAGATAGAGGAGTTTGGGTAAATGGTAAGCCACTTTTGTATACAAATAGATTTCTTTCTAAGAGTGCGTGTGTTTCATTATGTAGTCGATCTATTCGAATTCTTCAATGTCAACCAGATAGATCTTTCCCTGGGAAAATTCGTTTATTAGGTGTGGCAAGTTTAAATATGGCTAGTGTTGCTTTAGGACAAACTGCAGCTGCTTTAGAAGCTACACCAAAGATTTGGGACCTTGCATCAGCTTGGCTTGTCTTGACTGAGATGATGTGTCCTATTCAGTGGCTCGAAGCAGACCCTTCAAAACTGTATCCAGGACAAAATCTTTCTGAAGTTGATTTTCCTGTATTAGTTGCTGCTTCGGAGGAGCAGTTGAAAAGATTTTTACCTTGGGGAAAGTTATTACTGCAAAATTAGATTGTGGAAATACTTCTAAATTCATATTTTTGAAACTAAATTCATAATTAGTATGCTGGATATAAATTCGTTTAGTTTGAACTTTAGTTATTCCTTTTTGATGAGAGTATATTTTTTTTTTAAATCTGAGCTACTGTTGACTATAGTAAATGTACTTCAGTTTTGATTTTACGTTTTAGACGACGGGCAAGGTGGTTGATTGGTAGTTTATGGCGAGCCTATCAAAGCTGGAATAGGTGTGACTGTGTAGATCTCAGTGCAGCCTTTGCTTATTACTCTCTTCAGTCTTTATTTCCAATACTTTTAATTTCTCTTTCAGTTGCTTCCTGGTTTTTAGGACAACCTTATGGCCTTGACCAGAAAATTATTACTTTTACTGCTCAGGTTCTACCACCATCTGTTGTTGGTTTAGTTGATTCAACTCTTGTGAAACTTGTTAATCAGGGTTTTGGAGCAGGTTTATTAGGTGCTGTTTTTTTGATGGTTACGGCAGGTAATGCATATCTAACTTTGCAAAGGGGTACAGACCGAATTTGGGAGGATACATTTCCCATACCTTTTGAACCGGCGCCATGGAAAATCCAAGCTTTCCGATTTTTAAGAGCGCGTTTAGAAGCTTTTTTGGTGGTTATTTTGGTTGGTATTTTGGTTGTTATTGATCAAGTCAGCACTAATGTTCGCATGATTCCAGGAGCAGTTTTTGATGATTTAACTCGAACAATTCCATGGCTAGCAGAATGGTTGTCACACGTCCCTGTTCTTGAGGTAGGGCAGTTCATAATTCCATTATTGGGATTATCAGGTATGGCTTTGTTGCTGCAAGCTTTACTGCCAAGTCGAAGAGTTCCAATACAGCCTTTAATTCCTGGATCTTTA
This sequence comes from Prochlorococcus sp. AG-363-J23, assembly GCA_003280245.1. GTDB lineage: Bacteria > Cyanobacteriota > Cyanobacteriia > PCC-6307 > Cyanobiaceae > AG-363-J23. Next base: position 29,591 of record QCFN01000002.1, read on the forward strand.
TTAATAGGTACTCTTCTTACCACTCTTAATTTGGCTGTCAGTCGAAGTATTCTTTCTTTAGGGTCTAGATTTCAGGCTTATGGATTTATTGGAGGAGTTTTAGTTCTTACTCTTTGGGTCTGGATGATAGGGGTAATTATTTATTTTGGCCAGTGCTGGAGTGTAGTATTGGCTTGTATGTCATCAAATAGGCGGATCGAAGGAAGTCTTTAGTCTTTGTCAGATAAGAATTAATTGAAAGGTTTATACTTATAGATCAAGTCCCTATGTAATTTTTGTTCTAGTTATTAGTTTTTTATTGTAGATTAGGGAAAATTGACTCTTAAGTTCTTTTGCTTGGTTTTAAGTTTCCTGACGGCTTTTAGGCTATATGAGCAGGCCTTCTCCAATCCTGTGGATAGCTCTTCTGTTTCTGCTTTTGTTGCCATCAACTGCAGGAAGGCTTTTACTTGACCTTGCCGGTGGGCTTGTTTTGTTCCTTTTGGTTTTACCTTTTATCCTTGGTGGATTAGGTTGGCTAGGTTGGAGATTGTTACAGAGTAGATTGGTTACCTGTGAAGTATGTGGATTGACTATTTTGCCTTCTTCTTTGCAATGCCCAGCTTGTGGATATGAGCTTAAGACAAAGCGCCCTGATGATGATCTTACAAGCTCCATTCCTGCAAGCGAGATAACAATTGATGTTTCTGCTGAAGATGCAGATTAGTATAGAAAAGTAATTATAAAGTCTAAATTTTTGATTTTTCTAAGTATTTTTTTCTTGTATATCTAGAGTAATTGGATCAAGTTGAATAATGTTTTGTTCAATCTTGGAAAGCAGAACTTCGCAGTGCTGTAAATATAATTTACCTTTTAGATAATTGTCGCAGAGTTTTTCTACAGGAATTTCCTCATTTTGTAGTTCTCTTATTAGTTTGTCTAGTTGCTCAAGTGATTCTTCGTAACTTAGCTTGGAAATTTCGCTTGCTAATTTATCTTCTTTCTTTTTTTTGTTAGGAAAGTCATTCCCTTCCTTTATTTTTTTGTTTTCTTTGGAATTTTTAAGATTCATTGTTTATCACTTAATGATTTGATTTGAGCATCAATTATGCCGTCTTTAAGGAGGATGCTTATTTCTTGATTTGGATCTACTTCGCTGATAGATTTAATTGGTTTTCCGTATTTATTTTGTACTATTGAAAATCCACGGTTTAACCATCTATGAGGCGATAATGCTTCAATGATTGCATGTTTTTGTGCGAGATTAATGTGGTAATTTTTAATCGATTGTAAAGGTGAGTTTGCTTCCCATAATGTATGACGTTCTGATAGCAAATATCTTTTCTTGTGGAGCAACTTATTTGTTTCGTAAGTGAGGCGATCTTGCTTTTTGCTAAGTTCGATTCTTGCTGATTCTTTATTGGTTAATAGTGCAACAATTGCGGCTGTTGGTGTGGCGGCTCGATAATCAGCTACTAGATCCGTAACTGTGAGATCATCTTCATGGCCAAGCCCTGTTACTACTGGAATAGTCAATTGTGCAATTGTTCGGCATAGTAACTCATCATCAAAAACCATAAGGTCTTCTCTGCTGCCTCCACCTCGGGCGATAACAATTGCCTCAATTTTTAATTGACTTTGCTTCTTTGAGAGTTGATCTAGTACAAATTTTATTTCGTTTGAAACTTCTCCTTGAACTGGAATAGGAATAACTATTAAGTCGGTTAGCGGCCATCTTTCTTTTGCGGTTCTAAGCATATCTGCTAGAGCTGAGCTAGGGACGCTAGTTAGAATCGCTATTCTTGATGGATATGCAGGCAAATGTTTACGCTTGCTGGGGTCTATGATTCCTTCATTAGTTAGCTTCTCCTTAACTATTTCAAATTTTCTAAGAATGGTTTTGATGCTTGGTTTTATATCAAGAATATTGATTGTTAAGGATGCTCTTGTGGCCCAGAAATTAAGCTTCCCGATTACAATAACTTGGTCGCCTTCTTCCGGTTGGTAGTTGAGTTTTTCTAATTTTGACGACCAAATTACTGCATTGATGCTTGTATTTTCTTCAAAGAGTGAAAGCCATAAATGGCCCTTCTTTTTCTGTGGTTTAGATACTGAACCCTCTACGATGAATCGAGGAGCAAATCCCCTTTCAAGCAGCGATCCAATCGCCGTATTCAGTTGCGGTACTGAGTATTTAGGTAGGGAGTTAGTGGTCAAGACGCCTATATTCCCGCCACCAGTAAAGACAGATTAAAGAAGTTAGAAATGTTAGAACTGCCCCCCAAAGATGGTGAATTTGGGTAGTAGTAATGGCCACTACAACGCAAGCTGTGCTTAGTAGCCTTGCTCCATCTCTACGGTTGCTTACAAAAAACTTGCTCAAGGAGACCTCTTTTAAATTTAAATAATGAAATTCAACAAAATGAGTCACCTCTAAGTTATGAGTAATCAAATTGCAGTGTTCCTTGGTTAATCAACTGATACCTATTTGGGCAAGGATCCCTTGTCCAGTCATCAGTTCTGTCAACAAACCAAGAAAGATGCCTGTCATTGCAAGACGACCATTCCAGGTCTCTGCATAGGTGACAAAGCCAAATCTTGTTTGATCATCATTAGCCATTGATAAACCTCATGAGTTGTTCAATCTGAATTAGCGTACGTGGCGAGCTCCGTCTACAGGGTGATAATCCTCACCAGTTAATTCCTCATAGATAATTGCAGGAAGACCTGTTTCAAACATAGTTTGAAGCGCTTCTTTTAGGAAGGGATTCCAGCCGCCAGTGCTGACTTTGCCATGACGAACTGTCCAATCCCAGGTGCCTTGAAGGTCCCTTGGAATACGACCTTCGCGGTCTCGCCTAGCTACAAGGTCTAATGACTCAACTAAACCAACCTGAATGGGCTTTTTGCCATATGCAGGGGTAAGGCTCAGTTCCAATCTCACAGGATCTTCTTTGAGAATCCGTAGTCGGAATCTTGGAGGTAATTTCACAGCTTTAATTACTGCAGCAATGATGCGGGTTTTTTGTTCCACCAGATTTGCTCCCTCAGGTCTTTATGAAGTGCAATTGCACTGAATGTCCAGTTTTCTTACTTTATTCAGAAGAGGTTTCCGCTGATTCAGGTGGTTCATTGTCTTCTGAAAAACGCACAGTTAGTAGTTCTTCGTTGGTGATACGCCCCTCTTTGTCAAGCAATTCTGGATGAATAGTTAATCGACCTGTTCGATCATCTGATGAGTTCTTCTTAGGAGGATCTTCGCTATTAGTGTTTGAGGTTGAAAAAAATCCCTTCCCCATGACACGAAAAGCTTGCCAAAGCAGCAAGAGTGCAACTACGCCGTAAAACAGTGGGAAGACAGTGCTGAGCATTAATCAATCTGGCTAGAAATTAAGGGGAGATCTTTAGAACACACTTAAGTACAGGATTACTTGTCCTTTGATTCCATAGATATTTCATCATCTTTCATTCAGGAACTTACATGTCAGTTCGCAGGGAAAGGAAAGCCCCTCTGAAAACGAGGGCCATTGTTGTAAAACTTTATACTTATACGGCGTTCAGTTAGTAGCTTTGTTGAATTAATGAGACATTTGTTTGTGGAATATCCGGTGGACTTCACAAGGAATTTGAAATCAAAAATTCTTTCCGGAATTTTTCCAAGTTGTTTTGTGCTTATGGCTGGGATGAGTCTTGTTGCCATTCCGCCTGGCTTAGGCATGCCCCCTTTAAAAATTGGACCAGCCAAAAAATCTCTATCTCGTGGTTCATTCGTTGCAGATGCAGTGCGAAGAAGTGGTCCCGCTGTTGTAACTATCGAAACGCAACGAACTGTGCGTTCTCAAAGCACTTCAGGTTTGCCACCGGGATTTTTTATTGATCCTTATTTAAATCGGTTTTTTGGCTTGCAAGGGATGGTGCAACCAAGATCCCGAATCGAAAGAGGACAGGGTAGTGGGGTGATTTTTGACCCTGAGGGTCTTGTTCTTACCAATGCTCATGTTGTTGAAAATATGGACCGCTTAATCGTTGGTTTGCCTGACGGGAGAAGAATCTCGGGAAGGTTGCTTGGCCAGGATTCTCTTACCGATTTAGCTGTAGTGCGCCTGGATGAGTCAGGTCCTTGGCCAACAGCACCTTTAGGTGATTCTGATGTATTGAATGTTGGTGACTGGGCCATTGCTGTTGGTAATCCATTTGGGCTTGAAAACACTGTCACACTTGGAATAGTTAGCAATCTCAATAGGAATGTTTCTCAGTTAGGTATATCCGGCAAGCGACTTGATTTGATACAAACTGATGCTGCAATCAATCCTGGTAATTCAGGAGGCCCATTACTTAATTCCGAGGGAGAGGTGGTAGGGATCAATACACTCGTTCGATCAGGTCCTGGAGCAGGACTTGGTTTCGCTATCCCTATTAACAGAGCAAGAGCTATAGCAAAGCAGCTGGTTCAAAAAGGTCGCGCTTCTCATCCAATGGTTGGGATTAGCCTCTCAGCTGTACCAATAAAAAGAAATTCTGGCAAGAAACAACCAGGGGCTGTAATTCGCTTTGTGGTGCCTAGAGGTCCAGCAGACTTGGCAGGGTTAAAAGTTGATGATGTGATTATTAGTGTGGGGCGGGTTCGGATGAAGGACCCTTCTGAAGTGGTGACAGCGATTAATCGACACAGGGTAGGTATGCCCCTTAGTTTCGAAGTAAAGCGAGGTGCTAGAAAAATTGAGATAATTGTTTATCCCGTGGAAATGGAGGATATGAGACAACGAGTGCGTTAAAGAATTTTCAAGGCTCGCTTAAGGCCTTTTTGGGCCATATGATCTAAAGGAAATTTGCTATTGACAAGTGAATAAGTCGAAATAAAATTTGCTTGGATTCTTGTTACTCACTAGGCTCTTTGAGCTCTTCTACGCAACGGGTGATGCATTCGCCGTCATCTACTGAGCATGAAGTGATGCACTGAAAATAGGTTTCAACAGCATCTAAGGACTTGTTTTTTGCTTTGTTATGGTCTGAATTGCTGCTTGTCATGGATGTTCTAAATTTTGCTTTGGCAGTTTTTTAAGCATATGCACACTCATGGACTTAGTAAAGAGAAATAAGTCTTACTGCTTAATCGATTGTTAAGTTTTTTAAGAAAGAATATTACTTTATTAAAAGGATTGATTGGATTTAGGATTTCTTTTTCTTTCTCTTTGCTAAGCGCTTTGCTTCCTTTTTTGCAAGTTCTAATGCTTTTTCTGCTGCCAATCGCTCTTCTCTTTTCTTTTCTTGATAGTAATTAAAATTACCATGATAAAGAATAAGTTCACCATCTTTTAATTCGACTATTTTATTGGCAACTTTGGAAACAAAATAGCGATCATGTGAGATGATTATCGCAGACCCTGCGTATTCATTTAAAGCTTCTTCGAGCATTTCTTTGGATGGAATATCTAGGTGATTTGTTGGTTCGTCAAGAAGTAATAGATTTGATGATTTAACAAGCATTAATGCTAAAGCTAGTCTAGCCTTTTCTCCTCCGCTAAGGTTTGCAACCTCTTTGAAAACTGCGTCATCACTTAATCCAAAGCTTCCCAAAAGTGATCTAACTTCCGTTTGGCTCCAGTCAGGAACTATCTCAAAGATTGTATTAATTACATCTTTATTCAGATTTAAAGCTTCTGCTTGATTTTGCTCGAAGTAACTAGCTAATACTTTGTGCTTTCCCAAAGAAACTGATCCTTCATCTGGTTTTTCCATACCCATTATTAGACGTAATAAAGTCGACTTCCCTGCACCATTTGGTCCTACAAGGGCAATTTTTTCTCCAGCCATCACTTCTAGATTCGCTTCTAAAAAAAGAATTTTATCTCCATAGCAGTGGGTTAAGTTTTTAATGATTGCTACCTCTTTTCCTGATCGAGGTGAAGGAGGAAATCGGAAATAGGGACCGCTAATATCTTCAAGAGGTTTTTCGATTCTTTCTATTTTTTCTAGAAGTTTCTCTCGACTTTTAGCTTGTGAGCTTCTTGTAGCACTAGCTCGAAATCTATCTATATATTCTTGTTGGATAGATAGATCTTTTTGTTGTCTTTCAAATGCAGCTTTATTAGATTCTTGCTCTAGTTTCTTCTGCTCTAGATGGCTTGTATAATTACCTAGATATGTTTTAGATATACCTCGCTCGGTACTTATAATTTTGTTGCAGATTCGATCTAAGAAAGTTCTGTCATGGCTAATAACTACCATTGCAGAAGCTTGCTTGCTTAGATAAGTTTCAAGCCATTCAATTGTATTTAAATCTAAATGATTAGTTGGTTCATCTAGTAGCAGAATATCCGGATCTTGAAGCATTATCTTCCCTAAAGCAATTCTCATTTGCCAGCCTCCCGAGAAGTTTCCTACTAATTCATTGGCTTCTATTGAGTTAAATCCAATATTGGGAAGCATTTTTTCTACTCGAGCTTCTAATTCGTATCCCTGAAGTCCTTCGAAGTGATTTTGGAGATTTCCTAATTCTTTTACTAGAGTTTCTAGGTATTGATCATCTTCGGAAGCTTTTTTTGTCGTCATCAATTCTTCTATTTCTTGCAGCTTTTGTAGTACTTCTGCGGCAGCTTCAAATGCTTGGAAGAGCTCTTCTTTGACCGTGTGCTTTGGATTTACATCAAACTCTTGCTGAAGATAAGCAATACGAGGACTCCCTTCTCGCACAATTTGGCCACTTGATGGGTCTTCTATTTCAGCAATGATTTTGAATTGGGTTGATTTTCCAGCACCGTTAACACCAACAAGACCTATGCGATCTCCGGTTTTTAGTTCCCAACTGATGTCCCTTAGGACTTCTCCTGTGGGATAGATCTTTGATACGTGCTCAAGTCGTAGCACTCTTAAAAGTTCGTCCTCATACCATCATCTCTTTTGATGCGCATGCAAACTGTCTATATACCCATTCCGGATTGTCTCTGATGGTGAAACTAGAACAAATTACTGCTCTGGTTTTGGCGGCTGGACTTGCAATACCTAGTTATTGGTTTTTTTGGACATTGGCTGGAGGAGGAGGTTATGACCGCCGTGGACAGCCTGTCATGGAGGAATCAAATTCGCTGCAGGTTAGTCCGGCACCTAAAGACCTCCTCGAACCTTAATGAACCATTTCTTAGTCTCATCGTCGTCAAGAGCTTCTAAATGGGATTTAACTTCTTCTGGAGTCACAGGAAGACCCACGGTTTTCCCTAGTTCACAAATAGTTTGTAGTGCTCCTTGAGGATTCTGAAGAGCTTGCCTGAATAGAGCTTGAGTTTGTTCAGGGTTTTTTTTAATTCGTTCGTAAAGCTTTTCAGCGTTACTGCTCATTGGAAATTTAGTAGCTATTGAAACCCTATTCAGCTAAGCGGCATTTGGCCTCGTCTTTGGTTGTGGAAATTGATCTATCTCGGGGTCCCGAATGCCTTTTGCAGAAGCATCTTCCATGCTCCTGGCATCCATGCAGAGCAATTTCCGAAGTTTTGCAAAATTTGCGGCTTGGGAATCTCTTCCTTCTTGTGCAGCACCAAATTCAGCTCTTTGTAGTACTTGATGAAGATGGGTAAGAAGGTAAGTGCTTATTACAGCGGACACAAGTACATCACTTCTCTCAAGCGAACGTTTTGATTTTCTACTTCTGATTGGTGAGTTTATTGTTTTAGAGCAGTCCTCGGAAAGCTTTCTAGTTGAATTTTGTGAGGTTGTTGAATTAGTCATTGGAGCAATTGTGGACATAGTGAGGAAATTTTTTCTTTGGACTTTTTGCTGATTCATAGGCGATTCATGTAATGGGAAGGACTTGGAAGAGGGCTAGCACTTGATGTGATCATAGTCCTGGATACTATCCTTGCATATCTCTGTATAATAAGTGCTAACTATTACTTCTTGTGGGTCGTGGCTACCCGTCAAACTTCTTCAAGTGGCAAGCCAAAGTCCCCGAGGATTCAAGTTGTGCTTCCGGAGGACTTATGTTCTCGACTTTCATCTTTAGCTCAGCGAGAATCCAGGACTGTTAGCAATATGGCTAAAGTTCTGATTCAGCAGGGTGTTTACCGTTTGGAGCAAGAAGGCGCAAGTGTTTCCGTGGATTTGCCTCCTGATGTTTCAAGTACTGAAGGCTTTAGATCTGCATTGGAAGTTCAAAAAACTCGGCGATTGAGGGGTGCACCAAGAAGATTGCGTTTTTACCGTAATCCTTGAGAAATATTTTTCAGTGGATTTGATTAACTAGGTTTCGCCATAACCCCAAGTACACCAGACCTTCTAGCGCCTGTTATAGAAGAGGTTTTGTTGTAATGATTTTGACTATGCCACCATGCCAGTAATGCTATTGCTAGAGGTTCACGTGCTTGGCATGGAATTCCAAGTTTGTTGATTGTGGTTACCCTTATCCCGCGACATCTCCGTTTGATTTCACTGACCAGAAAAGGATTTTTGGCGCCTCCTCCAGCTATGTATAAGACTATTGGACGAATAGATTCTCTTGCGTACAAGTTATCTATATCTTGGCCTATTACAGCTGCACTGAAGGCTGTGAGTGTTGCCATGATTTCTGGAGACTGTATATGGCCAGCAATACTCTTAAGATGTTTTAGTCGATGATATAAATCTGAGGAGCCGAATAGTTCTCGCCCGGTTGATTTGGGTGGAGTCTTTTGAAAGAACGGTTCTTGTAGCCAAAGGTTTATTGCTTCTTCATTAACTGAGCCTTTGCTAGCTGTATTTCCATCTTGGTCAAAGAGAAATCTACCTTGGCTTATTTTTTGCATTGCGAGATCCAATAAGCTATTTGCGGGGCCACAGTCCCATCCCAAGACAGATGAGCTTTGATTGGGTCCGCTTACCGGTGGAATGAACGTGAGATTGGCAATCCCGCCGAGGTTGACTAATGCTTGCCAGCCATAGGATTTCTTAATTAGAGCAGCATCAGCAAGTGGTACTAATGGTGCACCATTACCTCCTAAAGCGAGATCTTTTGCTCTAAAGTCAAATATGACTGGACGCATGAGCAGTTGGGCTAGCAGAGGCCCCTGCAGTATTTGGAGGCTGCCACCTCGAATTTGGCCTTGTGGTGGCTTATGAAAAATGGTTTGTCCATGGCAACCGACAATTTCGGCAATGTGATTGGGATCACATGCTTTTGCTGCTTTTGCTTGTATTTCAGTTATTGATTCATTCAGATCAAGAATTTCATTATTTTTAATGGCTTTTCCTTGTTCAATTTCTATGACTTGTTCTTGTAGGTATTTAGGGTAAGGGATTGAGAGAAGGTTTATGATTTTCCAATTAGGTTTACTAGGATTACCACTAAACTCCGCTAATACTGCATCTACACCATCAGCGCTAGTCCCGCTCATAAGTCCCAAAACAAGCATGGGATTTATGTTTTCGGCAATTTCTTTAGATCATTAGCTAAGCCCATGATCACAAGAACATGATCTTGTTCAAGGATGTAACTTGCTGGAGGGTTGACGGTTAAACCTTTAGTAGGCCCAGCTGCTAGCACGTTGACTAAATAGTTTTTTCTCAGATTTAGATCTCGGAGTGAACGGCCAACAAACTCATCGGGAACTTTGATTTCATCGATACAGGTTTGATCGTCTAGTTCTAGTCGCTCCATTAGATTTGGACGAACCAACTCAAGGCCAAGCCTTTCTCCTTGCATCCTTGATGGGAAGACAACACGATCAGCTCCAACACGCTTCAGCATTTTTTCGTGAAGGTTACTAGTTGCTCGTGCAATTACTTCGCGAACTTGACTTCCCTCACTGTCTTTCGCAAGTAGCGTTGTTGTGATACTGGCTTCAATTGGTTCGCTTATGCCAACCACTACAGTGCCCATTTCGAGAACACCTGATTCGCGCATAGCTTCTTCGTCAGTACAGTCAACTACCCTGGCTTCGATGGAAGGCTCTAATTGACGCAGCTCTTCAATGGCTCGTTCAGAAGAGTCCACTGCAAGTACATCGGCTCCATTTCTGATTAGCTCACGACAAACCGCGCTACCAAAGCGGCCTATGCCAACTACGGCAAATCCAAGGGAATCTGCTCCTTGCTGTGGAGACCATTGCCACCACTGATTCATTGAACTTCCTCATTGGTACTTTGTTTAAACATAAAGATCCTCCTTTGGATAGCCGATGCGATTATGAAGGTGAGGTCTGTCTTGGTTTAAAGACTCCCATATCGCACTAAGGAGTAGAAGTATGCCAAGACGTCCTACAAACATTCCAACTATTAGGATCAATTGACCAAAATGGCCTAGTTGCTTTGTAACTCCTAGATCAAATCCTACTGTCGCAAACGCAGAAATGCACGTAAATAGCATTTCAAGGAAGGTAAATGGATTCTCTCTATTTATATTGGTTGATATGCTTAAAAGAAGGGCCATTATTAATATAAAAAGTAGAGATCCTACGGTTATTCCTACAGCTTTTAATACTACTTTATCTGAGACCTTACGGTTTCGAATAACTACTTCATCTTGTCCACGCAAAGTTGACCTTGTTGCAGCCATAAGTGCTGCTAATGTAGTTGTTTTAATCCCTCCTCCAGTGCCCCCGGGACTGGCTCCAATAAACATCAAGGCCATTAGTAATAGAAGTCCTGAATCAGAAATATTGCTTAGTGATAGATCAAAAACTGTAAATCCAGCAGTTCGTGCGCTGATTGATTGAAACATTGCACTAGAGATTCTTTCTGGCCAGTGGATAGATAAGAAGTGTTCCCCATGACCTAGCGATTCAGTAATTAATAACCCAAATGTCCCAATTAGAATAAGAAGTATTGAAGTACGAAGTACCAGGCGAGTATGAAGGCTTAATGTTCGGCGATTTAGATGTTTGCGATTACTCCATATATCACTAGTTACTCTCCATCCTAAACCACCTAAAATTATTAAAATCAAAATTACTATGTTTACTATCCAATTACTTCGATATTGACCAAGACTGTCTTCCCATAGTCCGAAACCAGCATTATTGTATGCAGAAATGCTATGAAATATCGCAGCCCAGAGTCTTTCTCCTTGATTTGGAATGTCATTGAAGCCAAATGAATAAAGAACACTGGCTCCAATGAGGATTAAAACAGCAGCTGTGGCAACAATTCCTTGGAATGTTTTACCTACTCCACCGACTCCAAACTCATCTAGGGTTTTGCCACGATCCAAACGACATCTAAGTTCTGTTCCACGTACTACAAAGCCTTGTAGAAAAGTTGTAATTGCCATTAAGCCAAGTCCTCCTATTAGCAGCATTGAAGCGAGTACACCTTGCCCCAAAATTGTGAGATCTTTGTTTACATCAATTATGCTTAAACCAGTCACGGTGACTGCTGAAGTGGCTGTAAAGAATGCTTCCCACAAGCCAACTTTTGCATTTGAGCATAATGGACTTGAGAGCAATATTGTCCCTAGGGTTATTATTAATAAACCTGTTACAACTGTGAATTGTGGCACAGATAGACGTCTGTACCAATCTTGGGTGCGATAAACAGCTTTTCTAAATGGCACCTTAGGGTTCCTGATTAAAAATAAACAGTGTTAAAAATGGGAAGAAATAGTTTTCCAAAATAGCTCTTTTAGGATATTTCAGGAATTGACCAGGTCTTGCTTCTTAGTATTGCCAAAGGATTAGAGCTGGAACAATCAGTGTCATTAAGACTGTTAGCCCGGCACCATAGCGTGTTACATCGAGGAAGCGGTAGCGGCCTGGACCAAAAACCATCAGATTTGTTTGATATCCCATAGGTGTAAGAAAAGATTGACTTGCACCAAATAGCACTGTAATTAGCAATGCTTCAGGAGCGAGGCCAAGGCTTGGAGATAGTTGTGTCGCTACTGGAGCTAATAATGCAACTGAGGCAGCATTGCTAATTACCTGGGTAAAAATTGTTGTTGCAAGAAAGATAATCAATAGAGAACTATAGGTTGGCAAATCTACTAACAAATTTTCTAAGTTTCTTGCGAAGGCATCTGCGAGTCCAGTGCTTTGCATTGCAACACTAAAACTAGAAAGTGAACCAAGTAACAACAAAACATCTAGACGTATAGACTTTTGCAATTCACCTGGTCTTAGGCAGCCTCCAGCTACCATCCCAATTGCAGCAAGAAGAACAGCTGCGACTAAGGGTAATGGTGATATTGTTGGCAAAATAAGCATCGCTAAGCTAATAAATATAGCTAATGGTTTTTGACGAGTCGTTGGTAGATCGCTTTCTAATTGATCTAGAACAAGCAAATCATTACTTGCTTGTAGACCCCTGATTGAATCAATAGGAGCTTGAAGTAGAAGTACGTCTCCTTCCCTTAGTACAGCTTGACCCAACCTTTCTTGAACTGTTTGTTGACCACGCCTGAGAGCTAGTACAGTTGCATTATGACGTTGCCTAAATCTGAGCTCTCTAAGGCTTGCACCAGCAAGTGTTGAACTCGCTGGTAATAGTACTTCTACGGTTTTTTGTCCTTCGTCTGGATTCGTGGCAAAAGTTTTTTTGGAAGTATTGTTATTATTTACTTCATCTGTTGCTACTTGAACAGTGTGTTCTTGTTGAAGCCGTAAGAGATCTGCTCGCGTAATTCGTACTAGCAATCTATCTCCTGGTTCAAATTTTCGATCTGCGAGTGGTGGGATAAGACGTTCTTTCCCCCTTTGCACTTCAAGAACATCTACGTCAAAACGCCTTTGCAAGCGACTGTTGTGAAGAGATTGACCAACTAGGTGTGAATCATGCGGAATGGTCACCTCGGTAAAGTAGCCAATGCGATCTTTATTGCCGGTTAATTGGTTGATGTCTTTTCCTCGATCAGGTAAAAGTGATTGAGGAGTAAGCAGTAGATATATTGTTCCTATTAACCATATAGGAACACCGATCGCTGTGAAGCTAAACAAATGTAATGACCCATAACCTAGTTGTTCGCTAATGTCACTGACGAGAAGATTGACTGAACTTCCAAGTAATGTGATTGTTCCTCCCAATACTGTTGCAAATGAAAGAGGGAGCAAAACTTTTGAAGGAGAGAGATTGCGACGATGACACCAATCTTCAATGACTGGGAGTAGGGATGCAACGATAGGTGTGTTTGGTACTACTCCTGATATTGGAGCTACAACTAAACCCATTAATGCTATGAGATGACGCGGAGTACGTATTCGTTCTGAAGCCACTAATTCTCTTAGACGGTCTAAAGCGCCACTACGAAATAACCCTGCGGAGACTGCGAAGAGTCCCATTAATGTGATGAGAGCGGGACTCCCAAATCCTGCCAAAGCTTTTTGAGGACTTAAGACCCCACTGGCTATTAAAAGGGACATGCTCAGCAGTCCAGTTAGCTCGGGTGCGAGTATGCCGCTAATAAATAGAATTACTGCTAAAAATAAGATGGCCAGTGTTATCAGGGCCTGGTGGTTTTGAAGGATGATGCTTAATTCAGCCATCGGGGTTGTAAAGCTTTTGGATTTAGCAGTTTTTGAGGCTTATGCCTCTTGACTCCAAAATTGGTTAAGGAGAGAGTTTTTCAAACCTTGTATACCTGCTCCAGAAATAGCAGAGATATAAATCACCTTTGGATCAATTAGGTGAACTGCATCTATTTCGCTGCTATTACATCGATCAATTTGATTGGCGACCAGTTGGCGATTTGACTTTGTCCCTATGGAATCCAATAGATAATTCACAGTTTTCAATTGTTCTGGCCAATGATGATCTCCTAAGTCAACCACTATAAGAATTAAGTTTGCTTCAAGTGTTTCTTCAAGTGTTGCTCTAAAGGCTTCTAAAAGAGTATCAGGTAATTCTTGAATAAAACCAACAGTGTCTGTAATGAGAAGTTCATAAGGAGCTAGCCCTTGTCTGGGCAGGGTAAGGCGTCGAGTTGTTGGGTCCAAAGTTGCAAAAAGCTTGTTCTCGGTATGAACTTGTCTGTATTTATTAGTAGGGCATAGAGCATTAAGGAGTGAGGATTTACCTGCATTGGTATATCCTACTAGTGCAATTTTTGGAATTCCTTGACGACCTTTTCTTAGCCTGACTCTATGTTGTTCAATCTGCTTCATTTCTTTAATTAAATATTTAATACGTCTGGCTATTGCTCTTTTATCTTTCTCAAGTTGTGTTTCACCTGGGCCTCGAGTCCCTATCCCACCTCCTTGACGAGAAAGGGAATGACCTCTGCCAATTAATCTAGGTAAGCGATATCGAAGTTGAGCCAGTTCAACCTGCAGCCGACCCGCTGAACTTGATGCTCTCTGGGCAAAGATGTCAAGTATTAGTTCACTCCGATCCGCAACGGCACAGTCCAGCCATTCTTCGAGATTCCTTGCTTGAGCAGGGGTGAGCTCACGATCAGTGATTACTAAAGAAACCTTGTGGCGTCGGATTTCCAAGGCTACTTCTTGCAGTTTCCCTATCCCCCATATTGTTTGTGGATTGTGCCCCCCCTTTTTTTGTTGTGCTACAGCAACGGGTTCAACTCCAGCACTGCGCACTAAACTTTCAAGTTCGCTTAAATGCCTTTCAGAGTTTCTTGAATTAGTCTCTATTTGGATCAAAAGAAGTACCCTTTCTGTGGCCTTTATGTTGTGATCAGCTTTCAGATTCTTTGTTTCTATAGATGATTTATCTCTTTTAAGGATCTCGTTTAATTTGCCAGATGTAACAAGAGTCCAGCCTGATATCTCATGAGAATTTGGCTTGAATATGTAGGCATTTTTCTGCCTATTCTTGTTGATTGATGGATCAAAAATAAGCCATGAAATGAGATCGAGACCTAGTGCTATCGTTGCATCTTTCTGATGAGGAGTGATAATCTCTTTGTTTCTATATATTTGACAACTGATTAATCTCCGACTTCTTAACTTTTTGCGTGGTGAGTCAGGAAGATGAGAGAGAATGTTTTGTGATTTATCTAGTGGCCCTACCCAAAGCAATTTACATAAACCACGAGCGTCAATAATTAAGTGTAAGGATTTTTGTAGATTCAGTACTTCTTGAGCTAGTAACTCTAGGATTGCTATATCTACTTCCCCTGTAGAAAAATGTCTTCTGTGGCTTATATTTGCAAGTCTTTTCTGTTGAGATGGACGAAGTCCTTTTAGTCGCCCTGCTAGGTGAGCTTGTTTCAATGGCTTAATAGCCATGAACTAGTTGATTTTATTCTTAGAAAAAAGTCAGGCATTCTTCTCAGGTATGTTAATCGACGGAGTTTATATGCTAATGGACCTGCAAGAGTTAGTCCCATAGCTGTAATACTTGCTTCTCCTATCCCAAGGCTAAGCATTTCTCCAAGATCTTTAAATTTAAACTTTTCAAAATCTGTCCCATTTTCATTGGCCATTAAATTTTTGGCTACTATCTCCGCCTGCTGGATTGCTACTTGTGCATTATTTGGCAATGGATTTTTTGAATCAAATGCGACGTCTCCTAAGGCAAAAAAGTTGGTGTGATTTTTTACCTGACAAAACTCGTTGATAGGTAGGCATGAGTTTTGAAGTTCGATCTTTGGACAAATAGAAGGCAACATAGGTTGGAATCCTGTTGCTAAAATTAGTCCATCATGCTTTAAAAATGAAAGAGTCTTTTTGCTATTGATATTTGTTTGAAGTTCTATCTGATGTGCTTTGGCTGATAATATTTCAGTTAAAAAGTGAGTTTCAATATTTTTTTTATTCAAAGCATTTTCAGCTTGCTCCCGGTTAAAAGACTTGGCTTTGGGAAGAATCTTGTCACCTATCTCAATTAGATGTACTTGATTCTGTTTATTTATTAGGTCTGCAATTTTGCTAGCTAGTTCTATCCCTGACCACCCAGCTCCTACTACTATCAAATTTTTGGACTCTTCAGTAGAATTAATTTTTTTTATTTTGCGCTTAAGTTTTTCAACATCATCAAGATTTGCAAATGTTAAGAAATTTCCGGATATTTTGGATCCTGTAATTTTTGGTATTGAACCAGTGCAAACAACAATTTGATTGTATTTAATAGACAACTCAGATGACGTAGTGACTATTTGGCTTGAGGTGTTAATTGTTGTTACTTTGTCCTTTATGACAGATATCCCACGCTTGCTAAGCAATGTTCGGTAAGTCGGTGCTATTTCCCAGGATTGAACTTCATTGCTGAGTAGTTCATATAGGAGAGGCTGGAAAATGAATTGTGATTTGGTGTCGATAAGTGTAATAGCAGGTCTTGGCTGAATTCGACTTAAGGCAAGAGCAGTTGTTAGCCCGCCGAAACCGCCTCCTATGATGATAATTCCTGTCGAGGGCGAAGCGTTTTTGACCATAATTACAAGGGTCCTCGACATGGTTTAAGGAACCCTAAACAAAGTATTGGAAACATGACGGAGCAAGATGGGTAAATGACTAATAGACCTGCTCATTCAGTAAGCCCTGGTGGGGTTGATGGAACTAAGGTAGTGAGTTCTTTTACTCCTGCTCGATTGCAAGCGGCATGCAAGGAATTAAGGAAGCTTTCTCCTCAGGATCGCCTTGCTTGGGCATTGGATGAATTTGGTTCAGGTTTTGCTCTAACAACAAGCTTTGGAATTCAATCTGGTGTTCTTTTACATATGCTGAAAAGTTTGAGAAATGGCTCTTTAGTACCAGTTGTTTGGGTCGATACTGGTTATATGCATTCTGAGACTTACAAGTATGCACAACAATTATCACAAAAGTTTGAGCTTAACCTTCATGTTGCGCAGAGCACATTTTCACCTGCTCGAATGGAAGCTTTATATGGACGCTTGTGGGAGACAGGGGCGGTTAAGGATTTAGAGACTTATCATCAAATACGTAAAGTTGATCCTCTTGAGAATGCACTTAGTCACTTAGAAGTTGTGTGTTGGGCAAGTGGCGTTAGGGGTGGTCAGACTGATCATCGACGGTCAATGAATTTTTTGGATCGGATTAGGAACAGGATTTCTTTGAGACCTCTTTTGGATTGGACAAAAAAGGATATTTTTTATTACATGCAGGAGAATGCTGTTCCACAGCACCCACTTTTTGAGAAAGGCTATTCAACTGTTGGAGATTGGCATTCTAGTGCTCCTGAGAGCTCTGACTTGACAGGAAGGGATACTCGCTTTGGAGGTCTTAAACAGGAGTGCGGTATTCATCTCCCTGGGGTAATGGGAGAAGGTATTTGATAGTGGATTTTGATAAAAGTTGCCTTTTGATAGGAAATACTCGGTGGCATTGGGCATATGAAATTGATGATTTATGGCATTTTTCTCATGAACCTCCAGACTTGAATAAGTTGAAATTTTTAGGCGACTCGGTTGTTGCGTGGGCCTCAGTAGGGAGAACCCCTAAAGGAAAGTTTTTAAGACCTGAACATCGTATTGAATTGAATCATGTACCTTTAAAATCAATGCCTCCGTGGTTAGGTATAGATCGAGCATTAGGGGCTTGGGCTGCCTGCAAAAAGGCTAGAGAGCTTCAAGAGATATCTTCGGGATTACTTGTGGCCGATGCAGGTACCATTCTTAGTTTGACTAGAGTTACAAGTAATGGAGAGTTTTCTGGAGGTCAGTTAGTTGCTGGGTTGCAACTACAGCTTTTTGCAATGTCTCAAGGGGCTCAAAATTTGAGAGATGTGAGCTTGGAAAACTTCCCACAAGAACCTTTTCCAGTTGCAACAAAAGACGCGATGAAAAAAGGGGCAATACAGGCTCTCGTTGGAATTCTTTTAGAGGCCCAGCGAGTAGCTGCTTCACCTTTGTGGATTTGTGGAGGAGATGCACCTTTTATCCTTGATGAGTTGCAGATAGCAGAAATTGGGGTGAGGCATTGCCCTAATCTTGTCTTAGAAGGTATGGTTGATGTATATAAAAATGTTAATTTAGAAAAAGATCGTTGATTATTTGATCTGCCATGGTTGCAGCTTTTACTTTTAAATAAATCAGTTCGAAGTTTCCATTCTTATCTATTACAAATGTATGTCTCATCATTCCCATATACTCTCGGCCCATAAACTTTTTTAGACCATAACTTTCATAAGCACTTGCCACTGGACATGGCTCTAAGTCAGTTAGTAAAGGGAAAGGAAGTTGATATTTTTCTATAAATTTCTGGTGGGTTTTTGAAGGATCTTTGCTTATGCCAATTACTTGTATATTTTTTTCTGCAAATTTTTTCCATTGATCTCTAAAATTGCAAGCTTCTTTTGTACAACCAGGGGTATCGTCCTTTGGGTAAAAGTAGATTACAATACGATTTCCTTTTAGAGAAGAAAGTCGAACTAGCTCGCCATTTTGATTTGGGAGGCTGAATTCAGGTGCAGGATCACCAATTTGTAGGGCCATTGATCCCCAATAAAGTTAATACCTCAAGTTTACTTGCACTTTGGTTTTT
Source organism: Prochlorococcus sp. AG-363-J23 (assembly GCA_003280245.1). Lineage (GTDB taxonomy): Bacteria > Cyanobacteriota > Cyanobacteriia > PCC-6307 > Cyanobiaceae > AG-363-J23. Next base: position 47,926 of record QCFN01000002.1, read on the forward strand.
CCCCAAGAATTCAACTTTTAAGCCTATATCCATTGATGAAGAAGAATCTGCAAGAAGGCTCTCTCCATCGAGATCTAATCAGTACCGACAATCTAGAGGATATTTACGCTATGCATTATCGCAACTTTGGGATATGGAAGCGTTAGATATTCCATTAAAGGCATTGCCTGGGATGCCCCCATTATTAGAAGAAGGATGGGGGTTCGTAAGTCTTAGTCATTGCCGAGATGCTTTTCTGGTGGGTTGGTCAGAATTCCCTATTGGGATTGATTTGGAACGTTTAGATAGATCTTTTAATGCTCGAAAGCTTTCACAAAGATTTTTTCATGAAGCGAATCTAGCTCCACTGATTGATTTAGAAGGAGAGGAGCTTCGTTTGGCGGTTTTGGAACAATGGTCGATTCGGGAATCTTCTATTAAATGGCAACAAGGGAGTATCTCTAAAGATTTGCAATATTGGTATTGGGACCAAGATTTATCTTTGGCAATTCATGCCGCTTTGGGGCACAAGTTAAATACATATAGAGTTCATTATGAAAAATGGTTAATAGTAGTTGCTTGGGATTACCTTGAAAATATTGAGCCTCAATTTGTTTGCGTGGGAGATAAATATTAGAATATTCTTTTAAAAGTTGGTTGCTTTTTATATGAGAAGATCAGAGTCTTCTTTTGGCATTTTATGATTGCTTTTTGCTTGTCTACAAGCAGCTACTCTCTTATGAATTAGTCTTTGATTGAGTGTTCGTCCAAACAGGCTAGATATTATCTTTTCTAGGATCTTTATATTTTCGGGTGTGATCTCTTTTTTTAACAATTCTCGATATTGACTATTTTTTCCCATCCATCGCATGAAAAGCCTTCTGTCAATATTTAGTGATGTTTTCTCTTCCCATTCTTCTACTTGAAGATTCCACCCTAAATTCTCTAATAAACTGTAAAAATTATTCTCTTGTTTTTTTTGTGAGAGCCATGTTTCTTCTTTCTTTGTAAGTGAAAATAAAAGTTCTTTTTCTTGGTCCCCTAATGTAGATTCTTTAAGTAAATCCAATAATGCATTTGCAGGGCCTAGATCAGGCCGACTTATTAGTAGCCTAATTTTTGCGTTAGACGTACATCTTGATGTAATAGTTTCCCAAAGAATTTTTATGTGGGGATTTCTTAGGTCTGCTTTGGAAATACGACTTCCAATCAATTCGAATTTTTGTGTTTCCGGTAATTTGTTTATTACTGAGTAATCACCCTGTAAAAGTGTTGGCCTTGTGATTGGATCTAATATTTGCAATTGATCGTTAAGCTTGTCTTTAGTTTCTTTGAGTTCGATCAGGATTGTTACACCTCCTTCAGGAACTGAGAGTAAAGGATCAATTGCCCAAAGAAGGGAGCGCCCTCCAACAATTAGAACACGATGATTCCTTTGCCAATTTACGTTATCCCAAAATTTCTCTCGCAAGTGTTGTAGACGTTCACCCTCTTGACTGATTTGTCTTTTGAACCATTTTTCTAGGACTGGGTTCTCAGGATCATCGCTCATTAAAAGAGGATATTGTTGAGTTGATTCATCTGCCGCTGCCAGTTGGGCGGCCCTTCGAGCCATCATCACTGGACGACGTTCTCCTTCCCATCCATGCATGCTTGGTCGCCAAAAAATTTCTCCTTGTAGAGTTGTTGGTAGATATTGTTGGACTATCCAGTTGTTTTTAAATGCGTGGGGGTAGAGGTATCCCACTCCATCGCCAAATTTATCTTTATCGCGACTGGCATCTCGCAGATGCCTTGGAATATTTTGACTTTGAGCTGATTGAACTGATTTCAAGGCCTCCCAAAAGCCGCATATGCTATTACTTTTTTCGGCAGAGGCCAGATAAAGAGATGCTTGGGCTAAAGAATAAAGTCCTTCTGGTAGGCCTACTCTTTCAAACGCTGATGCACAAGCTTCAACAACAACAATTGCTTGAGGATCTGCAAGACCTATATCTTCGCTTGCGGCAATCAGCATACGCCTAAATATGAAGCGAGGGCTTTCGCCTGCTTCAATCATTCTTGCTAGCCAAAAGAGGGCGGCATCGGGATCTGAACCACGTAATGATTTGATAAAAGCACTTATCGTGTCGTAATGGGCATCCCCTTGCTTGTCATATAAAACGGCCCTTTCTTGAATTGATTCTTCTGCAATCGCAAGGCTTATCTGAATGATTCCATCTTTGTCCGGTGAGCTGCTTTCTACAGCGAGTTCTAATGCATTTAGAAGACTTCTAGCATCACCATTAGATATATCAATTAAATGATTGATTGCATCTTCAGTTAAACGAATTTGACGATTTCCATAACCTCTTTCGGGATCTTGTAGCGCTCGTTGAAGTAGGCTTTTAAGATCTGATGCTTGCAAAGGCTGTAATCGAAATACTTTAGATCTGCTTACTAATGCTTTATTAACTTCAAAGTAGGGGTTCTCAGTTGTAGCTCCTATTAGTGAGACAGTTCCATTCTCGACCCATGGCAATAAGGCATCCTGCTGGATGCTATTGAATCTATGAACTTCATCGATGAAGAGGATTGTTCTTAAGCTATATCTTTGAATTCGTTTTTTTGCCGAATCTACTTCTTGTCGCAGTTCTTTGACGCCTGCAAGTACTGCATTGAGACTACTGAAATGAGCTCTTGTATGCCTTGCAATAATTCTAGCTAGGGTTGTTTTTCCTACTCCTGGAGGGCCATGCAATAAAAGGTTCCCAACACGATCTGAGGAAATTGCTCTGCGTAATAGACGACCTTCAGCAAGAATTGAATCTTGTCCTACAAATTCATCCAGGTTCCTAGGACGTAGTCGATCTGCTAATGGTGCATGTTGATTCAGCTCTTGTTCACCATGATACTCAAAAAGATCTTGATCCAAGTTTAGCTTTACCTTTGCTATGGTTGTTAATTAAATTTGTTTTTATTGGCTATCAATAAGCTTACCTTAATTGCTTTATTAGTGAAATAAAATCATGCTTTTATAGAGTATTGTAGCGTTTTTACGTAATAACGCTAGGATGATTTTTCCCTGAAAGCGTATGAATTTTAGTGAGATCGTTAATAGCTGTGATTAATGGAGATAGTGCCTTTTGTGGATTTTGATTTAAGTCCCCTGTATTAGAAACATAGCGTTCTAAATATATTCTAAGAGTAGCACCTTTAGTTCCAGTCCCTGATAGCCTGAGAATTACCCTATTGTTTCCTTCCAGAAGAATTCTTAGACCTTGATTGGTTGTTATAGAGCCATCGACAGAATCTTCGTAGCTGAAATTGTCAGCATGAGTAACTAAATGACCTGCAAATTTTTGTTGGGAGAGGCTAGGTAATCCTTGCTCAAGTTTTGAATAAATTTCATTGGCAATGTTGATAGGAATTTCTTCATAATCATGTCGAGAATAGTAATGTCTTCCGTATTTATTCCAGTGTTGTTGCATTACATCATAGACCGTACATTTTTTCTCTGCAAGAATTTGAAGCCAGAATAGAACAGCCCATAGACCATCTTTTTCGCGAATATGATTGCTTCCTGTCCCAAAACTTTCTTCGCCGCATATTGTGATGAGATTTTTATCAAGTAGATTGCCGAAAAACTTCCACCCTGTTGGAGTTTCGTAAGCATTAATCTGAAGATCTTTTGCTACGACATCTACAGCAGAACTTGTTGGCATTGACCTTGCTACGCCTATTAATCCATTGGCATAAGCGGGGACTAATGATGAATTAGCGGTTAGAACGGCAAGACTATCGCTGGGATTAACAAAGCAGCTTTTCCCAAGAATCATATTTCTGTCACCATCACCATCACAAGCTGCGCCAAAGTCATAAAAGTCTTGATTTAATAAAAGATCAGCCAATTCTTTTGCATAAGTCAGATTTGGATCAGGATGGCCACCTCCAAAATCTGTTAAGGGTACATAGTTGCGCACTGTGCCATTAGGAGCGCCTATGACTTTTTCAAGTAGTTGTTTTGCATAAGGTCCAGTTACCGCATGCATTGCATCAAAGACTATTTTGAAATCATCTCTCAATAGTGATGCAATCTTGTCAAAATCAAATAGTTTTTCCATTAGAGAGATATAGTCTTCAACACCATCAATTACTTCAACTTTCATTGATCCAATCGAATAGATATCTGTTTGATCTAATGGGATTAAAGAGCCTTGAAGTATTTGATACTCTTTGAGACTTTTGGTGCACTCGTATATTGAATTTGTTAATGCCTCTGAAGCTGGGCCACCATTAGGACCATTTATTTTGACTCCAAAATCACCATCTGGACCTCCTGAGTTATGACTTGCTGAAAGGATAATTCCTCCTATAGCCTTTTGACTGCGAATTAGATGTGAGGCTGCAGGAGTAGAAAGAATACCTTTAGTAGTAGTAATTATTTTTTTCAGACCATGTGCAGCACCCATAGCTATTATTACATTAATAGCATTTTCGTTGCCGTAGCGACCATCTCCACCAAGAACCAAGGTTCCACCTTGAACTCCAGGAAGCGTTTGAAAAATTGCCTCCACAAAGCTTTCTAAATAATTTTTTTGTGCAAAATGCTTGCTGCTTTTTCGTAATCCTGAAGTGCCTGGCTTTTGATCTGTAAAGGGAGAATCCAGTGAAACGATAATAGGTGCCTGTTTATTTGGAATTGAGTTCGACATATATTTTTAGTAAGGATAGAAATAGTATTTTGGCATAAATCAAGATAAATATTTGACTTGAGGAGACAATCTATCTAGTGAGGCATTTCTGAAGTTCTGAGCATAAATATAAACCAGAGTGTTGTAAGGGTTAATGTTGTAGCAAGTCCAAAACTTATACCTTGTTGGAGAATAATAATTGGAACTACTATAGGAAACAGTATTGCCCCAAGTAGTGGTGTTATAGCTACTAACCTTTTCAACATCTCAAAATTTATTTATTGGTTTTAGAACCATTCAGTTGATGATAAATCTTTGGGAATACTGTTGTCTTCAGGTGTAGTCCGTTCAAAATGCATTGTGATATTGCATTTCTGTTGACCATCTGCTGCAATTGCTTCTATTGGATATTTTTGTTTTCCATCACGAAATGGAACTTGTAAGTTGAATGTTCCATCATGAGAGAGTGGAACCTCTTCTCCGCCTATACTTAGACGAGCGGCAGGATCAGTAGAGCCATATACAATTAATTCGGCATCAGCTACAAGCCAAAAAGATCTTTGCTTTGGTTGTACCCCTCCTAATCCAGATTCGTTGCGGCCACTAGCCCAAAGCCCTATACCTGATTCATTAGATATATTTTGATCGTTTGCGGTTGAAATTGCTTCTTGGAACTCTTCTGAACCAACTCTTGTTTTTCTGAACTGAGTTGTGGCGCTTTGGTAAAGGCGTTCGTGGAGATTTGTATTTTCTGTTTGAGAAGGAATCAGGTCACTTGTCGCGTTGGTGTTTATGTTTATTGGAGGAGAGGAAAGACTAAAAGGAACAAATTGATCAAGGATTTGATTGCTAGGTGACATTGATGGCACCTTGGCTACTGAGGAGAAAGCAAGTGAAGTCCAGCTGTTGCCAAATAGATAGCCCAGCTCTACTCGATAATCCCTGTTTGGCATTGGGATTGGGAGATACCATTCTGTACTGTGGCTATCGACTTGAGCTTCTTGAAGTGCATGAGGGTGAGCTGTTCCGTCATGTATTCCCGTTACATCGGCTAAACGTAAGCAAAGTCTATTTGCACCCCTAGATAAAGCACGGTTTCTATCTTCTTCTGAAATTTCCCAAAATACATAAGCCCATTCAGGATCTCTAGGGAGAAAAACGACTTTAGTTTGATCAGAGTTAGTAGATGCTTCCTCAGACTTTGAGGATTTTGTGGGTGCGCGCCAAAACGCTGTAGAAGCTTGCTCTTCAGATTTTTTCTTCAATTCCAATTCTGAAATCTCTTTGATTAGTGATGCTTTGCTTTTCCTGCTGTAAAGCGGAACACCTAAATCACTTGCTTTATGGCGAAGCTGACGAAGGGTTAGACGTGCCAGATTATTCAGGGCTTGGGTCACGTCTTAAAACCTCCGTTTTTGTTCGGGATCATTCTCTCTGCTAACGCTCACTCTCGGCTTAGGTGGTCAGGATCCACTGACTCCAAACTTTTTTTTTCTTTTGAAAATGAAGAGGCATTTTGCTGCTCAATGCTTGATGCAATCAGGTCTTCAAGGGTCAATTCGAGCGGAGATAGTCCATTGGCTTGAGCCAATTTTTTTAGTTGGAGTTCTGCTGAAGAGAACTGATTCAGAAGAAGAGAGATGAATTTTTGGTCATTCTTGATGCTTTCCTGCTTGTTCAGCCATTTGAGTTTTTCGGGCTCAGAGGGAAATGGACCAGATGCTTTCCCCCCAGAAATAGTTTTGAATGCTGCCAAACAATGGGCTAGAACTCTTAAATGATGACGTGCAAGAGCTGGGAGAAGAGTAGTGTCAATTTTTTCTATGTCTTCCAGGCTGAGAGGACTTTCAGTCATTACAGATGAAGGAATTTTAGTGAGGAACAATTAGAAACCCGCAAGTATGTCCTTGCTCGATTCTCCATTGAACTCGCTCCACATCGCAGTCAGGAAGAGAGTTACGCATGGTTAAAAGCTCTTGCTCACAAAGAATTGGATATTCCTCAGCAATGTTTTTGACTGCGCAATGAAAATCATTTATGACCCAGCCCTTGCCACTTGGACATTTATGGAATTCGGTTATATGACCTTCTTGTTTTCTTAGTTCAACTAATTTTTCTAAACGCTTGAATAGTGGACCTTCTCCCAGTTTGTGGCGATATGTATTCCCTTTGCTTTTAGCTAGCTGATTGAAGACCTTTTGAAAAGTTTTCTTGTTTAAGGTGTTGGCGGTAGCATCCAAAAGTTCTAGTGAGAAGAAATTGGTGTTTGCATCGAATTGATGTTCGCCTTGCTTGGTTAGGCTCCACAAATTAGATGGACGTCCTGGCCCATTGTTTGGTCTCGAGGGTTTGATCAATCCTTTTTTTTCTAGGTGGCGCAGATGTCGTCGCATTGCTTGGACAGAGATGCCTAAAACACTGGCAAGTTCTGAGGCATTGCTGTGTCCTCTTTTTAGAAGCAGTGTGAGGGTTGCTTCCTGATTGGTGAGATGATCTCCTTGGTGCATGACCCTTTGAAATGCAGATTTAATCTCTGGTGATCAATCAGAATGCTGTGCGACTGAGTTATTACAGGTTATTTGAAAACTCACCTTTATTAAAGGCTGCTGTTCAAAGAGAGTGATTTTGAATTATTTAAGCCCTAGCAAGGCTTTTGAAAGAAGTTAGTGGCTGATCATTTGGTGCAATTCGAAACAATAGTGTTTTAGGCTTGTAGAGATACGAAACCAAGTCTTTCGAATTCCCTAATTCGGAAGACTTCGGTTTCGGAAACCTAACTAGCAAGGCACCATTTTTCTTCTATATGGGCTTAAGGTGAATGACCTTGTCCTAGCGTTACTTCCACAGGCTTAGCGTTGGATCTAAAGGGGAACCCTCTCCTTTAATTTTGTACTCCTCTTTTCTATGACTAGTCGAAATGCAGTCGGAGAACTTGTTTCGCAGCCATATAAGTATGGCTTCGTAACTGAAATAGAGACCGAGAAGATTGCTAAGGGTCTTAATGAGGATGTAATTAGATTGATTTCTTCTAAAAAACAAGAACCAGAGTTTTTATTAAATTTCCGCCTTCGGGCTTTTAGAAAGTGGTTGCAAATGAAGGAGCCGAACTGGGCTGAATTAGGATACCCTTCAATTGATTATCAGGATATAGTTTATTATGCGGCTCCCAAACAAAATCAAAAGAAATCAAGCTTGGATGAAGTTGACCCGAAATTATTAGAAACATTTGATAAACTTGGCATACCGTTGGGAGAACAAAAGAGATTGGCGAATGTTGCAGTAGATGCAGTATTTGATAGTGTTTCTATTGCCACAACTTATAAGGAGAAGTTGGCTGAAGATGGAGTTGTTTTTTGCTCTATCAGTGAGGCGGTTAGTGAATACCCTGAACTTATAGAGAAGTATTTAGGTACAGTTGTTCCTCCTGGAGATAACTTTTTTGCAGCATTAAATTCTGCAGTTTTTAGTGATGGTTCATTCGTTTATATACCTAAAGGAGTTGAGTGTCCCATGGAATTATCCTCGTACTTTCGAATAAATTCAGGCGATACTGGTCAGTTTGAAAGAACACTAATAATTGCTGAAGAGTATTCTTCCGTGAGTTATTTAGAAGGATGTACAGCTCCAATGTTTGATACAAATACCTTGCATGCAGCTGTAGTTGAACTTGTTGCGCTTGATGAGGCATCTATTAAATACTCAACTGTGCAGAATTGGTATTCTGGCGATGAAAAAGGTGTTGGTGGTATTTATAATTTCGTTACCAAGCGTGGTCTTTGCAAAGGGATTAATAGCAAAATAAGTTGGTCACAAGTTGAAACTGGCTCAGCAATTACATGGAAATACCCTAGCTGTATTTTGCAAGGTGAAGGATCGGTAGGTGAGTTTTATTCTGTAGCATTAACAAATCATTTTCAGAAGGCCGATACAGGGACAAAAATGGTTCATGTTGCTCCTAACACTCGCTCAACAATTGTTAGTAAAGGCATTAGTGCGGGAAAATCTAGCAATAGTTATAGAGGATTAGTGCAAATGGGGCCAAAGGCTTCTGGTGCAAGGAATTACAGCCAATGTGATTCGATGTTAATAGGTGATCTTGCTGCGGCAAATACTTATCCTTATATTCGTTCTCAGCAACCTGCAGCAAGTATTGAGCATGAAGCCAGCACTTGTAGAATTTCTGAAGATCAATTGTTTTATCTTCAAAGCCGAGGAATTGGTTTTGAGGAAGCTGTATCGATGATGGTCAGCGGCTTTTGCCGAGAGGTTTTTAACCAGTTGCCGATGGAATTTGCTGCAGAGGCTGACAAGCTTCTTTCTTTAAAGTTGGAGGGATCAGTCGGATAAATGCTTAGTTTAAAACACAGTTTTTTAGTTAAATTATTTTCCTTGTTAAAGTGATCTCTAAAGACTCAGAAATCATCCTTGAAATAAAAAATCTTCAAGCTCGTGTTGAAGACCAATCTATTTTGCAGGGAGTAAATCTAACAATTCGTTCCGGAGAGATTCATGCTCTTATGGGCCGTAATGGAAGTGGAAAAAGTACTCTTGCAAAAATACTTGCAGGTCATCCTTCTTATACCGTAACAGGTGGAACAGTTTTGTATTGTGGTAAAGATCTTTTAGATCTAGACCCTGAAGAACGTTCGCGAATCGGATTATTCCTTGGATTTCAATATCCAATTGAAATTCCAGGAGTTAATAATTTGGAGTTTCTGCGAGTAGCTACTAATGCTCGACGGCAAGGACTTAACAAGGAAGAATTAGATGTTTTTGAATTTGAGGAAGTTGTTAGAGAAAAACTAAAGATTGTTCAAATGGATTCTTCATTTCTTGATAGAAGTGTAAATGAAGGGTTTTCGGGTGGCGAGAAAAAAAGAAATGAAATTTTGCAGATGGCCTTGCTAGAACCTACAGTTTCTATCTTAGATGAGACTGATTCAGGCCTTGATATTGATGCTTTGAGAATAGTTTCATCAGGAGTTAATCAATTGTCTAATCCCAAGACTGCTACTCTTTTAATAACACATTATCAACGCTTATTGAATGAGATTAAGCCTGATTTTGTTCATGTTATGTCAGCAGGGAGGATAATTAAAACTGGTGACAAAGAACTTGCACTTGACTTAGAGAAGACAGGGTATGACTGGATAGATAAAGATGCCCAGCCTAAGGGTAATGATTTATGAGATTGAACTCTAAAAATTGGTTAACTTCTTTACCACAACCTTCTGGGACTCTTTCAGAAGTACAGCTTCGAGGAAGAGAGTTTTTGTTCTCTAATGATCTTCCTCCTAAGAACAATGAATCTTGGAGATTGGCTGATTACGAGAAACTGAATCGCTTTCTAGATCTGCCAGTTTCTAATGATTCATTTTTAGATTCTGAAAGCAGAAATCTTTGGCCTGAAGTAGCAAGTGGTGCTTTTAGAGTGGTTTTAGGACCTGCAGGAGAGTGTAATAGCGAAGTATCACTACCCGTTGGATTTCGGCGATTAACTAATCCCGAAATTGAGCAAATGCTAGGAAAAACTCTTGATAGTTGTTCATGCAAGGATTCATGGTCAGTTTCTCTTAATCATGCATTAACTAGTGAACTTCTTGCATTTTCTGTGAGCGGACGGAACTTGCCTCCAATGGAGTTAATTTCGCATGCTAAGACCAATGAGCTTTGCCCTACCAGGGTTCTCATCGTATTAGAGGAGAATGCTGAATTGGAACTACTTCAAGTGGTGTTGGGATCAGATTTTTCTGCACATAGTCATCTTGTAGAAATACATATTGGACAAGAAGCAAATTTGACACATGGTTTGATAGGTATTGGAAATAATAACTCTGGCTTTATGGCTAATTTAGCTATTGAGCAGGAGCTGAGAAGTAATTATCTGTTTACTTCTTTTATTCAAGGTATGGCATTTGGAAGAGTTGAACCTCGCCTGGTTCAGCGAGATGGGCAAGCAAATACAACTATTCGAGGTCTTCAAATTGCTAAAGGTAGCGAGCAATTAGCAACTCATTCTTCAATTTGTTTTAAAGGACCAAATGGAACATTAGATCAATTGCAAAAGGCTATAGCAAATGATTCTTCTCATTCTATTTTTAACGGAACTATTGATGTGCCAAGGGTTGCTCAGGGTACAAATGCAGAACAATTGAGCCGCAATCTTTTGTTGTCTAGTAGAGCAAGGATTGACGCTAAACCTGAATTGAAAATAGTTGCAGATGATGTTAGATGTGCACATGGTGCAACTGTTAGCCAACTTCAGCAAGAGGAGGTTTTTTATTTGAGAAGTCGAGGTATTACTTCGAATCAGGCAGCCAAGCTTCTTTTGGATGGATATTGCCAGGAAATTTTAGAGAAGCTTCCAAGTAATGCCAAGAATTGGATTATCTCTGATGAATGTAAATTGATTATTTAGAACCTTGTCTATTCAAAATCTTGCAGAATTGACTCGAGGTGATTTCCCTCTTTTGGATAACAAATCCGCGAGTCAACATAAATTGATTTATTTTGATCATGCGGCGACTAGCCAGAAACCTAAAGATGTAATTAATGCTTTAACTAATTACTATAGCCATTACAATGCGAATGTTCATAGAGGTGCTCATCAATTAAGTGCTAGAGCTACCGAATCTTTTGAAGGCGCCAGAGAAATTACGGCAAATTTTGTCAAGGCTAATTCTTCACGGGAGATTATATTTACTCGTAATGCTAGTGAATCAATTAACTTGGTTGCCCGTTCTTGGGGTGAGGAAAATATTCGGGAAGGTGATGAAATATTACTTACAATTATGGAGCATCATAGTAATATTGTTCCTTGGCAGATTTTGGCAAAAAAAACAGGATGCAAGTTGCGTTTTGCAGAATTAACTGTTGATGGTGAATTAGATATTGAGGATTTCTTGAGCAAGCTTTCTCATCGCACAAAATTGGTAAGCTTGGTTCACATAAGTAATTCACTTGGTTGTTGTAATCCTATTCAAGAAGTTGTTTCTATTGCGCGTAAATTTGACACATTAATATTGTTAGACGCTTGTCAGAGTCTTGCACATAGAGCAATAGATGTGGCATCATTAGATGTTGATTTTTTGGTGGGTTCTTCACATAAGTTATGTGGACCTACAGGTATTGGATTCCTTTGGTCTCGAGAAGAGTTGTTGGATCAAATGCCTCCTTTTCTAGGTGGAGGTGAAATGATTCAGGAGGTTTTTCTTGATCAAAGTTCATGGTCTAATTTGCCACATAAATTTGAGGCTGGTACACCAGCCATTGCAGAGGCTATTGGTATGGGAGTGGCCATTAAATATCTCGAGAATTTGGGATTTGAAAAGATTCAGGATTGGGAAAAAACTTTAACCACTCATCTTTTTGATTCTTTGGAATCTGTTGAGGGAATTAAAATTTATGGGCCATCTATCAATAGGCAGCCTAATAGAGGTTCCTTGGCTTCTTTCACAATTGATGGCGTGCATGTAAATGATTTGGCTGAGTTATTAGATACAAGAGGAATATGTATTCGTAGTGGTCACCATTGTTGTCAGCCTCTGCATCGCTATTATGGAATCCCTGGGACTGCAAGGGCTAGCCTAAGCTTTACATCAACTATTGAAGAAATTAACTATTTTAAGGATGAATTGATATCTATAGTTGACTTTTTGAAGGCTCAAATTTGAATATTGAGGTGTTGCCTGAAAAACCTTTCGGTTTCGTTTAACACTTTAATTTGCGTTTTTCCATCTTTAAAGCCATGTCCTTCTTCTTTGAACATGTATATTTCTGTAGGAATGTTATTTTTTGAGAGAGCTGCTGCCATTTTTGAGCAATGCTCTGCTGGGACTACTTTATCCTTCATTCCTTGAAAGAAAATCACAGGGCATGAAATTTTTTCTGAATTAAATAAAGGTGAAAGAGCTTTATATCTTTCTTTATGGCTATGCCAATCGCCGATGAGACTATCTAGATATCTTGCTTCGAACCTATGAGTGTTATTTGCCATTGAGGTGAGATCACTTACTGCATAACGACAAGCTCCAACTTTGAAAATATCTGTAAAGCACAAGCAAGCCAAAGTTGTATAGCCTCCAGCGCTGCCGCCTTCTATAGCAATGCGTTTTGAATCAACTTTGCCAGCTTTGATTAGAGCTTTGGCTGCAAGTGAACAATCCTGCACATCAACTTCTCCCCAGCGACCTAAAAGTCTTTCTCGATATTTTCTTCCGAAACCTGTGGATCCTCCATAGTTGACATCAACTACAGCCCAACCTCGTGAAGTCCAAAATTGTATTCCTAGGTGTAGTCCTGTACTGGCCATACTTGTAGGGCCACTATGACTTTTAACTAAAAGTGGTGGAAGTTGCTCTGTTTTAGTCTTTGGTGGGTAATACCAGGCATGAGTTTTTTGTTGGTTATATCCCTTGAACCAGAAAGGCTCAGCAATGCTTATCGCTTCTTTATTTAGTATTGATTTAATGCCTGCATAATGCCTCCAAGATTGTTTCTTGATGTCTATTTCAAGTAAACCTGTGTTGCTTAAGGAGTTGCTTGCAATAGCAAAAATTTTGCCATCGTTTTGAGCACTAATCCCAGAAATATCATCAAATGGCTGATCAATTCGCTGTATGTCCCCATTGCTTTTGAGAAGATTCAGGCTCCATCTAGCATTTTTACAGAATGCGACCAAAAGATTTGGTCCGATTGATGAGATGGTTCGCATACCATAAACCCATTGAGGCATTGCGGTCTCTGCATCAATTTGCCAGTCCCTAATCACTATTATATTTTCTCCGGGACATATATTTGCCTTGATAATATTCCACCATCCATTGCTATCTTCTGACGCGACTAATTCATCATTGGATAACCAGTATGGTTGAAAAATAGATACTTTCCGACTATCTTTATGTCCCGCTATTAATGATTGCTTTATAATATTTCCACTATCTGTTAACTCGCCTAACCATAGTTGACTAGCATCCCATGGCATTGAATTTTGTTCCCATTCAACCCATGCAATTTTTCTTCCATTAGGGCTTAATGTTGCATAGCCAATAAAGTCCCTAGGCTTATAAATAATTTTTGGTTTTTGTTCTGCTTTCTTTAAGGAAAGGCTTACTAGAAAATCTTGCCCATCTTTTTCCATTACACCTATCCAGATTTGCCGTACTGAATCAATTAGGCCATCAGCGAGTGAAAAGGTACCTTGTTTAGATATTCGAATTGCGGGGGTTTTAGGTGTTAGCCATAACAAATCTTCCTTGACCTCTTTGTTCAAGCCTTCCCATGTTTGTGTCCATACAGATCCATCTGGGGTTTCACTCCAAGCAAGGATCAGATTATTCTCTTCTGCAATTGTTGCTATTAATCCACCTCCATATCCGTGAACATTGCTACGAAGGTTGCGGGGTGCTGGCGTTAATTCTTGGGGCTTAAGGTCGTTTCGATTCCAGGGTCTAAAAAGAACAGTTGTTCGTCCACCTTCATCAGGTCGCTGCTCAAGCCAAAGAATCCAGTTTCCAATTAAATGAGGCTCTTTCAGCGAAGGAGTTTTTCCTACGGCCAGTGAAGCAGGAACTTTTTTAAAAACTTTGTTGCTGGCTTGTAATGGTTGGTTTTTAGGTTTCATATTATTTTTCAGGGATGGGGCGATTAATGCCTAAAATCCTTATGTCGACAACCCCATGGTTTTCTTTGGCTAGAAGCTTTGCTCAATTAGCTCGCAACGCCGAGAAGTCTCAGTCTTCTGTTTCGGTAGTTAAGGAGCCCTTGGAGAATCCACCGATGGAAATCCATACTCTTGGGGAGAAGGTCTTAAGGCAGTCTGCGCGCAGAATTACTAAGGTTGATGAAACGATAAGAGATTTAGCAAGGGACATGCTTCGTAGCATGTATTCAGCTAAGGGAATTGGACTTGCAGCACCTCAAGTGGGAGTTCATAAACAGCTATTAGTTATTGATCTGGATATTGAGACTCCAACCACTCCGCCTATTGTTCTTATCAACCCAGAAATTATTGGTACAAGTGCAGGCTTGGAAACTTATGAGGAAGGATGTTTGAGTATTCCAGGAGTTTATTTAAACGTGATTAGACCCTCTGGGGTAAAGGTAAGTTTTCGTGATGAGATGGGTAGACCTAAAAAAATGAATGTTGATGGACTTTTAGCTAGATGCATACAGCATGAGATGGACCATTTAAAAGGAGTTCTTTTTGTTGATCGTGTTACTGATCATGAGAACCTAGTTAAGGAGTTGAAGGATCATGGATTCAATACTAAAGATGTGAGGTCGTTTGAGTAGTTTTCCCTTGTGAATTTAATTTGATATTTTTTGGAATTTGAATGCTGGGGTCAACTTGCTAAATTAGTGACTTGCAAATTTTTACTGTTTTTGTTTATGACTCAGGTTACGGTTGGGGAAAACGAAGGAGTTGAATCCGCTTTAAGACGTTTTAAGCGCCAGGTTTCCAAGGCAGGAATTTTTATTGATCTCAAGCGTTTGCGTCATCATGAGACTCCTTTTGAAAAATATAAGCGTAAGGCCCAACAGCGCCGCCGCCGCCGCTGAGTGTTGCCTCCATCTAGAAGGTTAAAGCAGATGAGGTTGCTTTTATATTGAGAAAAAGAATTAAATCAGTGTAATTACTCTGTGCGACTGACTTGGTAACCGACAAACTGAAAGAGAGTTCCTTTAGAGGCGATCATGTCAAAATCTGTTTATGGAATCCGTCTTTGGCTAGCAGAAGCTCTTGAGTTTACTTTGAGGAATCCGATGGATGATAAAAATCAGCCACCTTTGATTGGCCCACAGCCATATAGGGATAAGCCTATTAAGTCTCGTCATTTTTGATTATTATTGTTGATTTGTTATAGAGCTACATTTGTTCTACTTTGTTTGTAAAAATCTTGTGTTTTTTGTGCTTCAATTATTTATCTATATTGATTCCTTTAAGCTTCTAGCTGTTTATTTTTAGCTGTTAACTCAGTGAGGTGTAATCTTTAAATGGATAGTAATTCTCATGGATGATGCTATGGCGAGTGAAACTATCTTTAGTCAAATTCTAAGAGGAGAGTTGCCTTGTGATGAGGTATATAGTGATGAGCTTTGCTTAGCTTTTCGAGACATAGAGCCTCAGGCCCCTGTTCATATATTGCTTATACCCAGGAAGCCAATTGTAAATCTCACGCACATTGATGTCGAAGATAAAGAGTTGTTAGGTCATTTGTTGATTATTGCT
Source organism: Prochlorococcus sp. AG-363-J23 (assembly GCA_003280245.1). Taxonomy (GTDB): domain Bacteria; phylum Cyanobacteriota; class Cyanobacteriia; order PCC-6307; family Cyanobiaceae; genus AG-363-J23. The sequence continues at coordinate 63,808 of QCFN01000002.1, forward strand.
TCTAAAGTCGCACGGTCAGAGGGACTGGAGAGTTGGAGAACAGTAGTAAATAACGGTGTAGATGCGGGACAGACGGTTTTTCATCTTCATATTCATATAATTGGTGGGCGTCCTCTTTCTTGGCCACCTGGTTAAGAGGTCTGAGTGAAAGAATATCTAAATGACAACAACTTTTCGCGAGGCTAAGAAGGGCCTTCGTAGTCAATTGGAGAAGCTTCGTCGTCTGGCGCAGCCTTTTTTTCTTCCTTTGGATCAAGCCAATGGATGGCAATTTATTGGATTATTGCTAGCTCTTCTTTTTTGTGTAGGTGGCATTGTTTTGCTTGCTCTCACAGGACTTGTAGAGCTTTTTGAGGGATTTCAGCCAGTTTTAACTGAGAAGTATTTTGGTGGAGTTGTTGGAACTATTGAAAAGATTTGGAGCACAAATTGGGGTGTAGTTGCCTTGGGGCTGTTTTTCTTAGGAGCGGCAAGCTTCTTTGGAATGCGACAACAACTAAGAAATAGGAGATGGATTCATTGGTCTTTCCTTGGTGTAATTGTATTAATGCTTCTCGCAGTTAATGGCATTAATGCAGGGATAGGTTTTATTGCTAGAGATTTAACAAACGCATTGGTGGCAAAGCAAGAGGATGGTTTTTATAGAATTTTGGGAATCTATGCCTGTTGTTTTGTTGTTGCATTGCCAATTCGGGTTTCTCAAATATTCTTTACTTTGAAACTTGGTTTGATATGGAGAGAATGGCTGTCACGCACTTTAATTTCTGATTATATGAGCAATCGTGCTTATTATATTTTAAATCCTAATGATGAACTTGAAACTGATGTAGATAACCCAGATCAACGAATAACTGATGATACAAGAGCATTTACTGGGCAAAGTTTGCAGTTTACTTTGGGGATATTTGACGCACTTTTAACATTTTCACTCAATATAATTATTTTATGGAGCATTAGTAGAACACTAACTCTTTCTTTGTTTGGATATGCAGCTTTTGCAACTTCAGTTCTTGTGATTTCAGGTCGGAACTTGGTAAGAATAGACTTTGATCAATTGCGTTATGAAGCTGACTTCCGTTATGGATTAGTTCATGTTCGTGATAATGCTGAGTCTATAGCTTTTTATTCTGGTGAGGAGCCTGAAATCTCTGAAACCAAGAGAAGACTTAATGAAGTCGTAAGGAATTTCAACTTACTTATAATATGGAGAGTGATTATTGATGTTATGCGTCGGTCAATTGGATATGCGGGGAATTTCTTTCCTTATTTAGTTATGGCTGTCCCATATTTCGCAGGCGAGATTGATTACGGTGGATTTATTCAGGCGAATTTTGCATTTAGTATGGTTGAAGGATCATTATTTTTCGTTGTTAATCAAATTGAGGAACTTGCTAAGTTTACAGCTGGAATAAGCCGACTTGAGGGGTTTCAGTCTAAAGTTGAGCAGGTAAGTAGTAATAGAAATTTGAATCAGATACAAGAATCATCTGATTCTAAGTCTATATTAGTAAGCAATGCTGAGTTATACTCTCCTGGCAGCAATAAGCCAATAATAAGCTCGTTAAATTTAAGCATTAATGAGACTGATAGATTGTTGGTTGTTGGCCCCTCGGGATGCGGAAAAACATCACTCTTGAGAATGATTAGTGGTCTATGGAAGCCTAAAGAAGGAGTTATTGAGAGGCCAAAAATAGGTGAGTTATTGTTTATTCCTCAGAAGCCCTATATGATTTTAGGCTCTTTAAGAGAGCAACTTTGTTATCCAACTCAAGAAGATAGATTTAGCGATGAACAACTTCGCTCTGTTTTGGATGAGGTGAATCTTGGTGAATTTATTGAACGTTACCCTGATTTTGATGTTAAGCAGGATTGGCCTCGTATACTTTCATTGGGTGAGCAACAGAGACTTGCTTTTGGGCGTTTATTGCTTAATGCGCCAAGATTTGTTGTTTTGGATGAGGCAACCAGTGCTTTAGATGTCAAGACTGAGAAACATCTTTATAACTTGCTTAAGGAGCGTGATCTTGCTGTAATTAGTGTTGGCCATAGGCCTACTCTAATAGAATTTCATGATTCAGTGTTGGAGCTGGTGGGAGACGGCAACTGGCGTCTGATGCCAACCTCTGGCTATCAAGTTGACCGCTATTGAATTGATTGATGAATCAAATTAAAGACGATCTAGCAGGTGATCAGATTCCTTCAGCAGATTCTAAAGATGAATCTGCTGATACAAAAGTTGAGACACCTGCAACAAGTGCCACTACTCCTGACATTCCTGAATTTGGATGGAGTGCTTATGCGGAAAGAGTTAATGGACGTTTTGCCATGATTGGCTTCCTGTCTGTGTTGCTCATTGAGCTTTTCTCTAAAGACTCCTTCTTGCATTGGGTTGGTCTACTTAGATGAAATAATGGATCTCATTTATGGATTAATTTGGCAGACGTAATAAGTCAACTTCCCAATAGCCGTCTCTACTAACCTGTACTGCAAGTAATTTCCCAGTAGCATCAATACTTACCTTTTTAGGTATTCCAGCTGGGTTTATTTCTAGGAGCTGTAATGTGCCAAAATTTCTTCTATATAGTAGTAATTCTGTTCGATTTCCTCTCTGGCGAATTAAGGCTAATCGTTGGCCATCTGCAGAAAGACTAACGCTGATTGGTTGAGAATCTTGACTATTTAAACCTGGCAAAGGAACTCGAGTTCGACTTAATAGGTTTGTTAACTCTATTCTCTCTTTGCCGTTGTATAAAGCTAGTGATGCTAACCATTTTATCCCTAGAGAAGGCTCACGGTTATTTGTAGAAGATTTGAGGATGGTGTTGTTTATTTCAGGTAAAGGTTGCATTGATGCATTTGTACAACTACTAAGTGTTAGTAGAAGAGTTAACGCTAAAGAGAGATAGATCATTATTGAAAAATTATACTCATTGACTTTGATTTAAAGATGTAGATCCACGAATCCCTATTGGTTCATCAGGTTCAATTATCGTTTGGAGGTTAAATAATTCAATTCGCGATGTACCCTTTCCTGTTAATTCCATGGCGAGTTGGCGAGCATCTGGAGAAAGGCTTATTCGAATTGGATATTTGTTACCAGGCAAGCTCAGAGGATGGATTTGTCCTGACAATCGATCTGTTATTACTGCCATACGTTTACCACCACGTTGAATTATTACTGCCAGATATCTTCCATTCCAACTAAGTGATGGAGAGCTATGAGGCTGATGGCTAGAAAGATGCTTTAGAGGTATCACTTTCTTGGTTTTTACCTCTTGTAGTTGTGTTGTTGCGCGACCTCTCTGATTAATAATTAAGGCAATGAATTTGCCGTTTCCACTTAGGGCAGGATCTTGTTGGTTTCTTTTAATGAAACTATTTGATGGCCTACTTATAGGGTTTGCACAACTGCTTAGACAAAAAAAGCCAACTAGTATGGCAAGCTTTAAATGGGAGAGAGAGAAATTCAGTCGTCAAAACGGGAAGTGTTATCCCGGGGCCTAGTTCTTGTTGGAGATCCCATACTTGTGTTTGAAGATTGAGATCTGTTTTTAGTGGATTCTCGCGAGACTGATCTTGCCCTCGAGATATTTTTTCTATTAGATAAAGGAGAGAATGTCGCATCTTCAGCTTCCGAGTCAATTGGAGTTCCTCGAGGAATTCCTTTAGAGGGAAAGTCCCGTTTTCTAGATATTTCTTCTCTATCAACGTCTCTAGTACTCCTGCTCCTAGATCCCTGAGTACTTGCTGTAGGGCGACTTCCTCTCCGTTGTGTTTGACGTATGACCCGCCTTTCTCCAAAATCTGATCTATTTGTGATATCTGCATCATTTTCATCGGAGTTAAATCTTGAGAGTCTTCGTGATCTCTGAGGATTTTCATCCCAAGAATTATCACTTCTTGGACTTCTCCTACTTGCAGCTCTTTCAGGGATTGCGGCTCTTGAAGAACGTCTTGGTCGGTATGAATCTTCTTCCAGGTCATTCTCTGGGGCTTCTACTCGCCCTGAGAACCTTCTCCTGCGCGAATTGGATTCATCAAATTGATCAAAATTGTTGTATTGATCTTCCCATTCATTGTTGAAACGGTTTCCTCCTGGCATTCGTGGAGATGCTGGATCTTCATCGAAGTAGGAAGATTTTCGTGCTTGATCAGTAGCTACTCCTCTTAAACGTACGCTTTCGTAGCCAAAAAATACTGTGGTTCCTGCGAGAAGGAATTGTCCAAATTGCAAAATGGGATCTAATCGCCAGCCTTGGAAGAACAGGATGCCACCGCAAAGCAATCCAATTGCTGCAAAAAATACGTCGTAGTCCCTGGCTAAGGCAGGTTTAAAACTACGCATGAAATACAACCCTGCACCGCACACAGCAAGCACAATGCCCACAATGCTGGCCCAGTTGAGACTCGCATTGACCAAAGTGGGGCCCCCTTTTACTGAACTGAGTAGAGGCTGAACATCAGCCTCATTTTTCTCAGTCTACGAAGTATGCAAGAAGAACCCTAGCGAGAAGATCTGGAAACTTGGTCCTTCTGGGCTATCCAGATTAGTGCGAATGCTGCGGGAGCAACTATTAGGATTCCTGCCCAAATAATGCTGCCTACAGAACCCTCGACTGAGTTTTTCCAAACTTCCTGGGAAACGTTGAGCAAAAGGTTGAGAGAAGAGAGAGTCATAAGAGCTTTTACTTGGGCAAGACAAGACTTGGTAATACTAGTAATTAACGATGACTTTCTACGATGAAAGCGTTGATGCTTTGAGCTTTGTGACGCCTTTCATGATTGCGGCTCTTCCAAAATTTCATTTTGTTGTGGGATTGGTCCTTGCTTCTTTGACTTTGGCCTTCTTGGCAAGGCTTGTATTGACTTGGTATCCGGAGGTAAATCTAAAAAAAGGTTTTTGGGGTTTAGTCTTTTTACCGACAGAGCCAATACTGGCTTTGACTAGAAGGTTCGTTGCCCCTATTGGTGGAGTGGATGTGACGCCAGTGATATGGCTTGGTATTGTCAGCCTTGTGAGGGAATTGCTGGTTGGTCAACAGGGTTTGATGTCCCAGCTTTTATTAAAGAATCAGGGAATTGGTTGAAATAAGTCGCAACATAAATCTGAGGGAAAACAATTATTTGAGCATTTCTTGTTCAACAAATTTTGTATGGACATCTCCATTAAGAAATTCCTTTCTATTTAGCAGTCTTAGGTGAAAATCAATGGTTGTTGGAATGCCTGTAACTGCGCATTCATTAAGTGCACGCTTCATTCTCTTGAGTGCATAATTTCTATCTTTACCCCAAACAATTACTTTTCCTATTAGAGAGTCGTAGAAAGGAGGAATGTCATAGCCCGTATAAACATGACTATCTACTCTTACGCCAGGCCCACCAGGGGGGAGCCATCCTGTAATTCTTCCAGGAGATGGTCGGAAATTATGCTTGGAATCCTCTGCGTTTATCCTGCACTCAATTGCATGACCTTTTAGCTGAAGTTCTTCTTGATGGAAGCTAATTGGCTCTCCACCCACTATTCGAAGTTGCTCTGCAATTAAATCAATTCCTGTAACCATCTCTGTAACTGGATGTTCTACTTGAATTCGAGTATTCATTTCCATGAAGTAGAAAGATCCATCTCTGTCTAATAAAAATTCAACTGTCCCAGCACCTTCGTAATTGATACTTTTCGCTGCTGCTACTGCAGCAGCTCCCATTTTGAGTCGAAGCTCATCATTAAGGGCTGGACTTGGTGATTCCTCCAATAATTTTTGGTGACGTCTTTGAATCGAGCAATCACGCTCTCCCAGGTGAACGACGTTGCCATGCCTGTCAGCTAACACTTGCACTTCTACATGTCGCGGCCGGTCTATAAATTTCTCCATATAGAGCCCTGCATTTCCAAAAGCAGCCTCAGCTTCGCCTTGGGCTGCTTTAAAGAGCGTTTCAAGTTGATCAGGACCATTTACTAAGCGCATTCCTCTGCCACCGCCTCCTGCGGTGGCTTTTATCATTACTGGATATCCCATTTCTTTAGCTAATGAAGCAGCATCTTCGGGACTAGCAAGCAAACCTTCGCTCCCTGGGACGGTTGGAACCCCAACTTTTTGCATTGTTGATTTGGCCGTTGACTTATCTCCCATTGAGCGAATCGCATGAGGTGAAGGTCCAACAAATGTGATGCCATGATCACCACACATTTCAGCAAAACGGTCGTTTTCAGCAAGAAATCCATACCCTGGATGTATTGCATCTACACCCCTAGATGTTGCTGCTGCAAGGATGTTTGGAATATTTAGGTAGCTTTTACTACTAGGAGAATCTCCTACACAAACCGCTTCATCAGCTAGTTGAACATGCAGGGCATTCCTGTCCACGGTGCTGTAAACCGCAACTGTGGCAATGCCTAATTCCCTACAGCTGCGGAGAATTCTCAGAGCAATTTCGCCACGATTGGCTATGAGTAATTTGCCGATGGGCATCCGGCCTTTTTTAAGTCTTTAGCGGGATCGTATCAGTGCTCCTGCCAAAGTTCAGGGTTCATAAATTTTTTAGCTTGACCGTTATGATCAAACATGACGAAGTTCAAAGACTTCATCTGACAAGCGGATGTGGTGGAATTGGTAGACACGCACGTTTGAGGGGCGTGTGGCTTCGGCCTTGCGAGTTCAAGTCTCGCCATCCGCATTAATTCCTTACAACTTGAAGCCATTCCATTCAGCTGACATTTCTGAGACATCGCTGGCTGTAGTTCTCGTCTCGAATGGCCCCGGTGAACTTTCTACCTGGGTAAGACCTGTTGCGGAAAAGCTTCATGGGCGCCTAAGAATGCGTCCTCGTAAACTTTCAGCATTACTGGGATTAAGGCTGGTACTGGTTCCGTGTCCTAATGCGACAGGGCAAGAGTCTATTGCTGCAAATAAATGGGGAATATTTGAGAAGATCTTTCCGGCGAATAAATTTTGGAAACTTTTAATAAATCCTCATCGATTTGGCCGATGGCCTCGCTCAGGAGTTGTTGTATTTCTTGGCGGAGATCAATTTTGGACTGTTTTACTTTCAGCAAGGCTTGGTTATCGACATATTACTTATGCTGAGTGGATAGCAAGATGGCCATGGTGGAATGATCGAGTTGCGGCGATGTCGCCAAGAGTAAGAGCTCTTTTGCCAAGAAGATTGCGTGATAGATGTGTAGTTATTGGGGACTTAATGGCTGATTTGTCTTCTTTCGCTAGAGAAGACTCGCCAATGCCTTCTGGAGAATGGATTGCATTGATGCCCGGCTCAAAAAGAGCGAAGCTATCTGTAGGTGTTCCTTTTATGCTTGAAGTTGCTGATATCCTTTCAAAAATTAGACCTGGGTGTAAATTTCTTTTACCAGTTGCTCCAACTACAAGTGTTGAAGAAATAAAAGATTTTAGTAGTTCTAGTAACCCTATTGCCTCCCTTTATAGTTCATCAATTGAAAAATTTTTACCTTCCAACACTTCTCATTCTTGGCGTAAATTTATTACAGGTGAAGGCACTGAAATTTATTTGCAAGAAAATCAGCCATCACATTCATCTTTGATTCAATGTGATTTAGCAATTACCACTATTGGCGCGAATACTGCTGAGCTTGGAGCATTAGCTCTACCAATGATAGTTATTGTGCCTATTCAGCATTTACAGGTGATGCAGGCATGGGATGGCCTTCTTGGAGTTTTGGCAAGGCTGCCAGGACTTCGTTGGTGTTTTGGAATATTCCTTAGCTTTTGGAGGTTAAGGAAAAAAGGTTTTTTGGCTTGGCCAAATATTTCTGCAGGACGCTTAGTAGTCCCCGAGAGAGTCGGTCGCATTTCTCCTTCGCAGATCGCCCGGGAAGCCTCGGAGTGGCTTGCAAATCCTCAAAGATTGAATGGACAGAAAGAAGACTTGCAAGCTCTTCGTGGGAGCAGTGGCGCTGTTGAAGCACTCTCAGATGAGATTCATAATCTTTTAATTAGGGCATTTGAGGATAATTGTTGAGAGGAAGTGTTTTTTTGGTTAATAGTTGGCTTACTACTTTTATCTTTTTTGGATAACCTTTTGAATCCTGATATTAAAGAATTAAATGTTTTAAATAGATTTTGAAGGAATTATTGACTTAGGTGTCCTATTATTGAAAGACATTGCTTGTGAGAGACTACCCTTACCATGGATCTTCTATTTCATCTTCTTTGATAGAGTTTTGAGGATTTCGAATGGGCTTATTTTCTTTTAAAATGTCAATTGGCTCAACATCAAGAGGGGAATCAGGAATATTTTGAATAGGCCTCCGGGCAGCGGGTTTTGGTTCTGGTAAGATTTCTTCAAATGAGTCAGGATTAGCTGAAAACTTAGGTTCTCTTTCTGATAAATCTCTGTAATTATTTGAACTATCTTGAGGCAAATCATCTAAATATCTACGTTTGGTATTTCTTTGTGGTTCTGGTTGTTCAAGCTCTACATATTCAAGCTCTTCTTCTTGAATTTCTAATTCATTTGCTTCAGATGCTTGAAGCCTAGGCTGTTCCTGTTCAGTGGGTTGGGATGAGGGGAGTTGATTTTCGACGGGGACAAGATTCAGCCGATATCTTTCCCTTTCTTGCTCTTCCCAACTTGAACCACCAATTCCTAGCTTTTCTAGGAGACCACTATTGAGCTGCTTAAGTTTTTCTTCTCCACCTTCATAAACAATTATTCTGTCGGCGCCACTGCTAACTATTTCTTCAACGGGCATTTCCCAAGTACTAAGTACTCCTTCGCCAAGGAGTGGGACCCCTAGCGCACCCATAACAAGCGTTGTGAGTTCTCCGGTCTCAATGTCAAAAGAAAAGCCAAGAACTCGTCCAAGTTGTTGGCCAGACTCTGTGATGACTTGGCAATTGATGACTCTGCTATATCTTTCTGGGGCAAATCCTTCACTTAGTGAATCTGCTGAATCGACAAGGATGACATCTCCGACTTGCTTGATCCGATCAAGAGGCATCCAGCGAGGTAAGCCAGGAAGAAATCTTGTAAGGGGATTGTCTCTAAGTCCGAGGGCAACAACCTCGCGACGGTCTATGTCCACAATAACTTCACCAACAAGTCCTAATCTGCGTCCTGTATCTCGGGTAATTACTTGAGTACCCATGAGTTCTGATCGCAGCCAAAGCCTTTCGCTAGGGACTGCCTCTAAGGACTCGTTCTGGAATTCTGTATTCGTCAAGCTTCAGACCCTCGGGCTGCGGCGAATTAGGTTATTTTGACGCAAGAACATTTAGGCGCCAAGTCAGGCTGCATCTGGCAAGCCAATAACCTGTGTATGGGCCCCCCTAGCTTGAGTGACTCCAATGGTTCTTGTTGACGCACTTATCATTGGGCGACGGTGACTAACTACTAAAAATTGAGCTTCAAATGCTTGACGTGAAATAAGTCCAGAGAGTCTCTCTACATTTATACCATCAAGGAAACTATCCACTTCATCGAGAGCATAAAAGGGTGATGGACGAAAACGTTGAAGTGCAAATAAAAAACTCAATGCTGTTAGGGATTTCTCTCCGCCAGACATAGCTGCTAGTCGTCTGACTGTTTTGCCTTTGGGATGAGCAACTAGCGTGAGACCTCCTTCCAGAGGCTCATCATTATTTTCAAGCTGTAAATGACCATCACCATCTGACAAATTTGCGAATATTTCTCGAAAATGTTTGTCAACGGCATTAAAGGCTTCCATAAATGCTTCTTGTCGCAAAGTCGCAACAGTTTCAATTCGAAGCAATAGTTCTGATCTTTCCTCAGTTAGCACAGAAAGTTTTTCAACTAGGTCTTTCAGTCGATTTTCAAGTTCCTCAAGTTCTTCAAGTGCAAGCATATTTACCGGCTCTAGTTCCTCCATACGAGTTTGAATTTGTTCTAAATTAATTTGTAGAGCTTCTAACCCTGCGTTGAGAATTTCTACCGGAATGGCTGGGATTGGATCAGGAAGTTTTTTTGAAAACTCTTGAAGTCTTAAACTTTCATTTCGAAGTTCTTCCGTTAGACTTTCTTGCTTTTCTTTAAGTCGGTCAAGATTCCATTTTGATTGTTGAATTTCTTGACGTTGTTTTGCAACATCTGCTTCGGCGGCATCTCTAGCATGACGTTGTTCTCCAAAAAGTATTTGGAGTTTCTTTTGTTCTTCATTAAGAAAATTTTTGCGTTTTTGTAAACCTTCTTGATTTATCCGCCAATTTTTGTGTGCCTCAGAGAGACTCTTAACCGACTCTTTTAATTGTTCTTCTTCTGCAGCCAATACTTCTTTCTGATCTCCAATCCTTTGAAGTAATAGTTCTTTTTGACGTTGCTGATCGATGAGATTATCTCGTATTTTTGCTGCTTTTTCTAGTGTTGAATCTGCGGATTTGAGTTCACCCTGCAATTTATTCCAATTTTCAGAATTACTTCCTTTTTGCATCTCACTATCTAGAGCTTCTAGTTTTTCTAATTCAATTAAGAGAGGATGTAGATCCGAAGATATGTGATTAAGTTGGTCGTCGGCTTCTTGCTTATGAATAATTAAATCCTTTAATCGATTCGAGCGGTCATTTCGTCTTTTAAGTAAAGGACCATTTGACTTTGCGACTGCAATCTTTTCTGCTTCTAATCCTGCCTGACGCTGCTCTAGTTTGTTTAATATTGGACGAAGATTATTTAATGACTTCGTATAAATTGATTCTTTATTATGTGAAGAAATTAGAGCTTCTCCAATTTCTATTAACCTTCTTCTAAGAGGTTCTGCTTCATCTTGATCTGTTGCTCGACTAAAGCCAAGAAGATTACTCCTTTTTGAAAAACTACCGCCAGTCATGGCACCAGTTTTTTCTAATAATTCTCCTTCAAGAGTGACTGCGCGATTTTTTCCTATGAATTTTCTTGCAGACCTAAGGTCCTTGAAAACAAGTGTATCTCCAAAAACATATGAAAAAACATTGTTATAAATTGGTTCAAATTTAATTAGTTCTATGGCTTTCCCAATCGGGCTAGAGTAGTTGGAGATTTCTTTTTCTGATTGGAATCTTGCTAAAGCTTGATTTTTTAAAGCATTTGAAGGATTGATACGATTTAATGGTAAAAAAGTTAACCGACCTGCTTTTTTGGCTTTTAAAATTTCTATTGCTTTTGCAGCTATCTCTTCATTATCAACAACAAGGTGTCCTAGGCGACTACCTGCTGCGACTTCTAGAGCGAGCCTGTAACTATCTTCTACTTCGCCTAATTGAGCAACAGGACCATGTATTCCATCTAAGCCTGCTTCTAATAATAATTTTAGAGCTCCAGCTCCTCTGCTTTCCTGCAATGTTTCTCTTCTACTATCAATCTTAGTGATTTCTTTTTCTATTCTGGTCTGTTCTTGTTCGAGCCTAATTCTTGTACGTTGTTGTATGGATAATTTCTCTGTACTTTCTTTGATTCCTTCTTTTGCCTCATTGATCTTGGCGGTGATTTTTTCTGATTCTTCCTCTAAAGCGTCTAATTGCAGATTGAGTTGTTGATTATCTTCATTGTCACGTTTTTGCTCTATTTCAAGTTCTCTTTTTCTCAATTCATTGTGAAGTAAACGTTCTTTTATTTTCTCTTCTTCTTGTTGAAGGGGTGAAATTATTGAATGAAGATTTTGGCGCTGGGTGCTTCTTTCTTTTTGTTCATCTATCCACTTCTCTGATCGTCCAGCGGCATCTCCAAGTCTCCTCCTCCAAACTTCAACTGCTGCTAAAGCATCTTTGACATTCTTTTCAGCAGTTATTAATTTTTCAGTATTTGATATTTCTTCTTGCTCTTTGATTTCCATTTGGAGCTCATTGCGTTTCTTAGTGAGTGAGTTTCTGTTCTCTTGAAGTTTTTCTCCTTCTTGTCGATGGAGGGAGGCTTGTCGCTCTAGTTCACGACTTTGAGTATCTAGGCCTGCAATTTCTGCTTGAACAGCAATTAGCTTGTCCTCACCTAGAGCCTTTACTTGATCTTGAAGCTTATTAAGTTTGTTGCATGACTCAGCAAGTGTTTTCTCGGATTCATGGATATTTCTAGAATCTATAATTTCTTTCTGTCCAAGTTGATGATGTTCATTTTTTAAGGATTCAAGTTTTTCCTCGGTAGCCTTGTAGCTAAGAACTAGTTCATGTTCTCTGCCAACTTGTAATTGCGTTTTGAGTTCTTGATAGGTGCGTGCTTTGGCGCAATCTTTTTCAAGTTTATTCTTTGAAGTATATAGTTCTTGCTCGACTATCCTGCATCTATCTTGCCGGTCGTGAACATCATTAAGCTTCGATCTTGTCTGCTCTATTCGAGTATCAAAAAGAGCTACACCTGCAAGTTCATCTATTAGTCCTCTCCTGTCTTTGTTGCTCATGGAAACGATTCGTGTGACGTCTCCTTGCATCACAACATTGCTGCCTTCTGGATCGATCCTGAGTCTTCGAAATTGAGTTTGTAATTGTTGAAGAGTGCACGTTTCGCCGTCTGCGGAATAGCTAGAGCTGTAGGACCCCCCTGGCATTACTCTTAGCCGTCGAGTAACTGTCCATTCCTTCTGAGTAGGTTTAATCCAAGGCCCTTCTGCAGGAGGCTCTAAGCCCTTTTCAGCAGCATCAGGTTCCCAGTCATTTAGGTCAAAAGTAACGCTGACTGTTGTCTCAGCCGATTTACCAGCACGCAGGAGGGAACTATTTACAAGGTCAGGTAGGCGATCAGCTCGCATGCCACGACTACTAGCTAGACCTAAGCAAAAAAGAACACCATCTAGAATATTGCTTTTTCCAGATCCATTCGGACCAGTAACCACAGTGAAACCAGGTTCGAGGGGAATAGATATAGTTCCCCCGAAGGACTTGAAATTGCTCAGCCCTACTTGATTGATGTGAACCAAAGGGCGCATTATTAGAATGCCATGAACTTAGCTAAGCTTTGTAAAAGCTCAAGTAAATAAAAATCTTTTGTCGTTTTTGTCTAGAGAGGCTTTAGTTCACACTTGTTCTTATGGATAGTGAGATGGCCTTCTAAATCCCCTTTTAAAAGGATTACTTGCAAAGCCTCATTACTGCTATTGGGGAGAACGCCTTTGAAGAAGCCTTTAAGCAGTCGCTTTGCAGTGCCTCGATTGTTGGAAACCTCGGCTTCTTCTCTCTCAAGCCAAATGAGCTTATGGCTGGGACCAGGAATTGCTCTATTTGATGGTCCACCTAGGTGAGGAATTTTGTTTAATTTCCATGACTTGCAGTCCCCAGCATCCTCAAATAAAAAATCATAATGAGCCCTATTATGGTCACGTGGATCATTCGTATGAAGAAGGATAACCCACCGTTTAATTCTATCCATTTGAGGTGATTAAATTTTTTGTTTCGGTCAGTTTTTAGAATAATTTTTTTTTTTAAGCGTAGACTTTTTTTGATCTAATAAAATTTTATTAGAATGAAAGATTATTAATTTTTAGAATTCATTTCAGCTTCTCTCGCTCTAGTTTCTGCTTCCACTGCTCTTTGAGTAGCCCATTTGGCAATAGCACTGTTCTTTTGACTAAGTTCAATTAATTCCATGGCCATTCCTCTTAGAATCTCTAAGTCATTGCACTTTTGAATAGAACGTATTAATTGCTCTTTATGAAATTTGGATTGAAAACTTGGCTCTATGGGTTCTTGAATTGCCATGTAAGGAAAAGATGAAATGCTCATTTTGAGCCTTTTTCCTCTGATGAAGAGGATAAGAAAACAAGAATAATATCCTCCTTAGATGAAACAAACTTCCATTAAAAATAAATGCCAAGGGACATGCCTTTGGGGCCGATCAATAAATTAATAGGGACTGGTATTCAGAGAAGTCCCTTGAAAACCGAGTCAATCCTTGCCTATAGGCCTAACCGTAAGAGCAAGGAAGAGAAGCCCTGCAGCTCCTGCTACAGCGACACCAAACTGTTGGTTGGTGTTTGGGAGAGTTGCGGATGCAAACAATAGTGCGGACAAGCCCACGTCCATGATGCGATAAGAAGATGACCTATGACCTCTAGCATCCTAAGTATTTACTTGTCGACAAATGTAATCAAAGGCCACGAATAACCTTGCTTGAAGGTTGCATTGTTTGTAATTTCTTTGTCCTTTTTTGGCAAATTTGCTAAAGGATCAATTTGCTTAGGGACTGCGGGGGGGTTCCGTTGATGGATTGGGTTCTCTAGGCTTGTATCAATAGTCTGGATTTCATGAAATATCAGAGTGCCTCTTCAGATGATCCTTCAGCAAAACTGGAGGATCCGCCACAATCATTAGAAGATTCCCCAGAGCAGTGGTTTTCTGAACGCTTTGAAGCCCTTCTTCCGCGTATTCAAGAGCGATGGCCAGAAGTTGCTAAGCAGACTTTAGAAGCAACTCGTGGCAGTTTTGATGAAGTTGTACGAGTGATTTCTTCCCAGCAATCCTCAAGTAAATCGGATTTTGGAGTAAGAGAACAATTGCAGGAAATTATTTCAGCTGCAGAAGATTGTACGAGAGATTTAGCCGATAGCCTTGGGCCTTTAGAGGAGCAGCTTGAAGAGCTTTTAGATGACTTAAATAGGACACTCCGGCCAAAAATTGAAAAGCCAATTCGGGAGAAGCCTTTCGTAGCCCTTGGTATTGCAGCAGGAGTTGGTTTGCTTTTAGGGTTGCTTTTGTCGGGAGGGCGGCGTAACACATGACTGAATCAAAAAGATCCAGTGGATTAGGAGCCGTAGCAAGAGTCTCAGCTATTGCTGCATCTGTAATGGACTTGCATGTAAAAATTGCTTTGCAAGAGGCGGATCGTGAGAAAAGAAGATTGATTAGCGGAGGTATATTTTTGTTGATGGGTGGTGCATTTATGCTTGTGGGATTGATTGCTTTTCAAGTTGCTTTAGGTTTTTGGATGCATCAAAATTTCGGGCTAAATTTTATTTATACTTCAGGTGTGATTACTATCATTGATATTTTTCTCGCAGGATTAAGCTTGAGGATTGGTGGACATTTGGCTAGAGCCCCCTATCTCCCGGAGACGATTGAAGGACTGATGCGAACTGGTAAAGCTGTTCTTGGGAAATAACAATTCCTTAATTAGAAGATCGAATAATTCAGCCACCTGCATTCAATGCCACCGTTATTGATGGGTATTTTTCGACGGCATTTCATTCGAAGAGCTTTAGTTAAAGAGGGATTCCCGCTCAGAATCCAGAAGTCCCATCCTGATCCATTTTCTTTTAGAAAATTACCTAATTCTTCATATAAATCGACTAGGTTTTCCTCTCTCCCAACTCGCTTTCCATATGGAGGATTGCAAACTATTACGCCAGGAGGGCTAGGAAGTTTTAGATCGGAGAAGTGACATTTTCGTATAACTATGTTTTTATCGAGACCTGCGGATTTGATATTAATTTGTGCATTTTGAAAGACAATTTTATCTTGTTCTGTTCCTATTATTTTTGGCATCTTCTTTCCCCACTTCTCATTATTAATGGCAATTTGTTTTTCTTTTTCCCAGAGAAATTTATTAAAATCGAACCACTTTTTTAGAGTAAAATCTTTATTTAAGCCAGGCGCTAAATCTAATGATTGGCTTGCAGCTTCAAGAAGAAAAGTTCCAGAACCGCATAATGGATCTACTAGATTTTGATGATTTTCCCATCCACTTAAGCGAATTAAACCTGCTGCTAGATTCTCTTTTAATGGAGCTTTCCCTATGGCTGCTTTATAACCTCTTCTATGAAGACTTGTATGCGTACCATCTAGACTTAAGGTTGCATGATTGTTTGAAAGGTGAAGATGTAAGCACAGGTCTGGCTCTTTAACATCAATGCTTGATCTTTGCCCCCAAAGCTCTCGTTGAATGTCAACAATTGCATTTTTTACTTGTAAAGCAGTGTAGTGGCTGTGATTGAGTTTGATTTGGCTTCCTGAGACGTCAACACGGAAGCTCATGTTTGGCGTGAGCCAGTCACTCCATTGAAAACATTTCTGTATGCCTTTGTACAAAGAGTTAGGAGAATTACATGGGAAGGTTCCGATCTCTCTGAGTAGGCGAAATGGAAGTCGAGCGTGAAGGTGCAATCTATATAAACAGGCCATATCAGCTTGAAAAGATGCGCACCTTTTCAAAGGACTTACTTCTTCAGCTCCTAGAGTGGCAAGCTCTGCTGAACCTTCTTTTTCTAGACCTTGAGGAAGTACAGCTATACCGCGCATGTTTTTAGCAATATTTGACTAAGAGAATGTTTTTCTCATGTTTTGCTTGAAAGCTTAGTGTGCATACTTTTGCCAATTCTGACAGAATTAAGAAGTTCATTTTCGGATGAACTAGGTGATCCACACCAGTGACTCGGACAGCGGTTCGATTCCGCTCAGCTCCATTTCATCAATCTAGGGGCTGCAATGGTTTCGACGGGTTATGAGGAGGGTGACTGAAGCCTGCTCGGTAAGAGCAAAAACGTAACAGCGAACAAAATCGTTCGTTTCTCCCGTCAGGCCGCCCCTGTTGCTGCTTGACCCATTAAGGGAGATGGGGTGAAGTCAGCCTTATCACCCAAATGACTCATGGGGACTGGAAGGTCCCCTCTTTTACTACAAGGGAATGAGTTTTAAATTCCTAGCGACAGCATAGTTATTGGTTTAGGGCAAAATTTCGTTGACTCAACCTGGACTATGGAAAAGCGAGCAGCGAATTTTGCCCTAGTTCCACAAGCCATCGAGCCTGATTACTTCATGACAGTTTCCAGTTCGTTTTGGGTTGATCATGAGCTGTTTCTTGACTTTGTACTAGCGGAATCGAAACAATCAAATCTCAAGTCAAGCTGGTTGACGTTGGAAAATCAGAGCTCAATAGGCTCATCAATTGAATAGTTAGTTTTTACTAGTTCTTATATATACGAAAAACGCTAAGACTAGTGAGACTAGGGAATCTACAGCTACAAATACGTTTGCAGTTGCGCTCCCTGGTTCAAATCCCCCAGACCAAAAGGTAAAACCCGAATGCCCTAATAGCCATAGAACACACAACCCAATTCCAATCATTGAAGATGTAGTCACCTATTTGCTGAGTAAATTAAAAATGACCGAAACAACCAAACTCACAGCAATGCAACTCACGATTGGGAAGTAAAAGTTTGAGTTCTCACCTCTTAAGATAATGTCGCCAGGAAGTTGTCCTAAACCCAAATTGTTGATATAGGGATAGAGGATTCCGATGGCAGCAATTCCAAGTCCAAGAATAATTAGGAGTTTTTGCATTATACGGATTTATATCAACCTTTCTATTTTGACTACTGATGTGATGTGCTCGAGTAATTGAAACGTAGCCATCTTATAAAGAGTCTAGAAAAGCAAGCATAGAAGTATTCAGTTAAGACAATGAAAAATTTAGCTATTAGGCTTTTGTGAGAGTAATCGTTAATTTAACCAATTCCAAATGGTTTAAAAGGTTTAGGTGTTTGTTGTTGGCGATCTCGAGAAGCAATCTTGATTAGGTAGTCATTCAGTTCTTGCTCGGAAATATTTAATTCTTCTCCACAACCCTTGTATATAGCTTTAGCAGTTGAGGAAGCTAGTACTTCTTTAGGTGTAGACATTATCTCTTTTAAAATAGGTGAGAAGATTAAGCCTCTAATCATTTCTTTTGCAGCAAGCTTACCAGCACTTTCTGGTTCAGATCCTTCATCTATTGCTAAGCAAAATTCCTTTGAGAAAGTTTTACTTAATTCGGATACAGAAGTAGGGATATTATTGTCTTCTGCATACATTTTAAATGGAGTTAAAGAGATTAATAAAATCAATCCAGAAGATAAAATTATCGAGACGAGTTGTTTCATTAACTCATGATTAATTGAAATATAGATTTATTATAGTAATAATTAGAAAGATATTTAAATCGGCCTGCTTTTAATGCAAAATTTGAAATAATTATTAGAGACATAGCTGCATTCTATTCATTCACTGGGAAAGTTCAAATCACAAATCTTCTTGAACTAGTTATTCTAATCAAATAATTTAACAAGGTTTTGAAGATCACTCTTATATTTAAGGAGTACTTTTACGTCATTAAATCCAGTAGTTTTAAGGAGATTTAGAAAACCTTCACTAAAGCCAAAAGCCTTGTCAAGATTTTTGGAGTCTTCTTTGTATAATGGATTTAGTTTATTTAGTGCTATTTCATATTCTTTGCAAGCTTCTTCTGAGTTAAATAGTGTGCCATCAGTTGCTTTGATTTTTTTTACTGAGACTTGCCTAAAGACCAAAGTTAATATTCCTACCGTTAAGGCAATGCCTAATAAAGTAATTAGAATTGCTTGAATTGGTCCAGGATTTTGAAGGGTGCTTTCCATTGAAGTTTTTTCTGAATCTAGTTCTTTTCAGAGGAATTCGATTTTTTGTCTACTTGTTCGGTTGAAGCTTCTTTATTATTGTATTCTTTTGAGAATGGGCAATTTCCATTGCCCCATGCCAAAACATGTGTAGAGCTGACTGAGAGAGCAAATACCAATGGGAAAACCTTTTTCATCTTTCGGTTTAAAGTTAATACATTTTAAACAGGTTTGGGTTTTAGCGTTTTAAATATTGTTAAAAGCAGTCGGATGCATCAATCATTAATTAAATAATGATTGCTTGCTAGCGCATCAAAAACTCTTGCACCTCTTGCTTTCGTTCCACTCGAAACTGGGAAAACCTCGTCTAGCACAGCAGCAAAGCAAGTGATCCAGAAGCTGCCATTGCAAACATAGGCAGCTTGGCATATATGGTCGGGAGCAACTTCTATACATCCCTGGTTTCTGCAGACTTTGATACTTGCTATTTGTGAGTCCAGTTCTAGATCTAATAGTTGGGCCTCTTTTTTAGTAATTGGTGTACCAGCGGCGTGGCATTCGAGCAACATTTGATAGTTCATTTTTTAGAAGCTTTTGATAAGTATTTTTTTTAGAGGCGAGATCATTTTCATTATCTTATATTTGTTTGCGAGATGAGTATTGGGTCTAGAGATTAATTTTCTTTCAACCTTGCATGAGATATTCAGTGGTTTAATTATTCAAAAAATATTCCGGGGCAGGTAAATTGTTACCATGGGCCTGCGATTGACTAGATTTTTTATATACAGCATTATATGAAATGTTTTCAAAACGAAAAGAAGTGCAAGACCTTGGACTGATGAAGGTATAATTTCCTAATGAATCCAGACAAACAACACGCGAAGCTCTTGAGGCTGCAAGAAAAAGCTGATCAGTGCCTTTCCAGGGAGGAAGCCCAGGCTCTTATTCGTAAGGCTGATAAAGCTCATAAAAAATTGTCTTCTTGACATCTTATAACGATGTACTACAGCATTTTTAATGGTTTCGAGAACTAGTTCGGTTTTTATTAAGATTAATTGATTGAATTTTATTATAATTTTAATTTACTTGAAACACAATTTGATATGGATTAATTTTTTAAGCATAAGTAAATTATCCAATCCACTAGAAAAATTTTATGGTCAGCAACTCACCCAAATCAACTATCTTAAAAAGATTGTATGAGAATTTTTGGGTCCCTTATTTCGGAAGGATCTTAATGCTTTTTGCCTCGTGGATTGAAGGAGAAAGTGTTGATAAAAGTGAGCCATCTAATCGACAGTGAGAAAATATCTTTTTTAATCGTTGTAGTTTATTGATTAGTTTCTGATTTTTATAAAGGACTAAGTACATAAAAGCTTTAAACATCTAATCCATTTTGAAAGATTTTCTTGAGGTTCAAATCTTGAGAGAATTTCTTTTCTGTTTAATTCCCATTTTTTAGTAAGCCTTGAATATTGGCGTATCCCTTCGTTGATAAGTACTGGGAAGTCATCTCCTATTAGAATGCTTTTTCGAAGTTCAACATAACTTGGAATAGGACTCGCTATAACCATACACCCGCCTTGCAGGGCATCTACTGCTCTATTGTGACTAGCAAATTTTTTAATATTTGAGTGGGGATCAGATGGTATTAGTGCAATATTGGAAAGCTTAGTTTCTTGCTTAAATGCTTGAATTGACCATGGAATAAGGCGAAATTTCCAATTGGATGGAATTTGTTGCGAATTGATGAAATTCTTGGAAGATCTGAGGCAAAAAACATCACCTAATATTGTGAGCTCTATGTAATTATTTTTGTCACAGCGCGTAAGCATTTTAGGTAGTTCTCTAAGCAGGTAGAATGAATTTGTATTGTGGCCAAACCAAATCATTTTGCATTTGTTATTAGCTTCTAGCTGTGTAAAATCAGTTAAGGGTACCTGGCATGGATCTTCAATTACTTTATAAAGTGACTTAGTCTGCATCCAGCTTTTTGCTTCAGTTAATATTGCGTTATTTGGGCATACAACTAGGTCCGCTAGATTTAGAAGATCTCTGTATAATTTGTGCGACCAATCTTTCTCCGGTGAAGCATTATTATCACTGTAGATAACAATTATTGGAATGTTCTTTTGTTTTAATCTGGAGATTGCCGCTAGATTTGCAACAGTTACACTTGGTTGATTTTCTTTGTTTGTTTTTAACTTGCCAATAATGCAAATTTTAGGAGATCCAAGTGAGCTAATACATTCAGGAACCTCAGATCTAAGATTGAATACCTTTGGATTTAGTCCTAGGAGGGATGATGCCTTGATGGCGGGCTGAATCTGAAGCCTGATAGAAGCTAACTTTGAAAATTCTTCTTTTTCTATATCGTCAGTAAGGTCAATTTCTTTTGATGAGTGTGAAATTAAAAATAATGCATCGGAATTTTTATGTGCTAACACTTTCTGAATATAAGATTCTGATTGATTTATGTATTAATAGTAACTTGTTCTCGCTAGGATGCTTCAGTGATAAGAATAGCTACTTAGTAAAGTAATCGATTATTCTTTAATTTTAAGAATAACTCTTTTTTTAAAGAAACTTTGAGATTGAGATGCTTCTCCGTCAGTCCCTTGATCTGAAGAGAAAGCAGTGTTGAGAGAATAAAGCCGAGGTTAGGACAGTTTCTGACTTGCTTGAAAGGTCTAAGAGCATTCTCATCAGCCTTCACTGAAACAAAAGCTTGACAACCATCATCAGTGGTTTTTTTTCAGTAGAGTAAATAAAAGAAAGTTCGTGAAGGGTCAAGGGCGCTTTACCTGCTTTTGATCCTTTTGTAAAGCACCTTTATTTGGAGATCGTTTGCCGTTGGAAACAATCGAAGCCGATATTGTCATAATTGGTGGCGGGCCAGCTGGCTGCACCTGTGCTTTATATACCTCGCGAGCAGATCTAAAGACAGTAATACTTGACAAGAATCCTTCCGTAGGAGCTTTAGCTGTTACTCATCAGATTGCTAATTATCCTGGGGTCGATAGTGAGATGAGTGGCGATGCTTTGTTGACCCTTATGAGGGATCAGGCTGTTCGGTATGGAGCTGATTACCGACGAGCCCAGGTATTTGGCGTCGATTTGGCAGGGGATTTGAAGACTGTCTATACGCCAGAGGGTACCTTTAAGGCAAAAGCATTGGTGCTAGCAACCGGTGCCATGGGCAGGCCTGCATCTTTTAAGGGTGAGGCTGATTACCTAGGTAGAGGTGTTAGTTATTGCGCTACTTGTGATGGTGCATTTTATAGAGGTAGAGAGGTTGCGGTAGTTGGAGTAAATAAAGAGGCTGTTGAGGAAGCACAGGTTTTGACCAAGTTTGCATCTAAAGTTCATTGGATTACTTCTAATGATCCTAAGCAAGAAGATTTTCATGCTCAGGAGTTAATTCGTAGAGATAATGTTAAACATTGGAGTAAGACCCGTTTGATGCTAATTAACGGAAATGATTCAGGAGTTACTGGAATTACTGTTAAACCTAGGTCAAAAGATGAGGAGGAAACCTTGGCGTTGGAAGGCGTTTTTGTGTATATGAGTGGTTCTAAGCCGATTACTGATTTTTTAGGCGATCAGATAGCCTTAAAAGAAGATGGTGGTGTTGTAGTAGATGATTTTATGTCAACAACTTCAGAGGGTGTATGGGCAATAGGAGATATTAGAAATACTCCATTCAAGCAAGCTGTTGTCGCTGCCTCGGATGGTTGTATTGCTGCAATGGCAATAGATCGATACTTAAATAGCAGAAAGTCTATAAGGGTAGATTGGGTTCATCAATAAGATATAGCAAAATCAAATTATTTTTTTTATAAGCTACAACGGGGAAGCTTCAGAGATATAAGCTACTCCACCGTAGTAACTAAGTAATGGTTTTATTTGCTCACTTATTCTATTTATAACGCTTTGTTCGCAAAAAATAATTACATGTGCATTAGCTCCTAAGCCTGTAAATTCCATGTCTTCTGAAACTATCCTTTCAGGTCCTCTTCCAGTAACATGTTTCATGACTGTGTATCCAGGCACTTCAGCTGCTTCAAGAGATTTAAGCATTGCGTCTAATTCTCTTTCCCCAAAAATAAGATCTAAGCGTTTCATTTATTTATCCATTTAATGGAATTATAGTTCTTACTAGGCTCATATATATAGGAATACCTAAAACTATATTAAATGGAAAGGTTAGCCCCAAAGTAGTTGATATATAATAACTTGACTTTGCTTCAGGTACAGTCATCCTCATTGCCGCAGGAACTGCTAAATAAGATGCGCTAGCGCATAACACTACAAAAAGTAATGCATTGCCAGGACCTAGGACTAGTAATTTTGCAATCATTACACCTATGAAGGCATTAAAAATTGGCATGAATACTGCAAACCCTATGAGAAACGGACCAGCTCTTTTGAGGCTTGGCAGTCTTTGGGCTGCAACTATTCCCATATCTAGTAGAAAGAAACATTCTGCACCATAAAAAAGTTTCCCAGTGAAGGGCTGCATTTTTTCTACTCCTGAAGGATTATGTGCTGCTGTTAGGAAGCCAATAAGTAAACTTCCAAGTAACAAATAAGCTGATCCATTAAGCATTGCTTCGTGTAAGATTGAACCCAATCTCATTCTCTTTGAGTTAGGACGTTTTTTAGGAGCAGCTAACTTTACTAGTAATAATCCAACTATAATTGCAGGAGATTCCATTATTGCTAATGCTGCAACCATAAAACCATCAAATGGAATGTTTTGGTTTTCTAGAAAGCTTTCAGCAGTTATAAATGTAACTGCACTAATAGATCCATAGGCAGCAGCTATTGCTGCGGAATTGAATACATCAAATTTAAGTCTTAGTATTGCAAAACAAATAAGTGGGATTAATAATGACATAAATATTGCAGCCAAAACAGTTGGTATGACTTGTCCTTCAAATCCACTTCGTTCTAACTCTAGTCCACCTTTGAATCCTATTGCTAATAAAAGATAAAGAGAAAAAAGCTTAGGTAGAGGGGCTGGTATTTCTAAATCTGATTTTACGACAACTGCAAACGTCCCCAGGAAAAAGAATAAAACAGGTGGGGTTAAAACGTTCTGTAAAATTAGGCTAGTTTCCATAAAATCTTTCCCTAAGATATTGGGATTGGTAGTGGAAAGTTAAATACCTATTTCAGTTTTAGCAGATTGAAGAGCTTCGAGACGACTTCCAACTACGCCATCTACACCAAAACGAGCAAGTCTTTCTTTTACTCGTTCACTTGAACAGGCTACTAAAGCTTTTCTTGAGTTATTTTTTGCCTCCTGAACCATATCTTCAATTGCAAGTGTTGCGGTTACTCCTAATCTTGGGACCTCAGTGATATCAAGGATTAGTACTTTGTAATTACGCACTAACATCATTCTTTCGGTAATACCTTTAGCTGCTCCAAAGCTTAAGGGACCTTTTAGCCTAAATAGCATTACCTCGCCTGAGCATTGCTCATAAAGAGCTTTTTCATCGGGAGGTAAAGATAATTCCCCTTCATTTTCCATTAAAGGATTATCAGCATCCATACCCTCTAGTTGAGTTTTAGTAATTGAATCAATTGTGAGCATATTTGCCACAAAAACGCCCACTAAAACTGCCCAAATCAAGTCCCAGAAAACTGTCATCAATAACACTCCATACATTACTGCTGCTGTTTTCAGAGAAAGTCGATGAGCTCTACCTAAAAATCCCCAGTCAATAATGTCTAAGCCAACTTTTATTAGTATTCCTGCTAAAAGTGCAGTTGGAATTTGAGCTGCTAAGGGTCCTGCTCCTAACAAAACTAACAACAAAACAATTGAATGGACCATTCCAGATATTGGGGTCTGACCTCCTGACTTGACATTTATTACTGTTCTCATTGTTGCACCTGCACCAGGTAGACCAGTTAGAAGTCCTGCGATACTGTTTCCAAGACCTTGACCTATTAGTTCTCTATCTGAATTGTGGCGAGTTTGAGAAATGTTGTCAGCCACAAGGGAAGTAAGCAGAGAATCTATTGCTCCAAGTACTGCAAGTACTAATCCTGCTTTTAGAATTACAGGGAAGTGTTCGTTCCAGTTAGGCATTGAAAATGCCAGACCACCCTCAGGAATAGCGCCAATTCGAGGTAAAGGTTCTAGGCCTTTTTCGGCAAGGCTTGCATCATTAAATAGAATTACTGATAACGGAGTGACAATTAATAGAGCTAAAAGTGGGGAGGGAACCCATTGACTAATTCGTCTGGGTGTTAGAAATACAATTGCAAGAGTCATTACTGCAACAGCCACCGCAGCCAAGTTTGGTTCAAAATTTAAAAAAAGAGTTCCTAGTGATTCGAGGACTCCTCCACGCGTGCTAATTCCTAGTAATGGTCCAAGTTGTAAAGCTAGGATTATTACTCCAATCCCTGACATAAACCCTGATACCACTGAGTAGGGTACAAGAGTGATGTACTTTCCAAGCTTTAAAAGACCAAAAAGAACTTGAAATAGACCGCCAATTACAACTGCTGCCATTACAAGTGGAAGTATTTCGCCCGCGTTTAAATCTCTTGAAACACCAACAGCAGCAAGACTTGCAACTACACCCGCTACTGTTACGCTCATTGGCCCAGTCGGCCCACTAACTTGTGCAGGCGTCCCGCCAAATAAAGCAGCAATAAATCCAACAACTACTGCTCCATAAAGGCCGTAAATAGCCCCGCCTTGGCCTAAAGCTGCATTTCCAAAGGCAAGAGCTAGTGGTAGTGCTACAACTGCAGCGGTGACGCCACCTAGTAGATCGCCCCTTAGATTCCTTAGGTGTAGTCCATGAACAAGAGCCAAAGTTTTTCTCCTTGCTTCTTTTAATAGGCTATAACCACGTCGACCATAATCACTTGGTTTTTTCATCCTATTCATAACATTCTTTTATATAAGAATGGTTACTGAGCTTTTTGAGGTCGTTTTTTCGTTCGGGCTTTACTACATTTGAAGAGGCCCATTACCGTGCTGGAGCTGGGAGACTTACAAATCAATGTTTTGTTAGAAAAACCCTATGGCTTCCGGAGGCTACAGGGACTACTTCAGAGTTCTCGGAGTGGAGCGAAGCGCTGATTCCGATACTATAAAGCGCGCATTTCGGAAGTTGGCGAGGCAATATCATCCTGATGTGAATCCAGGAGACAAAGAATCAGAAGCGAAATTTAAGGAAATTAATGAGGCTTATGAAGTCCTTTCAGATGATGAAAAACGTCGTAAATATGAGCAGTTTGGTCAGTATTGGAATAAATCCCCTGGAATAGGAGGTCCATCAGGAAACTCCTTTGATGTTGATTTTGGCAGATATGGAAATTTTGATGAGTTTATAAATGATCTTTTAGGTCGTTTTGGTGGTGCAAAAGGCACTTCCGGTTTCCCAGGAGCATTCTCAACTGGTGGTTTTACTACTGGCGGACCTGGATTCTCAAAGGGAAGTAATCGTTCATCTATGAGGTTGGATGCAGAAGTGGACTTAAAAGTTGGTTTTTTAGAAGCTTTACATGGGTCTGAACGTACTCTCGCTGTTAACGCGGAAAAGGTTCAGGTGAGAATACCTAAGGGTATTCGCCAAGGTGCAAAACTTCGTTTGAAAGGAAAAGGAAATTTAGATTCTGCAAGCGGGTTTCGAGGTGACCTTTATCTTCATCTTTCTATTCAAGATCACCCTGTTTGGAATCTTGATGGAATTAATATAAAGGGTAACTTACCGGTTTCTTTTGATGAAATTGCTCTTGGTTGCAATGTAAAAGTGATCACTCCAGATGGTGAGGCAAAAGTAATAATCCCAGCGGGAACTTCTCCTGGCCGTTGTTTGAGATTAAAGGGTAAGGGTTGGCCTAGCAGTAATGGGAGGGGTGATTTACTTCTGACTCTTAAGATTCATGTTCCTGATCAATGGTCTAATGAAGAGATTGAAATTCTAAATCGCCTTAAAGATGTTCGATCTTTTGACCCTAGAGTTTCTTGGATCGAGACTGCCAGTCTTTAATTAGATCTACCATCGAAGGAACACTTTAAAAAATATGGACCTTACCTACCGCCCACGCCGCCTTCGTCGCTCGCCTGCTATTCGAGCAATGGTAAGGGAGACCTCATTGAGTGCAGCGGATTTCATTTATCCGTTGTTTGTTCATGAGGGAGCTGAGGTGGAACCTATTGGAGCCATGCCAGGGGCAAGTCGTTGGACATTGGAGACCTTAAGAGGTGAAGTTCAGAGAGCTTGGGATTTAGGCGTACGTTGCGTTGTCCTTTTCCCAAAAGTGGCCGATGAACTAAAAACTGAAGACGGCAAAGAATGTTTTAACGAGGATGGCTTGATACCTAGAGCAATCCGTTTACTTAAAAAAGATTTGCCTGAAATGACTGTGATGACTGATGTTGCATTGGATCCTTATTCTTGTGACGGTCATGACGGGATTGTCAGTGCAACAGGAGTGGTTCTTAACGATGAGACTATTGAGCAACTATGCAAACAGGCATTGGTTCAGGCTGAAGCTGGTGCAGATTTGATAGGACCTAGTGACATGATGGATGGTCGTGTAGGAGCTATTAGAGACGCACTTGATGAGCAAGGTTTTGAACATGTTGGAATTATTAGTTATACGGCTAAGTATTCTTCTGCTTACTATGGACCATTTAGGGAAGCGCTTGATTCAGCCCCTCGAGATCTTGGAGTAAAACCAATCCCAAAAGATAAGAGTACTTATCAAATGGATCCCGCAAATTCACGTGAGGCAATTACTGAGGCTCAATTAGATGAGCAAGAAGGTGCGGATATTTTGATGGTTAAGCCAGGTTTGGCTTATCTCGACATCATCTATCGTTTAAGACATGAATCTGAATTGCCAATAGCTGCATATAACGTGAGTGGTGAATATGCAATGGTTAAAGCAGCTGCACAAAGAGGTTGGATAGATGAGCGAGCAGTTGTGTTGGAAACTTTATTGAGTTTTAAGCGAGCAGGAGCAGACTTAATTCTTACTTATCATGCTTGTGATGCTGCAAACTGGTTAGCGCAGGATTGAGAATCTGAATTTTCTAGAGAGGGGGTGCTTTCATGAAGACTGTTCGAAGATTGGGTCACATAGCTATAAGAGTTCAAAATATGGAGCGTGCCAAATCTTTTTATATGGGTTTAGGTATGAATTTGATTTGGCAAGATGAGGATTGGTGCTATTTAGAAGCTGTAGAGAGTAGAGATGGCTTGGCATTGTTGGGACCAGGATATAAAGCGGCCGGCCCACATTTTGCATTCCATTTTAATGAACGTTCAGATGTTGATGATATACATAACTCACTGAAGGGTAAGGGTGTTCATGTTGGGCCTATTCATGATCATCGAGATGGAACAG
The DNA here is from genome assembly GCA_003280245.1 of Prochlorococcus sp. AG-363-J23. Classification (GTDB taxonomy): domain Bacteria; phylum Cyanobacteriota; class Cyanobacteriia; order PCC-6307; family Cyanobiaceae; genus AG-363-J23. The sequence continues at coordinate 91,487 of QCFN01000002.1, forward strand.
CATCTTTTTATTTAAAAGATCCGGAAGGTAATTGGCTTGAGATGCTTTATCAACCTTCAGGAGGGATTCCAAACAATCAGACTGAAATTAATAAACCTTTGGCATGACACCAACTGGGCTCAAGCCTTCTGATGCTACGGAGTCAAAAGCTTTTCTTGAGACTTTGGAGTTGCTTGAATGGCCGAGGCTTTGTGAGCATTTGGCTGAGTTTTCCAGTACTAAGCAAGGTCAGGTTGCCTGTAAAAATCTTTTTTTTCCAGTTGACTTTTTAAGTAGTAGAAGACTCTTGGAAGAGACTCTTCAGATTGGTGAACTTGATGTCATGATTGAAGGCGGTATTAGTTTTCAAGGTGTTCATGACTTAGATCAAACTTTAGAACGTTGTATTAAGGGTGGAGTTGCCTCGGGTGAGGAGCTATTGGCGGTTGCAGAAACTATTGCAGCGGGTCGTCGATTGCGTAGACAAGTCAATGATCAGGAGCTACGACCAAATTTGACAGTTTTATTTAGTGATCTAGCAACTTTGCCAGATTTGGAGCACACTCTTAAGTTCGGATTAGAAGAAGGTGGCAGGATTGCTAACCGAGCGAGCAAGGTACTTGAGGGTTTAAGACTTAAATTTCAAAACTTGCAAGGACAAAGAAATGAACTGCTGAACCAGCTTCTAAGGAGATACGGCTCGCTTTTACAAGATAAGGTTATAACTGAAAGGAATGGACGCCCTGTAATTTCTCTGAAGGCAATAGCTGCATCTCAAGTTGCTGGGCTGGTTCATGACAGCTCTGCATCAGGAAATACGATTTTTCTGGAACCCCAAGTTGTTATCTCACTAGGTAATCAGTTGGCAACATTAGATTCATGTATATGTAAAGAAGAAAAAAAATTACTTTCTGAGTGGAGTGTTCTAGTTAGAGAAAATTATGAGTCAATTAAGCAACTATTGTCTGCATTATTAAATCTTGACTTGGCTCTCACAAGAGCTCGCTATGGCAAATGGTTAGGAGGTGTTCCGCCCATTCTTGAGGAAAAGGCTGAAGCTCCCTTTATTTTTAAGGAATTACGTCATCCACTTCTTGTCTGGCAACATTTAAAAAGAAAAGGAGCTCCTGTAGTCCCAATAAGTATCGAAGTTTCTTCGTCTCTAAGAGTGGTAGCAATCACAGGCCCGAATACCGGTGGGAAAACCGTAACTCTTAAAAGCATTGGGTTGGCAACACTGATGGCGAGAGCAGGATTGTTAATCCCGTGTTCAGAGATGCCTTCCTTGCCTTGGTGTGCTCAGGTTTTTGCCGATATTGGAGATGAACAGTCTCTGCAACAAAATTTGTCTACTTTTAGTGGTCATATCAAACGGATAGGAAGGATCTTTGATTCTCTTGATCAAACTCAAGGACCTTCTCTTGTTTTGCTTGATGAGGTTGGAGCAGGGACTGACCCTAGCGAAGGAAGTGCATTGGCTAGCTCGATTTTGCAAACATTGGCTCACCGTGCACGACTAACGGTAGCCACGACTCATTACGGCCAATTAAAAGCAATTAAATATAGTGATTCACGATTTGAAAATGCCTCTGTTGAATTTGATGGTGAGACGATTTCACCAACTTTTCGCTTGCTTTGGGGGATCCCTGGTAGAAGTAATGCTTTGTTAATCGCTAATAGGTTAGGCCTGGAATCCGAAGTTGTTGAGCGAGCCAAAGAGTTTTTGCAATCTGGTCCTGATGCCCAAATTGATTTAACTATTCGAGGATTGGAAGCTCAACGCAAGAGACAGCAAGAAGCATCAGAAGATGCTGCGGCTTTATTGGCTAGGACTGAATTACTGCATGAAGAGATTCTTATTCGTTGGCAAAGGCAGAAGAACCTTTCCGAAGAGATTCAATCAAAGGGAAGGGTAGAACTAGAAAAATCTATTCGCGAGGGACAACAGGAGGTTCGCCAATTAATTAGGCGTTTGCGAATGCCAGATGCGGATGGAGAGATAGCTCGGACTGCCGGCCAAAAATTACGTCGTATAAGTTCTCGTAGTCAACCCTCTTTGCCAAGGGTAAGTGATTCTAATTGGATCCCTAAAGTTGGAGATCGAATTAGGGTTTTAGCTCTTGGTAAAGCAGGTCAAGTGATGTCAATATCTGATGATGGAAAGCAACTCACTGTGAGATGTGGGCTTATGAGAAGTACTGTTGCTTTTAACGCAGTTGAAAGCCTAGATGGTCGGAAACCTGTTGTTCAGTCTGAAGTTAAAGTGCTTGTAAAAGCTGAGAAGAGATCCAGTCCTAATATTAGATCTAAACAAAACACAATTGATGTTAGAGGATTGAGAGTTCATGAGGCTGAAGTTGTTCTTGAGGCTGAGCTTCGGAAGATCAGTGGCCCTTTGTGGATCATCCATGGAATAGGCACGGGAAAACTTAAAAGAGGTTTGCGTCAATGGTTAAATACACAGCCATATATTGAGCGAATAACTGATGCTGAGATAGGAGATGGTGGGGCTGGTTGCAGTGTTGTTTGGGTTAGATAAGAGTGTTTCTTGGGAAGTTTCATTTGCTTTGGTCTTGATAAAACTATCGCTATAAAATTAGTCATAAAAACTATTAATTCCGACTATTGGAAGTTAATATTGTTCAATTAATCTCTTTAAGATTTGAAAATGTTGTTTTACTCGAACATCTAATAACGTCCCCAGTTAATATAAATTTTACATGAATGAACTAATATACCTAAAGCAAAAAAACACTCGAAGATTTCTTGGTCACCAGGAATTAGTAAAGGAATGTCTAAGCCCTTCATTTGTAGTACAAGACCAAGGTATACTAAGGCACCAAGAGAAAAATAACCTATTAGAAACAAAGGAGGGAAAGCCAGGTCGGCTAATTTATTATTGTAAAAATTGATTTTGAATCCTAAATACCATCTCAACAGACAAAATAAAGTTAATGAGGAAAGAACTAAAGTTACGATTATAGTATTAGGCTCTCCGCTAAGATATATAAGATTGTGAATATTCGTTTCTTCTTGGGAGTTGGACAGAGTAAAGAAATCAGGAGACTTCCAGTTGAAGATCATTTGACCCCAGCTAACTTCTTCCATTGCAAGAACAAAAGTCAGACCACTTATCATTATCGTAAACCTTCTAGCCAGCTTGTTAAGTTCTTGTTTCCCAGCATTTAAAAATAGTAAAGCTGAAAATAAAAGAAAAAGGAAGCTTAACCATTCTACTAGACTTCCTTCTTCTACGAGTCTTCCATAGGCACCTATATCTTTTAGTTGAATTCGATATACTAGGAAGAAGATAAAGAAAATAAAGGGGAAAAATCCCAGAGTTTTTTTCAGAACTTTGACTTGCTTAAATGTATAAGTCTTTAAAAAAAGAGTTGATTTTCTTAGCATCCCTAAAATGAAGAGAAATAATCCTACTAATGATTGAAAAAGTTGAGGTATAGATAAAGGGGAGTCATAAATATTTAAAAGGCGTACTAATCCTGTAAAGATTAGGGCTATTCCAAAAGTCACTAAGGATCCATCTGTGATTCTTCCGAGGAACAAAAGTCTTTTTTCATGAGAGGTCCCATTTTTGATGAGCTTAGACTCATCAGAAGCTAAAGGTATCATTCAGGTTAATTTAATATATTTCTAAATTTAGCTCAATTTTGCTAAGAATTTAGAATTAAATCACTTTTGTGATAGAAGCTGAAAAATCAACTTCGTAGAAATTCGAACTCGTAAACTTTTAATTGCTTTATGACAGAACATTTTCTGTAGATAAGTTTGAGCTGAAATTAGTAAAAAGCATCTTTTCAGTTTGGATGCCTAGCTCAGTAATATAGAATTGAAGCCAAGTTGAGCATTATGCAATTTTAATCTAATTGCGATTACTTATCTTGACCATTCAATTGAGTCTTGCCAGTGAAGTACTTTCGAATAGGTCATGGAGATATTGCTTTTTTAAAAATCTCCTGATGATAAATGAAAATGAATTAAAAGTATTCCCTTGAGGAATCGCTTCTAAAGGCTATTCCTTAATAATTTTTCTTCTCTAAAAACCTTTGATATCACTAGAAGCCAATGCAGTTCATAGATCAAGCACGAATAAAGGTAAAAGCTGGTAGAGGAGGTGATGGAATTGTCTCCTTTAGACGAGAAAAATATGTTCCAGCTGGAGGACCTTCAGGAGGGGACGGAGGCCAAGGTGGAGCGGTTATTCTTGAAGCAGATGAGAATCTTCAAACTCTTTTAGATTTTAATTTTTTAAGAGTTTTTTCTGCTGATGATGGTCGGAGAGGAGGCCCTAATCGTTGTACCGGGGCATCAGGAAAAGATCTTGTTGTCAAAGTTCCTTGTGGGACTGAAATTTGTGATTTGTCTACTGGGATCATTTTGGGAGATCTAACTATCTCAGGTCAAACTCTTCTCGTAGCTTATGGAGGAAAAGGTGGACTCGGTAATGCTCATTTTTTAAGTAATCGAAATCGAGCGCCAGAGAAATTTACAGAGGGGCGAGATGGAGAGGAATGGGATTTGCAATTAGAACTTAAGCTGTTGGCAGAAGTTGGAATAATCGGGCTTCCGAATGCTGGCAAGAGCACTTTAATTGCCATTCTTTCAGCTGCTCGTCCCAAAATTGCTGATTATCCTTTTACGACATTGATTCCGAATCTAGGGGTTGTTCGTAGGCCGAATGGAGATGGTACAGTTTTTGCAGATATACCTGGGTTAATTGAAGGTGCGGCTCAAGGTACAGGATTAGGGCACGATTTTCTTCGACATATAGAAAGGACAAAGCTTTTAATTCATATGGTTGATGGTGGTTCAGAAGATCCAGTTCAAGATTACCTGGTTTTAGAAAAGGAACTGAGTGCCTATGGACACGGACTTTTAGATAAGCAGAGGATATTAGTTTTGAATAAGCAAGAATTGCTTGATCAAAATTTAAAGCATGAAATTATTAACTCTTTGGAAGCTGTAAGTACAAGGAAAGTAATTTTGGTTTCGGCCGTAATGGGACTAGGACTTGATGAACTTTTAGGAAGTGTTTGGAAGAAATTAGGTATATAAGTCTTTAATTCACACTATTTACTTGTCTAACTGGAATTTTTTGGTCATAACTGGTTGGAAGTAATTAGACCCATGAATTTCTACAGTTGCTTTGACCAGAGAGGAAATGTTATTGCCCGCTGTCAAACTCACGAGGAGATCGAAGTCTTAAGAAGGATGGGGAGGCCAATTGCACAAGTTAAAAAATTGCGCTCAGAGGAGGCTGTGGTTTGTTCTCTTACCAGTAGCCCTGCCGAGTTTGATGAGGATTTCTGAGCCTTTTATAAGATTGAATAAAAACAACCAGCTCGCTTTTTGAAAAGCTTTCAGTTGTCAAAGGCGAGCTGGATAACCTTAAGATTTTATTTAATCATCATAAACAAGGCATTCTGGCTCGTCTGGATTGGCATCACAGAATAGCTCTAGTGCGTTTGGATCATGCTTGTCACCAGGATGGTGTTCTTTGTATTCCTCTAGGGAATGCAGCTCCTCGGTGAGATGCCTTACTTTGGCATCATCTCCTTGCTGTTCTGCCTTTTTGATCTCTGATTGATCTTTTTGGATGTGCTCTTCGATAGTGTTCATGGAGTCAATGTCTGGTTCAGTGACTAGGCCGGCCTCTGTCGACTTGCATACCATAGAGCCGAAAACCTCTTACGCCATAGCGGTCTTTACTACTTGGTTTGCGTTACAACACCTTTGCCAGGATTTTGTATTCCTGGCTACCAGAGTTGAAAATCTAGACAAGTACTTAGATCTTCTTAAAAATCTCAATACTTACAAAGGGTTTACTGATTGACTGAGGACGTTTTGACAAGTGTCATGTTCTCTAAAAGTGCTTATTGCTCTAATTCAGAAATTTCAAGCCAACGTTCTTCAACTTGATTTATCTTTTCTATAATTGCTGCTAATTCTTGACTTAGAAGAGTTAGATCTTGGCAATTCCCTTTCGTTATTGAATTTTCAAGTTCTGAACGCTTTAATTCTAGCTTTGGCAACTCTTCCTCAATTTGTTTAAGTTCGCGAGATTCTTTGTAGCTAATGCGACGAGTGCTTTTCGCTGTTCCTGAAAGTAACTTATTGAAGGTATGGTTTTTTGAAGATTTTAATTTGTCTAATGATTTTTTATCATCATAATTTTCTTCTTTTTTGTAATAACTGTTCTCTTTAATTTTTTTTGAATGTTGTTTTTCAATAAATTCACTGTAATTACCTTCAAATTGCTTTAAGTAGCCATTTTGAAAGTAAAATAGTCGGTCAACTGTCCTGTCTAGGAAATACCGGTCATGAGAAACGATAACTACACACCCAATAAAATCTTCAAGGAAATCTTCAAGAATACTTAGAGTCTGAATGTCTAGATCATTGGTTGGTTCATCGAGAAGAAGAACATTTGGAGCTTTAATAAGCATTCTACAGATGCTCAACCTTCTTTTTTCTCCTCCAGATAGTTTATTTAAAGGACTATGCTGCTTGGCAGGTTCAAATAGAAACCTCTCGAGTAGTTGAGAGGCCGATATTTTTGATTTTCCCACTTCTATTGTTGTAGCAACTTCTTCTACAAAATCAATTACTTTGCGACTTAGATCTGTTCTACTCGATATAACCTCTGTTTTTTGGTCTAGATATCCAATCTTTACCGTTTCACCTATTTTGATGAATCCATTACTAGGTTGCCTTTTCCCGGAAATTAGGTCTAGAAGAGTTGATTTTCCGACCCCATTTGGACCAATTATTCCGACTCTATCTTCACGATCAAAGTTATAAGTAAAATTTTTAATTAGAAATGGTGAGTTAAGTCCACCATCTTTTGTTACGCTTATTGAATTGGCCTCTATTACCAGATTTCCAATTCTCCTTTGATTTGTAGCAATCTTCAATTGGTTTGTTTTTTTTGAAATAGATTTTTTTTGCATTTTATAGATTCTCTGAATGCGAGCTTTTTGCTTAGTACTTCTAGCTTTGGCTCCTTGCCTGAGCCATGCAATTTCTCTCCTTAATGTGGCCTTGAATTTTGCTTCAGAAGAAACTTCACTTGCTTCTTGTTTGGCTTTTTCTTTTAGAAAATCGCTGTAATTTCCTTGAAAACAACTTACTTTCCCTTTATTAATTTCAATCATTCTATGAGTAATCCTGTCGAGAACATAACGGTCATGAGTTATCAGAACTAATGCACCTGAAAATTTCTCTAGCCAACTTTGCAGCCACTCAATCGCATTTGTATCTAGATGATTTGTTGGCTCATCTAAAAGAAGAACGTCAGGTTTTGAGACAAGTGCAGAAGCTAGGTTAACTCTTTTCAGATAGCCACCGGATAGATTTTCAAGAGGAGATTGGAGATTCGTTATTCCTAGTCGTTGAAGAATTTCGCTGCATTGTTGTTCTAGGCTCCAAGCTCCACTACTATCCATTTTTTCAGATAGTTGACTTAACTCATTTAAAAGCTTTTGATCACCTGGGTTTAGGGAGACTTCATTGCTAATTGCATTGAATCGAATTAGTAAATTTCGCTTTTCTCCACAGCTTGCAAGGACTTCTTCTAAAACTGTTGTCCCAATTTTGATTGGACTTTCTTGCTCAACAATTTTAATTTTAAGCATCGGTGAAGTTTGTCTAAAACCTTCTGCTAGAGGTTCTAGTCCGGCAAGGACTTTCAAGAGAGTGGATTTCCCTGCACCATTAGGACCTATTAACCCTAATCTTTCTTTTTTTTGAATAGTGATATTTAGATCAGAAAAAAGTTTTCTGATTCCAAAATCTTTTGAGGCCCCTTTAAGGCTAATAAGACTCACAGAACATTAGCTACTTGCTTATTACTTAAGTAGTCAAAAACGCTTTTATCTCCTATATCTCCAGCTGGATCCGCTCCAAATTTTCGAATGGCTAAGACAATCATTAATACTGACGAACTAAATAGCATTGCTATTACTATTTCACTGCTGAGAAGGCTCATTAAGTGACCTAGTAAGGCGATTGGTGTGATAATAGTTAAGCCAATAGCTTCTGGTTTGCGAAAGCAGAAGAATTCTTTGAAACCTATTCCTGTTAATGAGGTAAACAGTGGGCCAATTAACCAAATAAGTGATGGCTTGGATGAAAGGCTAGTAAGCATTGTTCCTGCTCCTTGATTAATTAGGAGAATTGTTGTTCCGATACACCCAAGGAACCAAAAGAGAATCAAGGCTCTGTGAAGTGGTTTGAGGTATATGTGAATCCAATTAAGTGCTAGCCCAAGACTTGTTGCCATTGGGATGAACCAGCACCAGGCCCATGTTGGACCAAGCAAAATCCAGTGAATTAGACCTGATGCAAAAGATATGCCACATACCAATAGAGAAATTCGGTAGAGCAAAACTTCTCTTTCATCGTTCTGGTTGATTATGTATTCTCCATAGAGTCCCTGAAAAGATCGCTCTATTAAGAGATTATTAGTAGGAACTTGCGTTGTTCTTGTTAGATCCATGGCGAAATAGGGGCAGCAGCCTTTACTATCATTTCTAAATCAGGACCCTCTGGAACAATGCCGCTGGGCCTTAAGGGGAATAATGCTCCAAAATAATCTTTTCTCCAAGCAGATCCGTTACATGTTTTGGAAATAGAAGTTATTTTTAGAAGTTTTTGCCGCCATTTCCAGATAGACGGAAAGGACCATAGTGGTTTTTTAGTACATCCAAATAGAGGAGCGTAGACCATTTCCCAGCGTATTAAGGTTGGGAAAAGACGAATATCAGCGATTGTTAGTTGATCTCCACATAAGAGCGGTCCTCTTTTTGCAAGACTTTTCTCGATTGTATCTAGCGCATTAAAAAGCTCTTTACTTGCAAGTTCATATGCTGTTTGGGTTCTGGCGAATCCACATTTATATACTCCTTCATTTACGGCGGGTTGTAGCAAGTTTTGCCAGCTATTTATTTCTCCTAAAAGATGTCTTGGTGCAAGATTTGGAGCGTCTTTTGGGGTTGGCCATTCGTTAAGCACTTCTACAAGTTGGGCGCTTTCATTCCCTAGTAACGAAGGCTTAACGCCATCAGTGTGGCCTGGATCTATTAAGGCAGGTACTGTTGCTCTGAGATTAGGTGTGCTATCACATTTGAGATACAGGGCAAGAAGTGAATCACAGCCTAGCCATTTAGGTTCCAATTTCCACCGGCCAGTCTTGTGGTCAGCTTTTGCTGTTATCAAATTAATACTTTCTTTTAAATCTCTTAATTCGTGAATTATCCAGGTTCTGTGAGCCCATGGACAACTTCTGCCAATTATTAGGTGAGGAAGTTGTTTTTTTGATCTCTTTATAAGAGAAGCCTGGCTCATTAAGTTTGCTTTCTTGTGTTTGCTTGGTGGACGTAAGTAATTCCCGTTTTTGTCGGCTGGAGCTAGCCCACTCATTAAGAGATTCCATTGCAACTTCCATCCATGTCGAGCGCCTGCAACGATTGCTGGTGGAATAGCCATAGATGTCCTTCGTTCGGTTATTTTTAACTAGATGAAAACTGGATTGAGTGCTGATGTTGGGTCCACAGGTACTTTTAGTAGCTGGGACCCATGGAAATGAGATTAATGGGCCTTGGCTTTTTGAGCAGTGGTCTAGAAAGCCTAATCTTATTAATACACATGGCTTGAATTTTCATCGTGTAATAGGTAATCCTGCTGCTTATAAAATTGGGAAGAGATACATTGATAGAGATCTAAACAGGAGTTTTCAAGAGCATTTGTTGATCGATGACTATCCTTCTGACTCTGAAATCCTACGAGCAAGAGAGCTGATTGATCTTTATGGGCCAAATGGATTAAATCCTTCCAATATTGCAATTGATATTCATAGCACCACATCTTCGATGGGGAGCAGTCTAGTTGTTTATGAAAGACGAGCAAGTGACTTGGCATTGGCTTCATTAATCCAAGCTCGTTTAGGTCTTCCCATTTATTTGCATGAGGGTGATCAGACTCAAAAGGGCTTCCTTGTTGAGCGTTGGCCTTGTGGACTAGTAGTAGAAATTGGTCCCGTATCTCAGATGGTTGTTTCTTCCACGATTGTTAGTCAAATCAGATTAATATTGGAAGCTTTTTTTAAATCATTGCAAGAAGTGGAAACTAAAACTGTTTCGTTCCCAGATAGATTAATTGTTCATCGACATCTCAGAAGTCTTGATTTACCCAAAGATTCAAAAGGCTTCCCTGTTGCTTGCCTTCATCCTGACATTCAAGGTAAGGATTGGCAGCCAATCCATTGTGGATCTCCTCTGTTTTTAGACTTTGATGGTAGCTTATTTAGGTTTGAGGAGGAAGATCCACTAGTTCCAGTATTTATTAATGAAGCAGCTTATTCTGAGAAAAATATATGCATGAGTCTCACTAAACGTGAAATTTGGCCTATGCATAAAGATTGGGAAAGTGCTCTAGAAAAAATTGTATGCAGTTAGATTTTATTCGAATTTTAAAGTAGATTTATTTTTACTTACAAGGTTATCCGCATGCGAGAGTTGATTGCTCTTGAGTACATGGGAGGTCACTGCTGCTTCCATCTGCCCAATAAATCCTAAGGCGATCGTCTTTTGATCCCATGCGAAACGTGATTGATTTGATAGGACCTTCTGGTGTATTTCTATCAACTTCTGGTGATGAATTCCCTTTTTCGCTAATTTTCTGTTCAAGTTCTCTTATGCGACTTTCAAGGCGATTGATGAGCTCTTGCTGTGAAATCTCAGCTTGACTATCATTGCCAGGAATTTTTGTGCATCCAGATATCATGAAAAAACCAGCGCTAATTACTAGTGCTGACATAAAACTGCGTGCTTGTTTGATGATGAAGCGAATAATTCTTCCTCTAAGCAGATTCTTGTTGGGAATAAACTTAACAGTTTTTTAACCAATTTAAAAGTTC
>QCFN01000003.1 GCA_003280245.1 Prochlorococcus sp. AG-363-J23
CAGTAACCGATTAGATGAAGGAGCTACAGTTTTTGCATATCCAGTGAGTGATCCTCAGCGTTATGGAGTTGTTGAATTTACCCAAGATGGTCAGGTATTGAGTATTGAAGAGAAACCTCAGTCGCCTAAAAGTCGCTATGCAGTAACAGGACTTTATTTTTACGATTCCACTGTTGTGGATCGCGCGAAAGCCGTTCGTCCTTCATTACGTGGTGAATTAGAGATAACTGATTTGAATAAGCAATATTTGGCTATTAATTCTTTAAAAGTTGAATTGATGGGTAGGGGTATGGCATGGTTAGATACTGGAACTTGTGATTCTTTGCATGAAGCATCTGCGTATATTCGTACTCTTGAGCATCGCCAAGGACTTAAAGTTGGATGTCCCGAAGAAGTTGCGTGGCGGTTGGGATGGATTTCTGATGAGAATCTTGTTTCTTTAGCAACTCCACTGAAAAAGAGCGGCTACGGGGACTATCTTTTACAAGTTCTAGGTAATCCACATTCTTGAAAAAGTTATGATTGATGAGGTTTTATTTACAGGTCAAGACAAACTGATTAAAGGACCTATCGTTATTTCTCCAAATATTTTTGAAGATTCTCGCGGTGTATTTTTTGAGAGTTGGAATTTAGTTTCCTGGCAGAAAATTCTTGAAAAGCATGGTCAGGATTCATCTCCTTTTGTTCAAGATAATCATTCTTCTTCGTCTTTAGGTGTTTTGCGAGGGCTCCATTATCAAATACAACCTAAGGCTCAAGGAAAACTGGTTCGATGTGTGGTTGGGGAGATTTTTGATATAGCTGTTGACTTACGCATTGGTTCTCAGACTTTTGGACAATGGGGAGGAGAAATTCTTAGTGCAAAAAATAAAAAGCAATTATGGATCCCTATAGGATTCGCTCATGGATTTCTGACTCTTTCTAAAACTGCAGATGTGCTTTATAAGACAACCGATTTTTGGCATAAAGATTCGGAAAGGTCAATTCATTGGAATGATCCTGACTTATCCATAGATTGGCCAGATATTAGTTCTATAAGTAAGACTATGGAACCTATTCTTTCTGAAAAAGATGGATCTGCACCTTTTTTAAAGAATCTTTCAGATCAGGAATTTTTCAGATGAGGATTTTGCTAACCGGTTCTGCTGGTCAATTAGGTCAATCTATTTTAGCTTTAAAACCAAATAGTATAAATCATACTCAAGTTGAATTATTTCCTTTAACCCGAGATGAGCTTGATCTCGCTGATGCTATAGCCTGTCAAAGGATTGTTGAGCAAATTCGGCCAGATTGGGTTATTAATGCTGGTGCATATACAACTGTTGATAAAGCTGAGACTGAGCAAGATATAACATATAAAGTTAATGCACTAGCACCAGAGGCTTTAGCAATTGGATTGAGAAATTATGGCGGCAGAATATTACAATTAAGCACTGACTTTGTTTTTGATGGTGAGAGTAATACACCTTATTTACCAGAAAACCCAGTAGCTCCTTTAGGAGTTTATGGGTCTACTAAGGCTGCTGGTGAGGACGCTGTTTTTAAGCAATTAAATGAACGAGCGCATGTATTAAGAACTAGTTGGGTATATGGACCAGCAGGTAAGAACTTTTTATTTACGATGTTAAAATTGCATTTACTAAAATCATCTTTACAAGAGCCTTTAAGAGTCGTTTCTGATCAGTTGGGCTGCCCAACAAATACATTGGGATTAGCAAATGTGTGCTGGAAACTAATAGAAAGGAAAAGTAAAGGTTTTGAAATAGCGCAAATTCTTCATTGGAGTGACTCCGGTATTGCAAGTTGGTACGACTTTGCAGTTGCAATAGGTGAATTTGCCAAGGATTTAGGATTGATAAATAATTCTGCAAAAGTTTTACCAATTAAAACGGCTGATTATCCAACTATGGCCAAAAGACCTAGATATTCATTATTAGATTCTTCCGCTACATGCTCTGCGCTCGGTATCGAGCCAGAGCATTGGCGGAAGGCTCTGTTTTCAGTGATGAGCGATTTGAAAACGTCTAATTTGGCTTGAGATTTACTTATGAACGTTTAGGGTTTGTCTTAGGGAATATGTTGATCTATGGCTTTTTCTGTCCTTCCAGGAACCAGGGTACTCGTGACTGGTGGAGCAGGATTTATTGGGGGATGCCTAGTGCGATCTCTTCTTAAGCAGACAAATGCAGTTGTTTTTAATCTTGATAAGCTGGGATACGCGAGTGATTGCACAAGCATTGATCGCTTGCAGATGCCTGATCGTTATCAGTTGTTGAAGGTCGATCTGATTGATTCAATTGCTACTGATGAAGCTGTCGCACAAGCAGATCCAGATCTTGTAATGCATCTTGCTGCAGAGAGTCATGTTGATAGATCAATAGATGGTCCAGAAGCCTTTATAGAAAGTAACGTTAAAGGTACATTTAATTTGTTGCAGGCAGTTCGCAAACATTGGGAAGGTTTGGAAGATGAAAGACATAGGAAGTTTAGGTTTCATCATATAAGTACTGATGAGGTATTTGGTTCTTTAGGTGAGATAGGTAGTTTTTCAGAAGTAACTCCTTATGATCCTCGTTCTCCTTATTCAGCAAGTAAAGCTGCTAGTGATCATTTTGTGAGGGCTTGGCATAAAACATATGGTTTACCAGTAGTAATTACGAATTGCAGTAATAATTATGGCCCTTGGCAATTCCCTGAAAAATTAATACCTGTTGTAATTATGAAAGCGTTAGCTGGCGAGAAAATACCCTTGTATGGAGATGGTCAAAATATTCGGGATTGGCTTTTTGTGGAAGATCATGTAGAAGCTTTGTTGTTAGCTGCGACTGCAGGTCAACTTGGACAAACTTATTGTGTGGGAGGTTTTGGAGAAAGGACCAATAAGCAAGTTGTAGACTCTATATGCAACATTTTAGATGATTTGAGGCCAAAAAGTCAGCCTTATTCGTGTTTAATCTCTAATGTGATTGATAGACCTGGTCATGATCGTCGCTATTCTATTAATTCAGAAAAAATTAAAACTGAATTAGGTTGGAAACCTAAATATTCTTTTGAGAAAGGACTTAAGTATACAGTGGAATGGTATATTCATAATCTTGACTGGTGTCAAGCAATTAGCAGGCGATCGGGTTACTTTGGAGAACGAATAGGAACAACAATCTGATGGTAAATAATCATGCTAATCAGTCAATATATATAGAAAGTTCTTGTGCTGTTCCTAGGGAATTACTATTGATAATAGTGATATATCGCCCATCTTTTAAAGACATAGAAAAACTTTTAATGTCTGTAAGTGCTTTGACTGATAAGATAGGTTATGCATTAGTTATTAATGATTATAAAACCACAGTAAATATTGAGGAGTTGAAAAAATCTGCAGATTTCTGCCTTTTAAATAGTATCAATCTTGGTTATGGTGTAGCGATTAATAGACTAGTTGAAAAGATCTCATATTTACCTCAATTTATTGGCATTCTTAATCAGGATTTGTTCTGGGATATTAATACATTTGAATTAACTTTGTCTTGGCTAAAAGCCAATGAGGATGTTTGTCTCGCAGTTCCCAGGATTGTAGACTCACAAAGAAGTATTCAAAGACTTTGCAAAAGAAATCCCACTTTTCTTGCATTATTTAGCAGGCGATTTTTACCTTATTGGATTAAGCCAATGTGGCTAAAAAATTACGATCAATGGTATACAATGTCAGACCATGACTATAATCAAATTTTTGAGGTAGAGTATCTAAGTGGATGTTGTATGTTGGTTCGTTCTGAAACATATTGTCGAGTTGGAGGATTTGATGAGAATTACTTTTTATACCTTGAGGATGCTGATCTTACAAGAAAGATGAAGAGCTTGGGTCGTTGTATTAATCTACCAATAGCTTCGGTTTGTCATGGCTGGGGAAGAGGGAATTATCAAAAAATTCGTTTGACTGTAGTTAACTTATTTAGTGCTTGGATATATTTCCGAAAGTGGGGAATTTCGTTTTGGTAATGTCTCAAACTAATGATATTGAGGTTGTAATGGCTGTTTTTAATGGCCTAAACTTTTTAGAGGAACAGATACTAAGTATTTATAATCAATCTTTGAAACCAACTAGATTGATTATTAGAGATGATTGTTCTACGGATGGTAGTCAACAAGCTATTGAGAAATTATCGAAATCTTTTCCCGAATGGTTGCATTTGATTCCCTCAAAAACAAGGTTAGGATCTGCAGCAAACTTCGGGTTTCTTTTGCAAGAGGCTAGAGCTCCTTATGTTGCACTAGCTGATCAGGATGATATATGGCATCCTGAGAAGTTACAGATTTGTTTTGAGCAATGCCAAAACCTAGAGTCTAGAAATGGTAAAAATATACCCATACTTATTCATTCGGATTTGACAGTTGTTAGTAAAAATGGTTCATCTATCTCACCATCATTTTTATCGATCCAAAGATTGGAACCAGATCGAATCAGTATTGATCAATTACTTTTACAGAATGTAGTTACTGGGTGTACTATTTTTGTAAATAGATCTCTTCTAAATCACGCAAATCCTATTCCAAAAAATTTTGTTCTTCATGATCTATGGCTAGCATTAGTTGCTTCTAGATTTGGCATTATTACATTCATTCCTAAAGCTTTGGTATGCTATCGGCAACATGGATTCAATGAGATTGGAGTAAGTGGAACTGGATTTTCTTATTTTTTTGATAGGATATTAGAGTTAAGCAGAAAACCTTCATGGACAAGACTTTCTAATTATTATTTGCATGCAAGATTATTTCATGATCGATTTGGTGGTGAATTGCCAAAAATAGTAGAATATCAAAATTCTGGCATTTTAGTTAGATTAAAAATGTTGATTTTCGGAGAAATTAGAAAATACGGATTCTTGAGACAACTTCTTTTTTTAACGATTATGATTTTTAAGTTACGAGTGGGCATCAAGTAAATAAGTTTTCCGCCTATATATTATTATAAATTTTTTAGTTAATTTTCTGCTACTTATTTCTTATAAGCTCAAATTAACCCGATAATAAATTTTTAGGCAATTAACTTTATTGGAAATCTTGAAGCTTTAAAATCTCTCTCTTTACAAGATTCGTAATTTGTTATGCAACGAAGCTTTTCTTTTGCTTGGAGCATGTCTTAGGATTAGTATGAGTTTTAGCAGGTTAGTCGTCGTTGACATTCTTTCGCCTACGGAATCAGAGCTTATTAAAATTTGCCTCTTATTTGAGTAGGCTTAAGAATTCCGATCGAACTTTGTCTAATGCAGTAGAGCATGACATTGCAATCGTTTTCTCTGATGTTTCTCTGCAAATTCCAGTTCAAAATTTAGCAAAACGTTCTTTAGCAAAAAGTTTTATCCGATCTGCTGCTGGAGGTTCTTTAAGATCTTCTCGAAACAAAACATATGTGAATGCTTTAATGGATATTAATATCTCCATTAGGTCAGGTGATCGCTTGGGTATTCTTGGTCACAATGGATCAGGAAAATCTACTTTTTTAAGATTGGCTGCGGACATATACAGACCTACTTCTGGGAAAATTCATCGCTTCGTGAATGTTCACCCAATGATTAACAAGAGTTTTCCTACAAGCCCAGACTTAAGTGGTTATGAAGCAGCTAAAGGAGCTTATCTACTAATGAAGTATAGCTTAGAAGGCTTTGAAGATTATATTCAGGATGTTGTTGACTTTTCTGGTGTTGGAGATTTCATTCATCTTCCAGTAAAAATATACAGTGAAGGAATGTGTTCTAGGCTTTTATTTTCAATACTTACCTCTATGACTCATGAATGCTTAGCTATGGATGAGGGATTTGGAACTGGTGATCAAGATTTTTACACTAGAGCAAAAGAGCGTTTAGATACTTTTATAAATAATTCTGGTACACTTCTTTTGGCTAGTCATTCTGAGTCTTTACTTACACGCTTTTGTAAGCGTGGAATTGTTTTATCTAAAGGCAATATTGTTTTTGACGGTCTAATTAATGATGCCATTGATTTTTACCATGAAAGCAGTAATTAATTCGATTTTTTATGCATATTCTACCCGCCGTGCTTGGTGGTTTACAGCTACTTCTCGAAGTAGGTCACGATTTGCTAGAACAACATTAGGAAGTTTTTGGTTAGGAATATCAAATTTATTATCAGTTGGAGTTTTATCTTTAGTTTATGGAACGGTATTTAAGGTAAGTGATTTCTCAGAGTATGTTGTATATTTGGGGACTGGATTGGTGATTTGGAATTCTTTGTCCTCTGCTATATGTGCGGCACCTACTTTACTAGACTATAACTCAAATAATTTAAAAAATGTTAATCTTCATCCCGTATTTTATAGTTTAGAGGAGTGGGCATTTCAACTGCAGACTTTTTGTCAATCTTTTCTACTTGTCCTAGCATTTCTTTCATTTATTGATCTTTCCCTTTTGCCAAATTTAATTTTTCCTGGGATATTACCATTAATTAATCTTCTTCTTTTTCTTTATTGGTTTCCTCTAATTGTTTGTTTATTAGGAGTTAGATTTCATGATATTTTGCAGCTGGTACCAATAGTAATGCAATTACTTTTTCTATTATCTCCTATCTTGTATGTCAAGGAAAACTTAGGCCATTTAGCATGGTTTGCTGATTATAATATATTCTATCAATATCTTAGTACTCTTAGATATTCTCTTATTAATGGTCAACTAGAATGGAACATCGTTTTATCGCTATTTTTTGTTAATTTAGTGGGTATTTGGCTTAGCCTTATTTATCTTTGTAAGTCTAGAAAAATGCTCCCATTTCTTGTATAAGAGGATATCTTATTTTTTGTTTTTGAAAGGTGCTGAAATTATTGATTTGTTTACTTTACTCTGAATTGATCTATAATTTATATTAGCAGTTAGTACTGTTTTCTAATTTGCTGAGTTGTCAGTTGCTACTTGTTTTAGGAATGCATAGAAGTGGAACTTCTCTGCTGGGTGGCTTATTGGAGAAATTAGGTGTGATTTTCCCTGGAGAAAAGTTTGGTCCCGATATCCATAATCCTGAAGGTTATTTTGAGTGGAAGGAGATTGTTGATCTTCAAGAAAGATTGTTGATTGATCTGGACAGATGGTGGCCCTCGTATAAAGGATGTTTGCCTTTACCTAAGGGTTGGTTGGAAAGAACAGCCACGAAAAAAGTGAGGCTAAGGATTATAGAGTTGCTTTCTGCAGAGTTGGCATCTAACAAAATTATTGCAATTAAAGACCCGAGATCTAGTCGCTTACTTCCTCTTTGGCTATTAATAGCTGATAAGCTAAAAATCCCTATAAAGATTATTTTATCAGTTAGAGATCCATCCGAAGTTGCAATATCTCTTGTTAATAGAGATGCACATGTTACGGGCATGAATTATACTCGAGCCCAGCAACTTTGGTTTCGCCATAATTTTGAAGTAATTGATTATTGTTCATCATCTATACCACTTACAGTAGTTGATTATAGTAAGTGGTTTAGTGAACCAGAAAAACAATTAGAGCATATTATTCAATCTTATGACGAACTTAATCCAAGCAAATTTGAGATAAGACATGCTTTATCTTTTATTAAAAAGGATTTGCGTAGAAGTTATAACAAGAAGGTCAATTTACGTAGGAGCACAAAAACACTTTATGACTTATTAGTTTCTAGTGATTTTTCTAGAAAAAGGTTAGAATCTATTTCTTTAAGTCCTTATTTTTTTAGTATTAGTTCAAGTGATTCTCCTCCTAGGGAATTTTTGGAAAATTTTCCGGAGACATGGTCTTTATGGATAAAGAAATGGATTTATCATCCAGCCCCCACCTTTACGGATAACTTATCTGTAAATGATTGCATACATTTGCAAGTCTTTGGAGCATCTACTTTGGATTGGGAGTCTCATATATGGATTGATAAACTTCCGATAAAAATTCAAAGTAATGTTGAAAATCCTATCAAATTTAGTTTTGGTAGGATTACTTTTGTAAAGCCAATGTACGAATCAAAGGCAAGTGAAAATAAACTAAAGATAGCTTTAAATTTAACTTTACCTTCATTAGAAGAAAGTAATTTGTGGTTAAAAAATCTTCGTACTTATAATGTAATCTTTGATCCCAATCCAAGTCATATTTATCTCTTAAGAGCTCTTGGCTGCAATGCTTTTTGGATTGATCCATCTAGTGCTTCTAATGGATGGTTACTTGATGGCGTTGCCGTAAATCCTTCGAAGTGGGCATCACTGCTTGGATTGCCTACGCCAGCAGATCGTCATTTGATAGTTTGCGGACATCTTGGTAGTGACTGGGATAGCTCTTTTGCACAAGAAGCAAATTACTGCAGTGATTCCTCTAAGCTGCCAATTTCTTATTTTCCAGGCTGGTTCGATCTTTCTCTTACAACAGCAGAGTCTTCATTGGCTTTGGCTGGTTGGATTTTATACGCCTCGACACATTGCACGAGATTTATTGTTTCCGATCAACAATGTAATCCATTATCACGACAAATTTTTAGTGATGTATTACCTTACTCTATAAATTCTCTTTCTATTAATACTCCCTGTTCACCTGCAGAGTTACGTGCAGAAGTTTATGGTAAGCAATTTAGAGCTTTAGCAGAAGAACGACCATCTCCTAATACTCTGGATGTATTTAGGTGGACTAATAATCAAAAGCCCTTGGCATCTATATTAGTTAGTTTATATAATTATGAAGAATATATATTAGATGCCCTTCAAGGAGCAGCTGAACAAACTCAAAATCAGATTGAGTTAATTGTTGTTGACGATTGTTCTAAAGATAAAGGCCTATTTTTGGTTAGAGATTGGATGTCAGATCTAATCAAAGCTGAATCTCATCCTTTTGTTTCAGTACGTTTAGTTAAGCACTTAACAAATTCTGGATTATCAGTTTCACGTAATACAGCCTTTGGTTTGGCTGGTTCTGATTGGTGTTTTGTCCTTGATGCTGATAACTTACTTCTTAAGGATGCTCTTAGCTTTTGCTTGTCTTGTACATCTGAGGCAACAGAAAAACTTGCAGTTGTACATCCTTTAATAAAAGTCTCTGCTGATAATTCTCGCTTAGATGATGTCAGAAGTTTAGTTGGTGGTGCAAGTTGGCAGAGGGAAGGTTTTTTATCTCATAACTTTATAGATGCAATGGCTTTAGTGAGAAAATCGGCTTGGAAGCATGTTGGGGGATATACACATATAGAAGGCGGATGGGAAGATTATGATTTTTGGTGTAAATTAATAGAAGCTGGTTTTTTTGGCATTCAATGTCCATCCATCCAAGCTATTTATCGTAGTCATTCAACATCTATGAGTCACATCGCTACTAATAGAAGTTGGAAGGCTCTTGAAAAAACTCTGGCTGAAAGACATCATTGGTTAGATTTGTAGTGAATATCTCATTGATTTTTATAGGCAATAAATTTTTTGAGAATTCTTTTCGCTTTTTCTATAGCTCTACGAAACAAAGAATATTTTATAGGCTTAGGATCAGGTATTTTTGAGATGCTATGAAATTTTGATTTTATTAGTTGATGAAGATCAGTTCTAATTTCATAGTCATAATTAATGTTCCATTGTTTAAGTTGGCTTATTGGTATTGGCAGTTGAGGAAACTCAAATAAAACATATTTTTTAACCAATGGACATCCAGCATTTAATAATGATTTCCATGTATATATTGATGGGTTAAGGGTATTTATTTTTGATACTCCAAGTCCATTGGTTTCATGCTCGATATCTTTTTGATCTAGTAATAAGTCAATCATTGGGTACATTGTCCATGTCCTAATTCCATTGTTAACTAGGTGAAGTGTCAGTCCGATTTCTCCAGAATTAATAGCTTCGTCTTTATTATCTGTGATCGATAATGTATTCCAGAATATTTTCCATTCATCATGATTAAGTAGATAATTATTGAGACCTAAAAGATAAGATTGAAGATGAAATGCATCTGTTTGTACCGAATCGGTTATTCCTGTTAACAAAGGAATACGGGCTTCAAGTTTGGTTGATAATCTACCAATGCATTCTTCGAACTTGCTCGTTCCACTAATTGGCAATGTACTGTCATTAGCTAATATTAATTTTTTGCATTTTTTCATGATATCTTTGTCATTTAATATATTCATATTGAAGTCTTTATATGCACCAATACATATTCCGATGTTTTTTCGTAAGCTAATAATTATATTTCTTTCTTCTAATTCTTTTGTGGCTGTTTGTGAAAGATAAGAGCTTGAAACAATTACAGTCCACCCTTGTTGGTATATAGCCTCTAGGGAAGAGAGCCAGCTTTGAGGAAAATAGCCAAGTCGATCATAATGATGGAAAAAGAAGATTTTTTCGGGATTATTTAATTTAATTTTTTGAAGAAGTTCTTCTGAATCAGTTATCCTAAACTTGTAAGCCCATTTTTTATAGATAGTTTCTTGTATAGACTGTTTGTAAGACGCAGTTTCTAAAATAGCCCATTTTATGATCTGTTGATCTTCCAGGGTCTTTATTTCATTTGGCTGGATTATTCCTTTTAAGAGAATGTATTTAGGATGCCTGATTAGTTGATTGATTTTTAGCTTTAAAAATATTTGTAGTAATATCAGATAGTTAGATTTAGATGATCTTAATTTTCGAAGTGCTTTGTATGCAATTAGTCGATCTATTGCAATATTATCAGCTTCTTTTGTTTGAATTGCTTTGGCTAGCTTCCTAAGCCCAAGACTTGTCTGATAATTCCTTATGACTTTCACAAGACTGGATTCTCATTACTTAAGAGTATCTCTAGGACTTGAGTTTTTATTGTTTTGCGGACAGCTTACAGATAGACTCCCTACCCTTAGAGGTTTCTAGGCCTTCATGTGGCTTGAAATTCCGTTGGGTTCTTATCTTTAATGATTTTTCGCAGGATTTTCAAGCATTCTAGTTAGGCTTGTAGAAGTAATTTGTTAGATACTCAAACCATGCTCAAGCTACTGCTGGGTGATCCGAACGCCCGCAAGCTGAGGCCATATCAACCCCTCGTCACTGACATCAACGTTCTCGAGGAGGATGTTGTTGGGCTAACTGATGATGAATTGCGTACTCGCACTAACGAGTTTCGCCAGATGCTTGCGAAAGAAAGCAGCTTTAAAAAGCAATTGGCTTTGCTTGACAGGTTGCTTCCGGAAGCTTTTGCAGTTGTTCGTGAAGCTGCAAAGCGAGTTTTGGGTATGCGTCATTTTGATGTGCAGTTAATAGGAGGAATGGTTTTACATGAGGGTCAGATTGCTGAAATGAAAACTGGAGAGGGAAAAACTCTGGTTGCAACTCTGCCTTCTTACTTAAATGCGCTTACAGGTCGTGGTGTGCATGTCGTCACTGTCAACGATTATTTAGCAAGGCGAGATGCAGAGTGGATGGGCCAGGTTCACCGCTTTTTGGGCTTTTCTGTTGGATTAATTCAACAGGACATGACTCCCGCTGAAAGAAGAAAAAATTATGGTTGTGATATCACCTACGCAACTAATTCTGAATTGGGCTTTGATTATTTACGTGACAATATGGCTAATGATATTAGTGAAGTGGTTCAGCGAGATTTTCATTATTGTGTTATTGATGAAGTGGACTCAATTTTGATTGATGAAGCTCGAACTCCTTTAATTATTTCTGGACAAGTTGAGCGACCGCAAGAAAAGTATCAAAGGGCAGCAGAGGTTGCCAATGCTTTAGATAGAGCAGCAGAAATGGGAAAAGATGGTATAGATCCAGAAGGTGACTATGAAGTAGATGAGAAGCAGCGCAGTTGTACCCTAACGGATGAAGGCTTTGCAAAAGCGGAGCAGATACTTCAAGTTAGTGACCTTTTTAACCCTTCTGACCCATGGGCTCATTACATAACAAATGCATTAAAGGCCAAGGAATTATTTATTAGAGATGTTAATTATATTGTTAGAGGTGATGATGCAGTAATAGTTGATGAATTTACTGGACGGGTAATGCCAGGTAGGAGATGGAGTGATGGTCAACACCAAGCAATTGAGGCAAAGGAAAACTTGACAATTCAACCTGAAACCCAGACTCTTGCATCGATAACTTATCAAAATTTCTTTTTATTATATCCACGTTTGGCGGGAATGACGGGAACAGCAAAGACAGAAGAAGTTGAATTTCAAAAGACTTATAAATTAGAAACAACTGTAATCCCTACAAATCGTCTGTTGTCTAGGAATGATTGGCCGGATCAAGTTTATAAGACAGAAGAGGCAAAATGGAGAGCGGTTGCAAAAGAGACTGCAGAAATACATAAGAAGTCTAGACCTGTATTAGTTGGAACAACTAGTGTTGAAAAAAGTGAGTTATTAAGTGCTCTTCTTGCAGAAGAAGATGTCCCACATAATCTTCTGAATGCGAAACCAGAAAATGTTGAAAGAGAAGCAGAAATTATTGCTCAAGCAGGCCGTGCTGGTGCAGTTACTATTGCAACAAATATGGCTGGTAGAGGAACAGACATAATCCTTGGAGGTAATAGCGATTACATGGCAAGATTAAAGCTTAGGGAAGTTTTATTGCCTAGGCTTGTTCGACCTGAGGATGGTCATAGACCTCCTGTCCCTATGCAAAGAAGTGTTGAAAAGGGTGAAGGCTTTGGAACTAATAAAAGTTCTGTAGATGAAAGAAATATTAAACCTTTAAGTGAGTCCAAGGTTTTACGAAGCTTATATCCCTGCCAATTAAATGATGAGACGGAAGAATTATTGACGAAGCTTGTTAAAGAATTAGTTGCTAAGTGGGGCGATCGAGCAATAAGTGTGATTGAGCTTGAAGATAGAATAGCAACTGCTGCAGAGAAAGCTCCCACAACTGATAAACAAATCTCTTGTCTTAGAGATGCTATTTTACAAGTAAAGCAGGAATATGATTTTGTTGTTGACCAAGAAGAAACTCGCGTGAGAGAAGCGGGAGGCTTACATGTGATTGGAACTGAGAGACATGAATCAAGAAGAGTAGATAATCAATTACGAGGCAGAGCAGGTCGCCAGGGAGATTTAGGCAGTACTCGTTTTTTCCTCTCTCTAGGTGATAATCTGTTAAGGATTTTTGGAGGGGATAGAGTTGCTTCCTTAATGAATGCTTTTCGTGTTGAGGAAGATATGCCAATTGAATCAGGTATGCTTACAAGATCTCTAGAAGGTGCTCAAAAGAAAGTTGAGACATATTACTATGACATAAGAAAACAAGTATTTGAATATGATGAGGTTATGAATAATCAGCGTCGTGCTGTTTATTCAGAAAGACGAAGAGTCCTTGAGGGCAGTGCTTTGAAGAGCCAAGTTATTGGATATGGAGAAAAAACTATGGAAGAAATAGTACAGGCTTATGTAAATCCTGAATTACCACCAGAAGAATGGAATCTTGACCAATTGGTCGGCAAAGTTCAGGAATTTATTTATCTATTGCAAGACCTTGAACCAGAACAATTGTATGGATTAAATGTAGAAGAACTCATTTCATTTTTGCAAGAACAACTTCGAAATGCATATGATATCAAGGAAAATCAAATCGAGGAACAACGACCAGGACTTATGCGTGAAGCTGAGAGATTCTTTATTTTGCAGCAAATAGATACTTTGTGGCGTGAACATTTGCAAGCTATGGATGCTCTGAGAGAATCAGTTGGATTGCGTGGTTATGGCCAAAAGGATCCTTTAATAGAATACAAAAATGAAGGTTATGATATGTTTTTAGAAATGATGACTAATATGAGGCGAAATGTTATTTATTCAATGTTTATGTTTCAACCTGCACCTCAAAAAGAAAATACCGAAGTTACTTAGATCTTGAGAAGTTGTTATTTTAAATCATCCCATTCTTTTTGTGCATTTATTAGTTCAATATAGCCATCTTTAGACCAGATATCTAAGGTTATTTTTCTGCTAGGAAGGTGGTAGGCATTTACATGATTAGGATGCAATGAGGAATCTTTTGCTTCAAGGCAGAAAAGAGGATATGTAATTACTTGACAACTATTCATAGGAAGTTGTGCATATAGCCATTTATCTGCAACAGGTCTTGATCTCCAAGGATGGAGAAGAGGATGATAATTTCTCTTTAGAAGTCTTGTAACCCTGGTGATTAGAGGGATTAGTCTTTTTAGGCCTTTATAGTGAAGTAAAACTGCTCCATTTCCATGACTTCTTATATTCTTTTTTGGCACAAGCCATCTTTTTCTTTTGCTTTCTTCCCATTCTTTGTGTAACTCAATTCGAATCTTAGCGCTAATAGGAGCTAGTTGTATTGCTAATGTTTCCTTAGGAGCTTTAGCTGCTA
Source organism: Prochlorococcus sp. AG-363-J23 (assembly GCA_003280245.1). GTDB lineage: Bacteria > Cyanobacteriota > Cyanobacteriia > PCC-6307 > Cyanobiaceae > AG-363-J23. The sequence continues at coordinate 14,297 of QCFN01000003.1, forward strand.
ATTCAGAAATTTGAATTGGCCATTCATTTGGGACGCCGAGACTTGCACCTAAATCATCTTCCATAAGGAGAATCCAAGATGAGCGTATTTTTTCTGCTTGTATTAGTATTTCTTGCCAACTAGCAAAGCATGCAAGCTCGCTTCTTGTAGTTTTTCTCGATGGTTCTATTTCGTCCTTTCGTAAAACCCCTGGGAAAGGACTTCCCTCGTTTAAAAGATTCGGTATCGGTATGAACACTTCTCTTAGATTTTCTGAATCTATTGCCTGAAATCTTTGAGAATTCCAATTTCCCTTTTGTAATGCCCAATTCATCTTGGCTCTGCGATTAACATGTCTATTTAGATTCATCCAAATTAAAGGGATGGATGGATTAGAGATGTCCATCATTTTACTGATTTTGTGCGTTAGCAATTTGCCGTGCTTGTGATAGTTGCTCTTCTGTGTCTACAGACAGTGATTCATTTTCTACTGGAAAAGTTCCTATTTCTATACCAGCTTCTATAAGACGCAGTTGTTCTAACTTTTCAATATTTTCTAGTGGTGAAAAAGGCAGATTCTTCCATTTAGAAAGTATGTCAGCTCGATATCCATAAATTCCTACATGTCCCCAATAATTTGAGAATTTATGCCATTCTTTTTGCTCTACTCCACGTACATGTGGTATAGCAGATCTTGAAAAGTATATAGCTTGCCCAGCTGCTGATAATAATGTTTTCACAACATTTGGATTGTGAATTTTATCTGCTTTCATTTTATATACTGGTGTAAGAACTTGTGGTGTAGGTGTTCTTTTTTTGAACTCTTTTATCATCATATCAATGATATTTGGATCGATAAATGGCTGATCTCCTTGTACATTAATTATAAGTGTTTCTTTAAGCATAGATTTGCCAATTAATCTGTCAATTACAGATGCAATTCGTTCGCTCCCACTCTCACACTTTGGACTGGTAAGTAGGCACTTGAATCCCCAGTTTTTAACTTGATTTGCTAGAGATTCACTATCTGTGCATACAAAGATTTCATCCGCTTTCTTTGCTTTCCTACAATTTTCGAGAACTCTTTGAATCATTGGCTTGCCACCAATGTCTGCCAAGATTTTCCCAGGTAGCCTCGATGATTCCAGTCGAGCTGGTATTGCGATTATGCTTTGCATTAATCCCAAAGTTTTGTAGATTCATCTCTTGCACTAAACCATTCTGCAGCAAGAGAGCCCCCCATCGTCCGCTGGTCACGAAACCAGGGTCCTCCTAGCGTCCAATGTAGTAATTTTGCAGAAGAGGCTTTTTCTGTATTTTGTACGTCAATTAGGTGGTTCCATTCTTCATTAATTTCTCCAATTTCGTGATCACCAGCTAGCCAGTGAAAACGATGTAATTCGAGCCCTGAAGCTTTGTTGACATATTCGGGAGTAAGAGAGGTGCACCTTTGACAATTCATAAGCATTAATGAACTCCAATTTTTTTTGGGATAGGGAGTTTGAGGCTCTCCTTGGAACTTCACTGTTTCATTAGGAGAATGTTGATGGTGGACACACATAACCGCATATTCATCGTTTCTTTGTTTCCATAAGTTGTTAATGTCATTTCTGCAGAGCATGTCGCAATCCATAAAAATTGCCCAGCCTTTGAAGTTCATTAAATGCGGCACTAAAAATCTGGTAAATGAGAAGGCTGTGCTTTGCTTGGGATCCCGAGCTCTAGAATATAGACCTTGAGTTTGGAGTTGAGGAGTAATAAGTGGAGTTATTGCAAGAGGTGTAGAGGAGGTTTGGTACAGACTATCAATAAGGACATTAGTGGCGGCCCTTTCGCGAGGGTCGTAGCCAATGAAAATAGGTATTGTTTTATTCATTGCACGTAGTTTAGAGCTTTGCTAAATCTATACCGAAGATCCAGTTGTATCTTGATTCCCTTATGAGATGCAGTTACTGCTTTATGCCTTGGTTTGATATTTCACTTTCAAGATGCCTTCTATAATTTCAAAAATGAGTTAAGGGGAATTCTATCTACAACTACTTTGATTATTAGGATTTCTGGCAATAGATGAATTTCTAAATCTGTTAGGTATCTCTAGTAGCTATTTGATCAACTATTGCCATTGTCTGGATGCGATCTTATTCAGAATAGAAGTTTTTCATAGCAGTCTGTATTAAAGATTCGTCTAGATCTAGAGAATGAGTCTGAGCGAGTCATCCATAGGTTCTTACGTCATCTAAGCTTAGTATTTGATAAATTTACAAAGATTTGCTAAGTCTAAAAAAATGGTTTCAGTCTTGTTAATTGATCAGGGACTTTTTGGAGAATTACCACAGCTGTTCTCTAATCCAAAGGTTTCTTACGGGTTTTTGGAATAGTTCTCTAATCTGTTTTCTTGGCTTTTAGCCATTGTTTGGAAACACCTGAGTTAACTGGATAGCTTCATGTTTTTTTCAGGTAGTGGATTGTGGTTTGTTCGACCTCGTAATCTGTGTATATGAAGGAAGATTCAATTTCGAAAACTCCTAACAAGGAGTCCAATCAAAAGCATAATCAGCATCAAGCTGATTCTGTCAGCGATTCCATTGCAAAGAAGGAGTTAGGTGTCAAAGGCGAGCTATTGAAGGAGAAATCAAAAGGATCAGACCCTGCAAAGAAGGAGTTAGGTGTCAAAGGCGAGCTATTGAAGGAGAAATCAAAAGGATCAGACCCTGCAAAGAAGGAGTTAGGTGTCAAAGGCGAGCTATTGAAGGAGAAATCAAAAGGATCAGACCCTGCAAAGAAGGAGTTAGGTGTCAAAGGCGAGCTATTGAAGGAGAAATCAAAAGGATCAGACCCTGCAAAGAAGGAGTTAGGTGTCAAAGGCGAGCTATTGAAGGAGAAATCAAAAGGATCAGACCCTGGAAAGGAGGAGGTCGCTGTTCAAGGTCTAGAGCCATCCGCAAAACAGGTGTTAGGTGAGGCTGCAGAACAGTGGCTTGCTCGCAATCGTTCTTTAGTGCTTAGACAAACGCCATTTTGGGCACAAAGTTTGGCGGGTATCTTGATAGGACTGGGTTCATTAGCGGTTCTTGGTGGAGTACTTTTTAAAATTGATGAGGTTGTAACTGTTAGGGGGCAATTGCAGGCTATTAGTGGCAGTACAGATGTTAAAAGCCCTGCAGGAGGAAAGGTGGCAGCAGTTTTCTATAAGGATGGACAATTAGTTGATAAGGGACAACTTTTAGTTCGGTTTGATACTCGTGAAGCAACAGATCAAAAGATTATGTTGACAAGACTTATAGAGCTTGAGAATCGAGACCTACAAAGTGCAATTGGTTTACTGAATCAGCAAAAAGCAGTTGTGCAGCAGAAAGTGAATACTAATCAGAAAATTGCAGATGAAATGAAAGAACTTGTAAAAGAAGGTGCGTTTCAACGGGTAAGATATTTACAACAACTAGATGAATTATATGCTTTAAAAAGTCAGCTATCTAATACACAATTAGAAATAAATTTAAAGAAAATACAAGCAGAAAAATCAATAGGTCAAATGCAAAACCAATTGACTAGAGCTAACCTTACACTTCAATATCAGAATGTTGTTGCTCCAGTGACTGGGGTTGTATTTGATCCCAAAGCAAGTGAAGATGGAGTGCTGCAGAGTGGTGAAACCATTTTAACATTGGTTCCGCAGGAAGGCCTAAAGGCGCAGGTTTTTGTGCCGAATAAAGATATTGGTTTTGTAAAAATAGGTCAGAAAGCAAAGGTCAGAGTTGATGCATTTCCTTATAGTCGTTATGGAGAATTGGATGGACAAGTTGCGCAGATTGGGGCTGATGCATTGCCTCCAGATGAGACTTTCACGTTTTATAGATTCCCAGTTAAATTAACTCTTGACCGATCTTTTCTGGAATCACGTGGAGTTACTATTCCTTTAAGAAGCGGCATGTCAATAACGACAAACCTGAAATTGAGAGAGAAAAGATTAATTAGCCTTATCTCAGATTTATTAGTTGATAATACTGAGAGTATCAAAAGTCTTCGTCAGCAATAAGCGAAAATAACTTTGGTTATTAAATTGTTGTAGTAGCAACTTTATCTATTATCTTTATTTGCTCGTTTATGCATTTTTCTAATTTATAATTTGATTCGATAGTTTCACGTGCTGCAAATCTCATTGCGGTAAAGTCTTCTGGCTGATTTAAGATTTGTATTAGTTGCTTCGCTAATTTGTTTGAGTCAGCAAATGGAACAATAAGGCCATTTTTGCCATGTTGAATAACTTCTAAAACTGGTGCTGTTTCACTTCCAATTACTAAAGCTCCACAGCTCATTGCTTCGAGCATACTCCAACTTAAAACGAAAGGATAGGTTAGGTAAACATGAGCACTAGTTATCCTGAAAATATTTATTAGTTCTATGTGTGGAATTTTCCCAAGGCAATGAATTCTAGACCAATCAATTTTACTGCTAAGTTGTTTTTTTAATGCTGTGAGCCAGCCTTGTCCATCTTCTCTTCTTCTGCCATAACTTACGTTTGGGGTGTCTTGACCAATGAGTAAAATATGGGCTGATGGTCTTTTTTTGAGCACTTCACTTATTGCCTCTAAAAAGATATGTATCCCTCTATATGGCTCAAATGTTCTGTTGACGAAGCTTATTATTTCATCCTTTTCAGTAAGTTTTAGATTTGATCCAATGTTTATTTGGACTTTTTCTTTTGGCGATGCCCATGCCGTGTCAATTCCATCATGAATTATACTTGTTTTTGAGTGAGCCCAAGTTGGTAGTGTACTGTATTGAAACTCAGTTGGTGTTATACCCCAAGTCATCGATTCGAGATTAAGTAATACATTTGCATTTTTCATTAGAACACGAGCATTTTCGGTCCAAATTTGTTTTGGTGCATATCTATCAGGAAAATCAGAGTCTGTTCCTTTCTTTTTATATGCAAATTCGACATAATGTAATTGTGGTGTTTTAGGCCAAATTTCTTTTAGGAATAGAGCTTCTCCCCATCCAGGATGTGCAATGATTAAATCTGGAATATATCCTTTTTTGAGTAGAGTATTGGCTACATTCCCCACAGCTTCTCCGCGTAAAACTTTGGTTTCAGTTTCTAATGCAAGAGGATGAACCCCTGTGCCATTGCCTCTGCTCAATGTATAGGGATAGTGAGCAATTGATATATCCTTTGGTAGATGAATTTTATTTCCTGATGGATTAATGAAAGCAAGATTGTCACCTCTTGAATAAAGGTGGGGTATTAAGTGTTTAAATTGACCTGGGAATCCTTTGTGGACTATTAAGATATTCATTTACATGTTTTTGGATAATGCTGGATGTGCATTGGGCCTATTGTCTGGTTCTTTCCTAAGAGGTAATCCAATGGGGTCACTAAAGCCAGGAAAGGCAAGCCAGATATCTCTAGATTTGTGTCCCCATTCGTGATATGGATATAGAGGCTTTGTAATTGCACCGAATCCACATGTTGCGAGTGCATTGGTGAGACTTCTTTCTGTTAGCCAAAATGCTTCATTATTAGAAAAACTACTCCAGTCTTGGGCTAGTCGTTCTTCAAAAGTTCTATTTGGAGGATGTTCTTTCCATTTACATCCCCATAATTCGACACCTTCTTGTGTTTTTATGAGTTCTTCTGAATTTGGAGCTATATTGGTATCAATGATTGCGAGTCCATTATTTTTACATTTTTTACGCAAATTTTTGAGTAATGGCAAAATATCATTTGCATCGAGATGGTATAAGAGCCCGGAACAAATAACAATATCAAAATTGTTAATTTTATCCCAGATTTCTGGCCTCGTTATATCACCTTCTATCCATTGACATCTTTTCTTTATTTTTAAAGCTTCGGCAGCAAATGAGGCTTTAATTAGATGTTGAGGCCTTACATCAATGCCTGTACATTTAGCACCTGATTTAGCTAAGGAGATACTAATTCCGCCTTCAAGACAACCAAGATCGAGGATCTTTAGCCCCTTGATACTTTTTCGCCTTAGAAAAGTTCTGGCTAAGCCAGCATAAAGTTGAGCTCGCCGTTCTGCTCTGTCTGGTGGTTGAGCAGAGATTGTGAAAATGCCATTTGATATTTCAATATTGTGAGCGGTCCATGGACCATGATCCTGCCTTATTTGTTGTAGTTTTTCAGTAATTGTCATTGCTAATTAGTTGAATCTTCTTTCGATGGTTTTTCGTCAATTGACGTCTGATTATCTTCAGTTTTTTCTTTAACTTCTTCTTGGGTCTCAGGTTTTCCTAAGATCCCTCCAGTCATATTGAAATGAAATAGTTTCATTTTTATTAGGAAGCTATACATGCAAGGGCAGACTCTTGTGTCGTCTGTTGCTGCAACAACTAGTTTTTGTGGAACTCCTTTAATGTGCATTATTGGAAAGCTAGCTTGACATCTGAAATGTTGTGATATTCGAGTAACCCACCAATCTTGAGGTGCTAATAAAATATGTGCATTTCTTCCATCAGCAAGAAATTTAACTGCGGGCTGTAAATCAATAACTAGATAACAGAATCTTTTGCTTAAGGCTTTTATATCTTCTAATACGGCATCTATACTTTCCATTTCTATATGCTCTAAAACATCTAAGCATGTGACAACATCTACGGCTTCGTCAGGTTTGTTTTCGTATTCATCTATTGCAGGATCGTATCCATACATTTTTATAGAATCTGGCAGCTCTTCTTGTAGTCTTTGAACAAGCTTGCCTTTTCCGCACCCATAATCAAGTACAGAGGAGCACACTCCAAGTTGATGCATTCTTGTTAATGCAGTTGTCAGTCTGGCTCCCAGCCCAGCGCCTTCTGATCTGTTCCCGAAGTCTTCACGATCTTTGTGAAGGGTCTTATTGAGGCGTTTTTGCTCCTCTGAGATCACTTTCGCCATAGTTCAACTTTTTTTGTAAGGTCATTCTTTCATCTATGACAAGTTCAAGGGTCACATCAGCGCCAACTGATCCTGAGCCATTAGCTTGGTTGACTACAGAAAGGCTTAGTCGCGTTAAAGAAACCCTTGGCCAGGCCAAGACTCTTTTGATTACAGCTGGAATGTGGAGAGCTGCTTTGAGTTATTGGGTTAGGTTAGAGGCATCTTTGGAGATTGATTTTTCTTCGAAAGAAGATCAAGATACTCTGAACCTTTTGGAAAGCTCTTGGCTAAAGAAAAACAGCCTTGAGGAATGGGGTTTGTCACAAGTTCAATTGCGCGACAAGCTTAGGGTTGCCCCTGCTTCAATGCGTTGGGCTAGGAAACAGTGGAGCAATAGACTGGAGACAGTTTTTTTGAAGCGTAAAAGTGAACTTGATAGGGCTAGTTGTAAATTGCTAAGAACAACAGATAAGGACTTAATCAAAGAGCTGTATCACCGAATCAAGGCCGGAGAAACAACCTTTGAAGAAGCAGCACGGAGCTATGGGAAAGGATCAGAGAGAAAGAATGGAGGACTAATTCCAATGCAGTCTTTAGAAGAAATGCCTCATGGTTTAGGCCCGTTGCTGTCAACTTTAGAACCTGGCGGTCTTAGCATTCCTTTACAATTGGGGAAGAGTTTTTGCATTGTTGAGCTTACTGAATGGAAACCCTGTCAATTAGATGAAGATACAAAAGATTTTTTGCTATCTGAGCAATTGCGTCTTTGGATTGATTTTGTAGTTGACACGCTATTAAGTATTCTAGGCTCAAATAATGAATGAATAGCCGAAATTGACCTCCAGTAAACAATCAACTTGGCTGGAGAGCCTAAGGCCTCAGTTGGCAAAACAACAGCCTTTTTCTCTGCTTACAGAAGATCAGCTGTCTGATTTGCTTTCCACAGCTAAATTACGAAAATTTACTCCTGGCCAGAGGATTATTAGGCCTGCTGAGTTTAGTGATTCTTTATTTTTAGTCATTAAAGGCACGGTTAGATTAATAGTTATTGGTAATGAAAGTGAAGGTCAAATTACCCTTGGCAAAAGAGGATCTGGGCAACTTTTAGGTTGGTCTAGTTTATTGCGAGGTAAATCATGTGAATTTGTGCAAGCAAGTACTGAAACGTATGTATTTTCTCTGTCTGCTAAAACCTTTTTAGAATTAATTTTCTCAGTAAAAGAGTTCGCTGATTATTATTCTTCATTGGCAAGTCCTCAAGAGTCTTATGAAGTTTTGGTGGCATCTGGTGAGTTGCAACCGAAACGCTCTGCTGGTTGGCGTCAGGGCTTGATTAATCGTGTTAACCAAGTCAAAGTCGTATCTGTTCAACCGGGAGATTCATTAAGTGTTCTCCCTAAGATCCCAGCTAATTGGCAATGGATTGTAAGTACGCCTGATATCCCAGGAAATCCAGTTGGAACAATTATAGGAAAGGATTTAAATCTTCCGCAAAGGCAGGGTTATAAGCTTCCCTATCGTTTACTTGCTGTTCCAATTGAGGCTGATTTAGCAGTATTGAGTCAACAAGAAGTGTCTCCAGAACCAGAAGAGAGTAGTGATTCTCTTCCTGTGGATCTTCGTGAACTTGGAATAATGGATGATGAAGAGTTGAAAGATGATATTCGTTTTCCATTTATTAGAGGTCATGGACAATTAAAAGAAACCATGGCTGCTTTGGAGATGGTTGCGCTACAGCAAGCAGTTCCATTTAGAAAGGATCAAATTCAAAAGGCATTGGAGGATCAATTTCGTCGAGATAAAACCCTATCTATTGAGTTAATCGCAGCGCTCTCTCAGATTTTGGGGCTAAATGCTCAGGTTGGTGAAGTTTCTATTCAACATCTTTTGGGGGTTGAAACACCGATTATTTTCCTTCTTGAGGATGTTCCTGTTGTTTTATTTGATATCAAAAAAGGAAGTTTTTTTATAGGACATCCTCATCATGGGATTCTGCGAAAGTCTATTGAAGACCTTAAGGATTTAGAGAAGGAAAAGATACGATTTGCCTTGCCAAAAAGACTCGCTTCTACTCCAACAAGTAGATTTGGCTGGAACTGGTTTACTCCATTAATTCGTAAGTATAAAACATCATTGATATTAGTTTTTATTGCTTCTTTATTAGCACAAATGTTTGGATTAGCTATTCCGCTTTTGCTTCAACAGATTATAGATAAAGTTCTTACTCAAGGAAATTTAAGTAGTCTCAATGTTCTTGGAACTGCCATGATTGTTATGGCTCTTTTCCAAGGAGTTTTAATGGCTTTGCGTACCTATATATTTGTAGACACAACCGATAGGATGGATCTTACTTTAGGTAGCGCTGTTATTGATCGTTTATTGGCTTTACCATTAAGCTACTTTGAAAGAAGGCCAGTCGGTGAATTAAGTCAACGCTTAGGTGAGCTTAATAGCATTAGAAGTTTTCTTACGGGAACAGCTTTAGTTTCTGTTTTAAATATCATATTTTCCGCAATATATCTGCTTGTTATGTTGCTTTATTCACCTTTACTTACAGCAGTAGCACTGTCAACATTGCCTTTGTATTTATTGCTGATATTTATTATTGCACCGATCTATAGATCCTTAATACGTAGACGTGCAGTTGCACAGGCTAAAACACAAAGTCATTTGATAGAAATTTTGGGTGGAATTCAAACAGTTAAAGCCCAACATTTTGAGCTAACAGCAAGATGGAAATGGCAAGATCGCTACAGGAAATTTGTTGATGAGGGATTTAAAAGTGTGGCACTTGGAGCTAGTTCAGGTGAGATTGGAAAGTTTCTTAATCAAGTAAGTAGCGTTGGTGTCCTTTGGGTTGGAATGTATCTAGTTCTTCAAGGAGAATTCACTTTGGGAATGTTGATAGCATTTCGAATTATTGCTGGCAATGTTACTGGCCCGCTATTGCAACTAGCTGGTCTCTATCAAGGCTTTCAAAAGGTTCAATTATCAATGGAAAGATTGAGTGACATTATAGATCAAAATCCTGAACTTCAAAATTCTGAGGAAATTGGTCAAATTGCATTACCTCCTATCCAAGGTGACGTGAGATTTGAAAATGTTGATTTTCGATTTGGTAGTACTGGACCAAATCAACTTAATGATGTTTCCATTGATATTTCTAAAGGAAGCTTTGTTGGAATTGTAGGACAAAGTGGAAGTGGAAAGAGTACTTTAATGAAACTGCTACCTAGATTATATAAGCCTGCTCAAGGTAGGATTTTTGTTGATGATTATGACATAGGCAAAGTTGATTTAAGTAGCTTAAGAAGGCAAATAGGAATTGTGCCTCAAGATTCTCTTCTTTTTGAAGGTACTGTTGGTGAAAATATAGCTTTAAATGATCCACAGGCGAGTACGGAAGCAATTATTGATGCCGCAAAATTATCTTGTGCGCATGATTTTATTATGAGTCTTGGTCAGGGCTATGCCACACCTTTAGCAGAACGAGGTTCAAACCTTTCTGGTGGTCAGCGTCAACGCCTAGCAATAGCAAGAACAATTCTTTCCAATCCTCAATTATTAGTTATGGATGAAGCTACTAGTGCTCTTGATTATGATACTGAGCGTCAATTATGTTTGAATTTGCAGAATTGGGCTGGAAATCGAACAGTATTTTTTATTACACATAGACTCAGTACTATAAAAAATAGTGATTTGATAATGGTTATGCATCAAGGTCGATTAGAGGAAGTAGGCAAGCATGATGAACTTATGTCTAAAAATGGTCGTTATAAAACCTTATATAGGCAGCAGGAAGCATCTGGATAGCGACCATATACGCTATAATTTCCTCTAAATTATCACCTTTGCAAAGGTAAAAAATATATGATCAATTCTCTTGCTAGTAATTTAGAATTAGATAAATCACAGCAAGAAAAGTTTGATAATGCTGTTAAGTTGCATCAAGAAGATCAAGTTAAAGAAGCAGTATCGATATATTTAGATCTATGGAAGAACCAAAAACATGCAATATCAGCAATTAATGCGGCAGCACTTTATAGAAAGGAAAAGAATAACAAAGATGCTATTTTACTTTTAAAAGAGGTAGTTTCCATTGATTCAGATAATGGAGCTGCTTGGGGTAATCTAGCTAATAATCTTTTTGATATTGGTGATCCTCACGGAGCTGTTCCAGCTTATATACGTGCAATACGTGGAAATAATAGATCTTTAGATGTAATTTTGAGTTTAGTTAATGCACTTAAAGCTGCAAATATGCCATCTTTGGCATTAAAGGTTGCTTTGGCAGCTTTTCAAGCAGGCTATAAGGATGTTTCCATAAATATTGTGGAAGTGCTAGCTAATAAGAATTTGGCGAATGATCCGGACATATCTGATTGGATTGATAGTGTTATTGAATCAATAATTTATAGAATTGGTATAGACGGGATTCTTCAAGTTAAGAAAGCTTTGTCTGTTGTTCATGTTTTAATAGCTTTAAATAGAGTAGAACAAGCAGATCGCATACTGAAACTGGCAACACATATAAATGTTGAGTTGGAAAATAGAAATAAAAAAAATTTGATGATTACAAATTTGACTTGGAATCTATCCTGTACCTTGCTTACTAATGGCCTATTGGAAAAAGGATGGAGATATTATGATGCAGGTTTGTTAGTCCCCGCAGCAGGAAAGCAAAAGTACCAGAGGGCTTTGTTTAAGCCATTTCATAGTGATCAAATTCCTATTTGGAGAGGGGAGGACATAGAAGATAAGAGAATTCTTGTTCTTGGTGAGCAAGCTATCGGTGATACTATGATGTTTTCTTTAATACTTAGGGAATTTATTAGAAAATATAAATGTAAAGTTTCCTTTGTCTGTGGAGATCGACTTCTAAATATTTATAGAAGATCTATGGAGTGTGAAAATATACATATACTCGCAAACGAGGAAGTAATTAAAACCTCTGCGTCTTTATTTGACTATATGATCCCTATTGGAAGCATTCTTAAGTTTGTGGTTCCTGGATTAAGTATGCCTTATCTCGAAGGCTCGCTATTAAAGGCTAATCCTGCGCTTGTTAAAAAGTTTTATTCCAGGTATAAGCGATCTAAGAAAAGCAGGCCATTAGTTGGTTTAAGTTGGAGAGGAGGAGGAGGTAAAAAAAGTAGAGTTGAATCCAAAAGTATTGCTTTAGATCAACTATTAAATCCAATAAAGGATATGTCTTGTGATTTTATAAGCCTTCAATATGGAGATTGTCAACAGTATGTCGAAAATACTCAAGATAAAATAAAAACAACTATTATTTACGATACTGCTGTTAATGCTATAAAGGATATGGATAGGTGGTTAGCACAAGTAGCTATATGTGATTATGTAATTAGTATTGCTAATACTACTGTTCATGGTAGTGGAGGTTTAGGGATTCCAACATTTTGCTTGGTTCCAAAATCTCATGATTGGAGATGGATTAAGCCTGATAAGGGCTACAAGAATTCCTACTGGTATAGTTCTGTTGATGGAGTCATACAAGAAGATCCAAATAGCAGGAAGATGCAATTGGAAGCCATGACTGAATGGCTTTCCACACGCCTCTCTCTGCACCACCAATCTCTACAAGTCTAAGGCTATGAAGCTGTTTGATTATTTTCAGAACGGACAATTTAGTAAGGCCGTTTCTGAATTTGAAGCAATCTTATCTCCTGATTCTGATGAGAAGCTGATTGCAGCAGGTGCTTATTTCAGAATTGGTGATTTATCAAAATCAATCAAGGCTTGTGATGAAATTTATAATGAGATGGCTGATCGTCTCGATTACATCTCTTTGTATGGTGCGGTATTAAGAACTGCAGGTCAATTTGAAAAGGCAAAAGAAATTTTTCAACATGGTTTGGATTTAGGTGGCAGAAATCTTGCTCCTTTTATGAATAACTATTCCAATCTTTTAACTGATTTAGGAGAGATGGATGAGGCTTTAGTGATTTTGGAAAAACTTGTCGAACAAGATCCTCAGTATCAGGATGCTGTGATGAATATACAGAGGATTAGAGAGTTAAAAGAACAGCAAAAAAATGCTTCTAAAAGCATTGTAGATGAAGTCAACAACCTTGAAGAAAATTTGACCTATCCTGAGGAAGATCAATTTGACCCGCTTTTGATGGCCTTTACAGAAGATGAAAGCAAATATACTTTATCTAATTACTTTAATAAAGGTAATGATTCGAAGTCGAAAGAACAAGTAGATTCTAATAAAATAAGTGAACCTCCTGAGAAACTAAATAATCTCATTTCCTCTGACAATGAAGAGCTGTTGAGGCTTGCTCAAGCTAATAAGCAAATTAATCCTGAATTAACAATTAGAACTTGCAATCAATTAATTAAACGGGGTTGTTCTCCAAAGGCATTACATGCAACGGCAGCAGAAGCATATATTAATCTTAAAAAGTTAGATTTAGCAGAATTATTTTATACTAAGGCAGTAGCTGAGGGAGTCTCTACAGTTGACGTGTATGTGAATTTGGCTCAACTGTGTAGAATTAGGAATGCATATACTGAGGCTGGCTCATACTTACAGCAAGCAAAAGCATTAGAAGTTCCTCATTCGCTTATACCTCAACTTTCATCCGAGATAGTTGATGAATTAACCAATAGTAAAACCGAAGTACAAAATTTTCCTGAGTAATAATTGAGCTTATGCCTCAAAAAACTATTAAAGTTCCAGCTTTTCAGCCGGGAGATATTTTATATATAGGCAATCAAGATAATCTAGGCTTCATGTTTGTTAAACATGCAAGGGATAGAGGTTTACGTGCTTGGTTAATTATGCAAGGACGAGGAATTAATCGCAGTGACCCTGATTATTTATGTAAAGGCTTATATGAAAAATATAAAAATTATATATTGCCTTCAGAAGCTTTTATTCAGATAGTAAAATTTACAAAGGAATTTTCAGGATTAAATATATTATCTACCGGTATAGAAATAATGTTTATGCTTGAACATTCGAATAATGAGAATAACTATTATATAGTTCCAACGGGAAGTGATCTGGCAATGTGGCCCTTTGTTGATGAAAAAACCGCTGCGTTAAGTCAATATCTTCGTTATAGGGATATATTTTATTCCTATCGCTCAAGACTGAAAGGTATTTTTACTTCCCAATTAGACTGTATTTATTCTTCTATTGCATTGGGGTTAAAGGATAAAATAATTCCTTGGCTATATCCTGTCCCATTAGAGTTTCTTGATCAACAGTCCCCTTTTTACATAGTTGATAGTAATAAGGCTGACTATGACTCTTCAAAAAGATTGATTTTCTTACCTTGTCGTAAGAATGGAGATAAGAAATACACTCATTATAAGGGTGTGAAGTTGATTATTGATGGCTTAGAAAAGTTTTGTCAATCTGCTTCAAAGGAGCAAATTGAATGTACTCGTATTATGAATGTTGACCATAGTAATAGAAATCTTGATTATGGGTGTGCGGAATTTAAAAAGGACTTGCATAATCTATCAGTGCAATATAATCTTAAAGTCCGTAATATGCGTAATTTGAAAGCATCTGAATTTTGGTCATTTGTATTAGATCCAAGAATATCTGTAATTGATCAATTTGGTCAGTTTCATGGGTTAATGGGTGGTATTGGGCGCGAAGCTTGCTGTGCAGGTACACCTTTCTTGACAGGAAGCCTTTCTGCTAGTGATATGCATACAAAGTCTTTCTATGGCGACGATCCTCCTATTTTTACGGCAAGTTCTTCTTCTGAAATAGCTCAATTTATTCATAACTTTACTTCTTTATCTGACATAAAATTATCAGAATTAAGAGGCAAGATTGCTGGTTGGGCTAGAATTGTATTTGATCCAAGTCAATCGTTCGATAAAATTCTGGAGCGTATTCTGAATTAGATGCATATATTGCTTTTACATAATAATCACCCTGGGCAATTTAAGTACCTTATTCCTGCTTTATTAAAAGAAAAGCATAAGATATTATTTTTAAGTAGTTTTCAAGGCACACCTAATCGAAAAATCAAACAGGTTTGGGCAAAAAAACCAACTGAGAATCCCGCCGAAGCTACCGACTATTTTAGATCATCATTAGAGCGTTTATCCGCCAAATATCGCTTTGATTTGATAATTAGCCACTCTGGATTTTTTTGTGGCTTATATGCAAAATATTTTTTTCCTGAAACGCCTCTGATATCATATTTAGAATGGTGGTTTTCTAATGATCCGACTCAGAAAATAATATCTACACCTTTTATTGACTATAAGTCAACTACTTATTCACAACTTTTTTTACGTAATAGATCTACTGCTTTAGAATTATCTCTTGCAGATGCTATTGTGTCTCCAACAGAATGGCAATGTAAATTTCTTCCAAAATCTTTAAAGGAAAAAGTCCATATTATTTTTGATGGAGTCCCAAATGATCATGTTGCTTTAGACAATACTGATGAGAATAGCAAGCCATATATAACTTATGCATCTAGAGGCTTAGAGCCTATTAGATGCTTCCCAGAATTCATCAAGACTTTACCCTTTTTACGTGCAGAAGGTTGTGACCATAGAGTTTTTATTTTGGGGGGAGACAAAGTTCATTATGGATGTGGATCTCCTTCGAAGTCCATAAAGTCTTTTCGTCGTTGGGCTAAAACATATCTGCATAAAAAAAATTGTTCTGAAGATATTATTTTTCTAGGTAAGTTAAAATATAAATCTTATTTGACAGTGCTTAAATATTCTACTTTGCATATTCACTTGACACAACCTTTTGTCCCTAGTTGGAGTATGTTTGATGCCTTGGCCTTAGGTACTCCAACTTTAATTACTGAGAGTCCAGCCACCAACTCATTAATATCAAGAACGTCTTTAGCTCAATCAACAAATAATACGTTTGATCCAGAGGCCTTAGCAGTTGACATCAAGCTTGCCCTGAGGAATTTTTCTCAAGTTGACCTATCAGATGAGATGCGTACCTCGAAGAACAAAGAATTCTTTGAGGTATATGGAAGGGAACAATGTATTAGAAATTGGCTAGCCTTGATTGGCTCACTTACATAATCGTGGATAATTAAGAGGGTTTTTTCGCATTTGTTCGGCCCTTTTGGCGAGAAAAGCAGAAATTATTGGCAGTTCTTGTTTCCAAGGTAATCAATTTTACCAATCAAATTTCTCATTGGTTTTAGATGGTGGTGTGCCAGATTTACACTTGGACCATTCTTTGTAAGAAAATAGAAAACGAAAATCTGAAGTAAAAAAATTATCAATTTAGGTTTGCTCGAAGTTCAATAATTTGAAAAAATTTTGTTTATCATTGCTCTAAACCCCTTTAATAGCAAGCTTTTTATACTTTTAGTAGAGCTTAGATAAAACCTTATTTTTCTAGTAAAGCCATCACTAAGCGACCACTGACTTAATTGGCACATATTGGATGTATTGACTTCCACACAGGTTAATTTCCATTGAAGGCAACTCTCATATATGATATTGTCGTCTCGCGGTACAAACCGCAGAAAAGAACCCTTTTTTATCCCGCTCTACCTTCAATGGCAATTTACGGGCTCAATACTGCGGGTCAGGCTATTACAGCCTCTACCGCAGCTGACACTATCCTTTATTTCGGTGCTTCTGCATCTGCACAAAACAATACTGTTGTTGCAGGTGATGGTGCTGACGTTATTTGGCTTGGACCCCAAGGATTTACAGCCAACTACACCGGTGAATTTGAGGCAGCATCAGGCAGCACCACAGGTCATTCAGGTGCCGTCTACTCTGCCGGCATGAATGGTGCAGATGTTATGTACCGCACCTCTACAACCCTCGTTAGTGGAGCAGCTTCCACTGCGATGGTTCTAAGTGGTGTTATTACATCTCAGATCGGTGCTAGAACTCTACAAAGCAGCAAACTTTGGGGAAACCAAGGTAATGACTCCATTTACCTTGCACCTGCCTTCATTCATAACACCACTGCACTGCCCGGCCTCACATTGGTCCGTGACACTACAGTCGGAGGTGGAGCTGGAAACGACGTTATAGCTACCGTAGCTTTCGTAAATAACACTGCAGTAACAGCTTCAGCAGCTACTGGAGTAATTCTTGATTCTGCCTTTATTGAAGGTGGCGGCGGTAACGATTCCATTACTTTCTGGGCGAACAGTGGAATCATTACCTCAACAACCATCCAGGGTTCTCAAGGTAATGATGTAATTGGTGTAAATAACACCGCAGGTACTATGCGTAATAGCCAGGTACTTGCTGGCGGCGGTAATGACACCATTACTTCTCAAGTATCTGCTTTCAATACTTCAACTATTGCTGGTGGTGGCGGTAACGACACAATTACCTTCTCAGCATCAATTGCTAACGCAAGTTTGATAACCCTGGATACTTTCAATACCCAGTCAGATTACGACGGTAACGATCTATTCAGCGGCAAGTTCTTGGGTGCTGGCGGAAACGTAACAGCTTCAGGCGTAACCATCCAAGCTGGTGGTGGTAACGACTCAATTCACATTGGCGTAACCGCTTCTGATTCAAACGACAACCTTTATCAGTTAAACGCTGGTAATGACTTGTTGTCTGCAGCACTTATTAGTGCATCAACTATTCAAGCTGGTGCAGGTAACGACACTATCCAGGGAATCACAGCTATTCTTACTAGCTTTGTTCAGCTTGGTGGTGGTAACGATATCTTCTCCTTGGCTGGTACTGGTTCAGCTAACTCCACTGGTCTTTCAGCAACAACCATCTTTGGTGGTGCTGGAGCGGATATCTTTACCGCTTCTGCAAACGTCGCTGGTAATGAAATGACCATCGGCATGCAGTTTGGTTATTCAGCGGCTTCAGATTCAACTCTGTCTGCTTACGACACCATCTCTATTACCAACACTGGTGGTACTTATCAGTTCCGTTGGCTTGGAAGCACTGCTAACCGCACTAGCATGAGTGCATCAGACTTCACAGCTACTAATGGATCAGTTATCTTCACCGGTACTGTTGCTAACGATGTAACTGCTCGGGCCACAATCTTGAGTGAAGCAGGTGCAGGTGCAGGTTCTACCTTCGGATTTGTCGATGGCAGTTCACGTAACTTCCTCTTCATCTCTGGTGGTGATTCAACTGTAACTACTGATGACCTCTTGGTACAGGTAGGTACAGCTGGTACATCTTCAGGTGGATCAATCACTATCAGTGGTAACGCAGGAATTGCCTTCCAAGTTGCTCAAGACTGATTCCTAGTAAGAAGCCAATTGATCGATCAAAAAGAAGTATCTTTCTTGATCGTTGTAAAAGAAGGGGCCTCTGGCCCCTTCTTTTTATGATCAAAATTACTTGATTGAAATTAATAAATTTGTATGAACGCCAATTGCACAAGATTTTCTTGAGGTCGTTTACTAGTTGACAGGTTTTTATATAATTTTTAGTCCAGTAATTTACTTTGTATATCCTGCTGCTATTAGGTCATATGATTTTGCCCATTATTGGTTTTGTGAGTTGATAATTTCTAAGAATCTTGTTCTAGTTCCATGTCCGTTGTATCGATAATGAATTAGCTCTTTGGGTGATGTGTGGATGCTTCTTGTGCCTTCATATCTTTCTATGGACTCTGTATTTAGAAAAATGTGTATTGGATGAAAAGCAAAGACTTTTAATCCTGGTTTGTTTACGAGATCTTTGATACTGTCTTGATAATGGTAGAGAATATGGACATCATCTTCCCAAAAAAATGGAACTTTAATGATTCCATTCCATAGCATCCATGGCTTTAATGTGATATTGGTTTGCGCAGGAATAAAGTCATTAACATCATGGGTTATTTTGAGTTTGGAATAAATATTAGTAATGAGCGTACTTTGAGTTAGTGAGTGACTTCGTACAGATGTTGCTTGAGGGAATTGGTTTAGTAATTCTTCCAAAATTACATCAGCATTCTTTTCATTTTTGTTGTTTCCGCTTATCAGTGAGTTGAAATTGGGATGCAAACCAATTTCGAATTTATGGTTAATTTCGATATCTTTAAAAATATTTGTTTTGTGAGTGCAAAACCAAGTTGCCTCAACTTTTGCTTCTTCAAGAAGAGAAATTGTGTCAGCAATTACTTCGTCAACAGCCCAGTCAGTATCAATGGCTAAGAAAATATTCTCTTGATATGTTTGAGGGTTTTTACTATTGATATCTTTAATACGCGCAAAATTCGCCATCTTTATATTAAGTATCTGGAGTTAAAAAGTATTTTGAAGCCAATGTTCTAAATTTAGAAGTGACCAAATTAATAATCTTTTATTTTGCTTGCATTCTAGATGAGAGTTGACCAAAGTCTTTACTGAGTTTTCATCAAGAATATCATATATCCTTGCTTTGTTTTGATATAAGGTTTTGTTGACAAAGTCGATACTTTGTCCTTTGAACCAACTTGCATCCGGAGAGGAAAAACCCTGTTTTGTGGCTTGCGTGACATCTTGATCGATATATCTTCCCATCATTTCTCGGATAATTTGCTTTCCATCATTTGTTTTTTGAAAATATTTTCTTTTTTTATTTGACGTCTCATTTTCATTGAAGCCCTGCACTATATTTAGATTTTTTAGCTTTAAACTAACAGGACATTTCATTGCAAAATCTACAAGATCATTATCTAGAAATGGAACTCTAGTTTCCAAGCCATGGGCCATTGACAATTTGTCTTCGACTATTAGTAGGCCATTGAGGAAGGTTTTTGCCTCAAAATATAGTGAATGATTGATAAAATCTTTAGGCTGGTCAAGATTATTTTTGTGTGAAGAAAATACCTTTTTAAAGATATCCTTTGTCTCAACATCTTTAACACTATTCCAGCAGGGCCTAAATACATTTTCAATTTCTTCATGACTAAGTAGTCTCTGCCAATATGTGAAGTATTCATCGATATAAGTATCAAAGTTTTGACAGTTAGCAGTTCTGTAGTATCTCCATGGATAACCACCAAATAGTTCATCTCCTCCGCTACCAGAGAGGACAACCTTAACAAATTTACTGGCTAATTTTGCTATATAAAAATTTGGATAACTCTGGCCAACTCTAGGCTCTTCAAGATGCCATGATAACTCTGAAAGACATCTTTCCATATCTCCTGCCTTTAAAACCATTTCATAATGCTCTGTTTGAAGCTTTGCAGATATCGCTTCTGCTTTTACTCTTTCATCAAATGTTAGTTCGATTCCTGATGCTGAACTTAGGTCAAATCCACATGTGAATGTCTTCATATTTGGTAGCTTCTTTGAAGCTAAGCATGTTATGGATCCCGAATCAATTCCACCACTTAGATAGCTTCCTAGTTCAACATCAGAAACTAATTGCCTGTTTACAGCTTGATTAAATAATCTATCAAGCTCCTCCAAATAATCAGCCTTATTTACTACTTTATCTTCATCATTGAATTCATAATCCCAATATTGATGCTTAGTTATTTGATGAGATAGTGGTTGACCTTGGTCACACTTAACTCTTAAAAGATGACCAGCTTCTAGTAAAAATATTCTTTTTAAAAGAGTTTGATTTGTGAATATATTTTGAAAAGTCATATATTCTAGAAGTGCCTTTTTGTTAAGATCTTTTTGGAAATTGGGAGCAGAAGTGATTGCTTTTTGCTCAGAGCCAAAAATGAATCTGTCAATGTCAATTGAGTAATAAAGTGGTTTAATCCCATATCTATCTCGAGCAAGTAAGAGCTCTTTATTTTGCCTATCCCATAATGCAATAGCAAACATCCCGTTAAACTTTAGGAGTGCATCTTCTCCCCATGTAGCTAATGCATATAAAACTACTTCTGTATCCGAACTGCTTGTGAAGGAGATTCCTTTATTTTCTAATTCTTTTTTAATTTCTTTGTAATTATATATTTCACCATTGTATGATAAGACCCATCTTTGATTTTTGCTAATCATTGGTTGGTTAGCTGCTGTTGTTAAATCAAGTATTGCTAGCCTTCGATGGCCTATCCCAACATTATTTTCTATCCATTCTCCTTCTCCATTAGGACCTCTATGTGCGATTTGATTTGTCATATTTCTGATGACGTGAGATGTAATTACATCACCTTTTAAATTTATTATTCCTGCAATCCCACACATTATTTTGATGTTTCTTTGACTGCGGTAATTACTTGATTTTGCTCTTCTACAGTCATGCCATTAAATAGAGGTAGAGATATACTGCAATCATTTGCCGCCTGCGCGCAAGGATAATCTTCAGGTTTAATTTTGTATTTATTTTGATAGTAACTCAACATGTGTACAGCATGTGTTGCGGGCCGTGTATTAATACCTTTGTTAAGCAAATTACTCATCCAGGTATTTCTTCTTTTTCTAATTGAATCAAGGGCTTTGTGATCTTTCTTTTTTATTGCTGATATAACTTCCTCGATATCAAATATGCATGGATAACTTTGAAAACTATGTGTAAAGCCTTTTACGGCTTCTGGTTTTTGGAGCCAAGTGATATTGCTAAATGATGAATTATATATTTGAGCTAGTTTTTGTCTTTCATTAATAATGCTTTCCGCTCTTTTCATTTGAGAAGCACCAAGTGCAGCTTGTATATCAGTCATCCTTAAGTTGTAGCCTGCTTCCGTATGATCTGCTAATAGATAAGGTTGTGGTCCAAGATGTCGTTGTAAATCATTCAGAGAAGCTCCATGATCTCTAAGCATTCTTAGTCGTTTAGCTAAATGACTATCATTAGTGCTAATCATTCCACCTTCACCGGTTGTTATCGCTTTGCGTGGATGAAAGCTATAGCAAGCTGTGTTTCCTAACTTTCCTACATGTTGGTTATTGATTTTGCTTCCTAGGGCACATGCAGCATCTTCGACAATATATAGATTATATTTCTGAGCCAGATTTTTTATCTTTGTCATTTCTGCAGCTAAGCCAAATAAATGAACTGGAAGAATTACTTTTGTTTTGTTAGTAATTAATTGTTCAATTTTTTCCGGATTGATGTTAAATGTTTTTAAATCTATGTCACAGAATATAACCTTTCCTCCAAGATGCTCAACCACATTTGCTGTTGAAATCCACGTAAATGCAGGAACTATAGCTTCATCTCCTTTTTTAAAGCCTAAAGCTACAAGAGACAAATAAAGAGCACTGGTGCAACTTGTTACAGCAATACTGTGCTCAACTTCAGTATATTTTGACCAGAGATTTTCAAATTCTGAAACTTTAGGCCCTTGAACTAGCCATCCTTTTTTGAGTGGTTCCAATACACTATTAATATCCTCTTCGGTCAGAGATGGCTTAGCTATAGGTATGTTCTTCATAATTACTTTACCTGAAACCCCTTTCTTCTAGAATCCACTTCGGACTTATGTGTGTTTCTCCACTTTATTAATTTTTTCAATCCTTCTTCTAATTTAACTGTTGCCTTATAACCTATTTCGTTCTCTGCTTTTTTAGGACATCCTATTCGGTTCTTGACTAAGGTTGCTTCGCTTCTATTTTTATATTGTATTTTATTCTCACTTTCAGTGATTTCGATCAATTTTTCTGCTAATTGCTTTAATGTAGTTTTTATTCCTGTTCCAACATTGTAGAATTCGTCAGATACATCTGATTTCATTGCGCAAATATTTGCCTGAGCACAATCTTCTACAGCAACAAAATCAAATGCTTCTGATCCATCTCCTAAGATTGTAGGATTGTTTCCTTTGTCAATTGCATCTAGCATCTTCATAATTACTGCGATATATGCTCCTTGATAATCTTGTCTTGAGCCATATACATTCATATATCTAAGACCAATATAATCTAGTCCATATCTATGATGAAAGGCTCTTAAAATTGCTTCTCCGCATATTTTTGTTGCGCCATAAAAATTTTTATTATTAAATGGATGTGTCTCTTCCATCGGCTCGGTAATTGCATCTCCATAAACAGAAGCAGAAGACGAGTAAATGAGTTTTTGGATACCCATATCAACGCAAGCCTCGATTATATTAAATGTACCCTTAATATTTACTTCAAATGCTGACTTTGGGAATTCATGACATTGTAATAGCCATAGTGCAGCAAAGTGAAATACTCCATCAATACCTTTAAGGGCATTTCTAAGTATATCTGTTTGAAGGATATCACCCCCAAGATCATATATTTTAAATCTTGGATCTTTCATTGCATATTGAAGATTTTCCATTCTTCCACGGACAAAATTATCGAACACAATTATTTCTCGCACATTTTCTTTAAGTAAGGCATCAATAGTGTGTGATCCAATAAGCCCTGCTCCCCCTATAACCAAGAATTTTTTACCTTCAATGTTCATTTACTTGCTCCAAAGTTCGAATTTTCGAGAATTAAATCTGCTAATGCGAAACTCGCTGTGAAGGCAGGAGATATTGCATTAAGCACATGAGTTGAGCTTACTCCTTCCCTAACCAAAAAGTCCTGAATTAATTTCCCTTGAGCCTGATCATAAAGTTGGGGCCTTATTCCCACTTTTTTGCACTCGATCAAATGCTCACTTTTTAGGGATGGCGCTAATTTTTGCGCAGCTTGTAGAAAGAAAGGTTTTATGCCCTGGATGCCTTGCTCAATTGCATATCTTCTAAAGCCATTTGAGTCTTTCCATAGCTGTCTGGAAATATGACCGAGAAAATTCATAGCCATTAATGGCTCAATACCATTGAAATCATAATAGTTTTCACGACCCCAGGCAGGTATGGCGGTTGGTCCAAGATAAGTATTGCCATCTAAATTTGGGGAAATATGAATGCCTAGAAATGGTAAATCTAAGTCTGGAACAGGATATAGGTTTGTTTGAAAATTGATTGGTGCGTTTGAATCCAGCTTCCAATAAAGACCTTTAAAGGGCAATAGAGTTAAGTTATCTCCAACATCAAAGCTTTTGGCTACTCGGTCAGCATGCAAGCCAGCAGTATTGAATAAGTGTCCATAATGTAATTCAATTGTTTTTTTTTGCGATATATCGTTATTGTCTAATCTGAGATATTTTTTTTTAACTTCGATATTACTGATTTTGTAACCGAGATTAAAACGGACATTGTCTCGCTGTAAATCACTAGCAAGTGCTTTTAATATCTCCATGGGTTTGACAACGCAAGTATTCGGACTCCACAAGGCTCGTCCTGTTGAGGTTCTTCCATAAGGTACTTTGCTATAAAATTCTTGCTCATTAATTAGGTAGACTTCAGCACCATTTTTAATTCCTCTATTGAGTAAAACATCTAACTGGTCATCAAACTTTGGATCTTGCGGTGTGATGACCTTCCCACACTCGAGAATATCTAGACCTTTTTTTTGGCACCATTGCTTTAATCTTTTTGCGCCATTAATACAAACCTTGGCTTTGAGACTGTTAGGAGGATAATAAATACCAGCATGTAATATTCCACTATTGCGACCAGAACTGTGGAGACCAATTTGATTTTCTTTATCTATTATTTCAATCGAGATGTTAGGATTTTTTTGTTTTAATTGATGTGCTATGGCTAGGCCGACCATTCCACAACCAATAATTGCAATGTCTGTGACTTGCTTATTCATATCATCAATTATTCTCTAAAGGCAAATCTATAATTCTCTTTTCTTGTGCTGATTTGTAAGAAGCAATAAGAATTTCTAAGCTTCTCAATCCTTCATTTCCATCACATAGAGCCACATCTTTCCCTTCCATTACATCCAGCATATTTTTATAGTAACCAGGATGTCCGAAACCATATACACTTGTAGTTAAATAACTAGCTTTATCGATTAGCTTGTCATCATCACTATTATCTGAAAATTCCCAATGCTCGATTTGATTGACAGCTTGGCCGCCAATTTTTACTGTTCCTTTATCACCTAATAATGTTATGGAACCTTCTAAGTTTTCTGGGTAAGTCAACATTGTTACAGCCATAGTTCCAAGAGTTCCACTTTTCCATCGCAATTGCATTGCAGCAGTATCCTCTACTTCAATTTTTCGACCAAGAGTAGCGATTGATGCACTCACACTTGCAACAGGGCCTATTAACCAATCAAGCAAATCTACATAATGACTTGCCTGATTCATTAGTGCACCGCCATCAAATTCCCAGGTGCCACGCCAGTCATCTTGGTCGTAATAACTTTGTGGTCTATGCCAGAAAACATTGACAGTAACCATTGCTAGCTTGCCAAATCTTTTTTTTGCAAGTTGCTTTTTAACTAATTGAAGAGTGCTATTAAAACGATTTTGTTTTACTACAAAGAGATGAACATCATTTTTTTTACAGGCTTCTACCATTTTTAGCCCATCTTCCCATTTTGTAGCCATTGGCTTTTCTGTACAGACAGAAATCCCTTTTCCTGCAGCTGCGATAACTTGTTTTGCATGCATTCCACTAGGAGTGGTAAGAACTATTAGATCTATATTGATTAGCTTTTTATCTATACTTTCCAGTAATTTATCATAACTTGTATAACATTCAGGATTTTTTCTTTCTAATGCTTTTGCCTCGTTTAGCTCTTCTCTTGCTAGCAATTTCGCCTCTTCTAGTCTCTTTGCATTTGTATCGCATATAGCCACTAAGTTAGTTCTATCACTATAAATATTTATAGATTTAATATGATTCTTGCTGATCCTTCCGCAACCAACGAGAGCTATATTTATTCTTCTCATATTGATTTTTTTTGCCATATAAAATTATGCGCGGATTACTTTCAATGATTGCTCAAATCTTCCTCGAGTATCAATAATTAACTCACTATAATCTTTAATTAATTGATAATCAAATGAATCGTGATCTGTAGCTAGGATAACGGCATCATATGTTGCAAGTATGTTTTTGCTAATCTTTTCGCTTTGTAGAGGAAAGCTATATAGCCGCATTTGTGGAAAGCTTGGAAAGAAGGGATCGCTGTAACTTAAATCAGCACCTTTTTTTTGTAGTAACTTCATGATTTCAACGGATGGTGATTCGCGCATATCATCAATATTTTTCTTATAAGCTATTCCTAGGACAAGAATTTTACTACCTTTCAGTGGCTTACCAGCTTCATTAAGTGCATCTCCAGTTTTTTGAACGACATAGCTTGGCATCGCAGTATTAATTTCACCAGCTAATTCAATAAAGCGGGTATGCATGCCAAATTCTCTTGCTTTCCAAGTTAAATAAAAGGGGTCAATAGGGATGCAGTGGCCTCCTAGTCCTGGACCAGGGTAATAAGGAACAAAGCCAAATGGTTTTGTTGCAGCGGCTCTAATCACTTCATGCAAATCAATACCCATTCTTTCGGCTAATGGTTTTAATTCGTTCATTAATCCAATATTTACTGCTCTATGAATATTTTCAACCAATTTTGTCATTTCAGCAGTTCGAGTAGAACTGACAGGGATGACCGTTTTAATTGCTTTTTCATACAGAGAAATTCCAATCTCTTTGCATTGAGGCGTAGAGCCTCCAATGACTTTAGGAATTGTAAACGTGTTGTAGTTCAAATTCCCAGGATCTTCTCTTTCAGGTGAATAAACTAGGAAAAAAGTTTCTCCAATTTCAAATCCAATATTTTCTAGAAATGGTTTAAGAACTTCGTCAGTAGTACCTGGATATGTAGTACTTTCGAGGCTTAATATTTGTCCTTTACGGAAATAATCCCTTAATTGATTCATTGTAGCCTGAATAAAGCTAAGATCTGGTTCTCTATATTGATTAAGTGGTGTTGGAACGCAAAGAATTAGAGCATCGGCATCCTTTGCTCTCTCAAAATTTGTATCAGCTAGAAGCCTCTTTGTCTTGATTAACTTTTCAAGACGCACGCTTTTGATATGTTGTATGTAACTCTTTCCACTATTAATTAAATCTACTTTTTGAGAATCAATATCTAGGCCCAAAACTTGGAAACCAGCTTCTGCATAGGTCAATGATAAGGGTAGGCCTACATAACCTAGTCCAACAATTGCTATAAGTGAATCTTTCTTCTGAAGATTTTCTAACAGAATCTTTTGATATTTTGAGTTGACTTTTGATTGCATCGATTGTTTTGTTGGTTTAGGATTCAAGCCACATTGAATGGTTGGTTAAGGCCTTTAGTGATCAAGCCTTGACGTCCTTGATCTTTTCCTTAGTCTGATACTAATGCTGTTAGCTTAAAGCCTAAAGACTGATAAATTTAATATATTAGTTTACCAAGATATATAAAGGGTTAGAATTAAATCCTGAACTTTTTGACCTAATCTCTATTAAAGGAGTAAATCTCTGATGATTTTCAGGAGAAGAAGTTGCTAGAAATATTTGATAAGATCGCTTCACTTCATTTTTTGTGTGTAATAGTTTCACCATTAAGTTGATAAGTTTCACCTGTATTTGGACACTTCCATAGTCCTTTACCTCTCAAGGGTAGTTCTATTCTATTGCCATAAGAACTCATCCATCCTATCTGCCGCGCAGGTACTCCAGTCATTAAGGCATAAGACTTCACGTCTCTTGTTATTACAGCACCTGCTCCAATAAACGCGAATGAATCAACAATCACTCCACAGATGATGGTTGAATTTGCTCCTAAGGTGGCACCTCTTTTGATTAATGTAGTGCGGTATTCGGCTTTCCTATTAATTTGAGATCTTGGATTATATACGTTTGTAAAAACCATACTAGGCCCACAAAAGACATCATCTTCAATAATAATGTTATCGTATATAGATACATTGTTCTGGATTTTTACATTATTCCCTATGCGCACAGTATTCGCTATAAAAACATTTTGGCCAATCTTGCAGTCATTTCCAATCTCTGCTCCAGAACATATGTGACTCCAGTGCCAAATCTTTGTATTTTTACCTATGGTTGCTCCAGGATCTATAATTGCGGTAGCATGTTTTTCCATTGCATTTAATTTTCCCTGATAATTCATATATTATACGTGAATACCAGCTTCTTTTTTTTTCTGATTTTTCTTAGAAGAAGCTTAAGCTAGAAGATTGTATTTAAATTAGAAATGAATGTATCTGTTGATGGCATGCTATCTTGATAACTTTTATCTTGGATAATATAATCAACAAGCAGTATTGGCCTAATTAAATCATTAATTGGAGGGAAAAGACAGTGACCTGATAAAACATTATATATATCACTATGAGGCTTGCTAAGATCAAACACTAACGAGAGGGGATTGTATATAACTGCTCCATCTCCTGCTGCTAAAGGGATCTTCTCTAGCTTGCAAATAAGATTGTTAGGACTCTCACTATATGTATCTTTGGATAATAGAGTACTTGTTTGTGTCTGATCAAAACTATGTGGATATTTTATTGACTCAAGATACATTGGCGTTTCAGTATGTCTGGTTAATGGCGCTGGAATTGCAATTGATGTTGATGTTCCATGAGCTTTTAAAGGAATGATTAATGCGCAAATAGTATTGTGAGAATCATTATGTCTACTTAAATAGTAGCCAGATATATCTACAAAATGTCTTATTCTTGAGATCACTATATATTCACTATTGATCATTTCATTGTCTAAACTGATTTGATCTTTGCTTAAGATGCTTGAGACGAGTCTTGATGCTTTGATAAGTCCTGAAACTAGCTTTTTGCTATTGAAAACACTGTTTATATATTTTAGATATGCTGAATCAATTTTCTCTAAATTACTAGCATTGATTGCAGTTCTTAAGGATTCTTGTTTAATAGATCCTGTTAAAGTTCTATAGCTAAAGTTCGAATTGCTTTTTGATATTGAGTTTAAAACTGAATTACTTGCTCGAACTAACTCTTCAGTACTAAGGATATCTTTTAGAATGGCTACTGGCGGTATTTTGGAATATTCAACAAGTTTCGGTTTTAAGGTCAATGATTTTTTCAAATCAAAACTGTCTTGACTAACTTTAAGACTTTCTTTCTCCTGAGAATAATGTTCATATAGAATTCTATGTTGTTCTTGCAGTGTATTTGGTAACTCCAATTTTGACATTTGCTCTGGAGTGAAGCCAGGAATAAAAACATATTCCGCATAATTTTTGAAAGGACCTTCTTTTCGGATTGCAGCTTTAACTTGCTTTTTTGAGAAGATATATCCTGCCTTTAATAGATTCGAAATTAGATTATTATGTTCTTTTATATCTGCATTTAATTCCACCTGTAAACTGCTTAATCTATGTATTAGGCTTGATGAAAATAAACTTTTGCAAACATCTTCTTCTATTCCGTCAACATCAACTTTTATATGCAGTGGAGCATCTTTGGGAATTGATGAGATAGTAATCAAATGCTCAAGAGATATGCAGTAGATGGATCTTGTTTTCCTCTTCTTGTTTAATGGTGTTAAGTCTACATTTTGATTTTTGCCAACCTGATTACAACTACCTCCTACTACTTCTTCGCTGAGATAAATGTCTGTAGTTTGATTTGCATATTTGCTTGAAATTGCGACTGGCAAAGTTATTATCTTCTCTCTTTTTATGCCATTTAAATCTATATTTCGAAGTAGTTCTAAATAATTTAGTGGCTCTGGCTCAACTGATATAACTTTTTTTACATGAAATAATGATGCTGGCAGGCTATAAATCCCAATATTTGCTCCAATATCTATGAGCCATGAATCTTTAGATAATCTTTGCAACCATTCAATTGTTGTCGGCTCTTTTTTTAGAAATGTCTCAGCCCGCCATTTAACTAATCTATTTGTTTTATTGATATAGAATGTCCCGTAGGGAGGATATTCTATATTGCTGATTTTTGCTGCTGGTTTTGAATGCAATTCAAACTTCCTCAAGCTTTTTTCATCTTTAACATTATATATTATTGTTATGATTGTTCTGAGGATATTTTTTTAAATTTTTAGGTAGTGTAGGGATAAGATTTTATTTTGAATACTTTTTCATTCTTATTCTTCTTCCGTATCTCCTAAAAATTCAATAATCTCTCTATCTTTTAGGTTTTGGGCCTTACCTGAAAGAATATTTTTGGGCTCGACTCCATTCGCTAAGTCTTGCAGATTTTTTTGTAATCCGATGATTTGATTTTCAAGCTGGTCAATTCGCTCCATAAGATTTCTGATCACATTTGCCTCTGCATCTGGAAGTGCTGAGTGAGCTAATGGATTAATGCGCACACCACTTTGATGGACTACTCGCCCTGGAATGCCCACCACTGTGCTATTTGCTTCTACGTCTCTAACAACAACTGATCCAGCCCCAACTCTGGTATTGGTTCCGATATTAATCGCACCAAGTACTTTTGCTCCTGCGCCAATAACCACATTCTCTTCGAGCGTGGGGTGTCTTTTCCCATCTTCTTTTCCTGTGCCTCCAAGAGTTACGCCTTGATAAAGGAGGCAGCGATTTCCTATTTCAGCCGTTTCTCCTATTACTACTCCCATGCCATGATCAATAAATACGCCACATCCAATTTTCGCTCCTGGATGAATTTCTATTCCTGTAAGAGATCGATTGATTTGACTTAAAATTCTTGGGATAAGTGGAAGTTTTGAGCGCCACAGACGATTGCTAATTCTATGAAGAATTAGTGCTTGAAAGCCAGGATAGCAAAGGAGTATTTCTACTATTCCTTTGGCGGCTGGGTCACGTTCTTTGATGATAGCCAGGTCGGCCATTAACGCTTTAAGTATCATATTAGCAACTCGTAATTTGTCTTAAGTGTTTTGAAGACCTATTTCTTTGCGAAGTTGTTCAATAGTGTCACTACTTAAATAACTTTCTGCGCAATGAAGTTGAGGCATTCGCATTAACTGCGCTCGGTTTTGCCGTAGACTCTGCTCAACCAGTGGAAGGCTAGGTCGGTCACAAAGTACATGACTTGCAGCTCGGAGCAGTGCTAGTAGGCGACTTCCAACATCTGGGGTAGCAGTCATTAGGAGTAAATCATTCCCTCTCATGCTGTGCAGAATTACTTCAGCAGCTCTCAAAATGCCAGGACTAATACTTACAAGACCCACACAGCTCCCTGAACGAAGTTCTTTGAGCATAGTTAGTTCATTTCGAAAGTCGTTCAGATCGACCGCAATTGCGCGTACCTCATGTTTTTTAGCTAGCTCTTCTAAAGGTTGTAGGAAATAGCGACTGGTTACAACAGTGCCATTGCTAGAGCTCTCAATAACACTTTCTAGCTCTTCCATTGGCACAACTTCTACAGGAATATCCAGTTTTGGCTTTAGTTCTTCGGCAATGAGTAGTGATGCTCCTATGTCCTCTCTAGGTGTACTTACTAATACTCTGGCTCCACATCTGAGCCGCCAATCTATTTCTCTGGTAAGGAGTTCTCGGGTTTGTTGCAGCGTGCAGCCTGCATTGAGTAGCCCATCCACGCATTTCCGCACTTCCTGGTCTAAGTCTGTGATGCCACGATTTCTGAAGTGGGGTGGATTTTTTAATTCCCTTGGTTTTTGTTGATCTCTGACATAAATACCTGAGCCAGCCATTGCCTCAACTACGCCATCGCTTTCTAGTTGCCTATAAACCTTGCTAATTGTGTTGCGATGTAGACCTGTTTGCATCGCAAGTTGCCTAGTACTAGGTAATCGGTGGCCAGGAGGGTAGTGCCGAGCAGCAATTGCGAAGCAAATTTGGTTATACAGCTGAGTAGAAGCTGGTATATCGCTTTCTTGTTGTATATGGAATCGCACGCCAGTAGGCCAGGTTGCAATGCGGCTACCTTAAGGACATAAGGGGGCTGGTGCCAATCGAGTTTTTGTCCTATTCCGTTGTGACAGCTTCTAAAGCATTGCTATCACAGGATTGTTGTGTTTCTAGGTGTTAGCAAAAAGTTTTATTTTTTGAGATTAGGTGTATTTGGTTTTGGCTAGCAATTTAGTGATACCTGAAAAGCTCTATCTAGATTGAGCTGATGAAATAGTTCCTTTTTGTTAGGGATCTAATTATTCAACTAGGTTTTAGGAGGTGCTCCAACTTTGGAGGATGAAGCTCGAGGTGGAGCAGTAATCGTACGAATTGCTCTTGGACGCTCTTTTTTGTTTTCGTCAGCTTTGATGAGTGGAGTTTTGCGAGGGGTCAGAAACATAATCATATTGCGCCCTTCTCGTTTGGGTTGTTGCTGGACCTCTGCTTTTTCTTCCAGGTCTTTAGCCATACGTCTAAGCAAGGTTTCAGCTAATGCTGTGTGCTGAATTTCACGGCCACGAAAAATAACTGTGCATTTGACTTTGTCTCCAGCTTTTAAAAATCGCACTGCCTGACCAATGCGAACGTTGTAGTCGTGCTGGTCGATTTTGTAGCGCATCTTTACTTCCTTGACTTCTGTTTGATGAGACTTTTTCTTTGCTTCTTTTGCTTTTTTTTCTTGTTCAAATTTGAATTTGCCGTAATCCATAATCCGGCATACAGGCGGATCAGCTTTTTCGCTGACTAGGACAAGGTCTAGTTCTCTTTCTTTTGAGACTTCAAGGGCCTCCTCTCTAGTAATGATTCCTAGTTGAGTTCCGTCTGAGTCAACTACCCGCAGTTTGGGGTAGCTAATGCGGTCATTAATGTTTGGTAGCTCCCGGACAGGAGCACGACGATCAAAACGGGGACGAGGAGGCATTAAGTGTGTTTATGGAAAGAGCAGGGACAAGTGGTGTTTATAAATGTCTCTGCATTATCAGCCTAGGACGCTTTCGATCATAGATAACGCTTCTCTAAGTGGTTCCTCACCATTTAGCCAATTAGGTTGATGTTGCTTGCGGAACCAAGTCCGTTGGCGTTTTGCAAATTGTTTGGTTCTTTGGCGTGTTTTTTCAATCGCTTGGTTTTGGCTTATTTGCCCTTTAATGACTTGTAAAGCTTCTCCATATCCGATCGTTTGAAGCATTGGGAGATCTGTTCCGAACTGTTCAGCTAAGTTTCTGGTTTCTTCTATAAGGCCATTTGAATACATCTTCTCTGTTCGTAAAGCAATTCGATTGTTGAGGTTTGCTGGGTCTAATCCTATTTCAATTAAGCGCCATGGAGGAGGATTAGTTTTTTGTTGAAGGGTCATTGCTGCTCCGGTTGAATAAATGACCTCTAGTGCTCTTTGGGTTCTGACAAAATCATTTGGAGCTATGCGCTTAGTAGCAGCAGGGTCCGCTATTGATAGAAGCTGATAACAGAGTTTTTGCCCTAGTTGCTCTAGTTGATTTCTTAGTATTGGTTGTGGAGATACTGCAGGTGGCTGAAGCCCGAAAACAATAGATTTTAAGTACAGCCCACTACCGCCCACTAAAAATGCTATTTGATGCGATTTAAGTATTTCGTCAATTTTTTTTTCTGCGATTCTTTTAAATTCTTGAACTGTGATTGGCTGATTTGGTTGACGTAGATCAAGAAGATGATGAAAAACTCGATTTTGTTCTTTTAGTGTTGGCTTAGCTGTTCCAATGTTCATACCGATATATAGCTGTCGAGAGTCCACGTTCACTATCTGTAGACCAAGCTTTTCTGCTAGTTCGATAGCTAATTCAGTTTTTCCACTAGCAGTTGGCCCCATAAGTGCAATCACTAAAGGGTTGAAATGTTTTGCCTTGGGTGTGGAAACGTTTTTCATGCCATTTTGTGGGATGTCTCAGCTCTTTTGAATTCGTACTTATGAGTCACACTAAGGGTTTTCAAACATTTCAGTGGTAAATTTGTTTCGCCAGGGCTAGGGTTCTCCCACATGAGCCCTTTCAGGACACCTCTTACTGGCAGCGTATTTATCGAATGACCGAAGACTCCAAGGTCCAGGC
The DNA here is from genome assembly GCA_003280245.1 of Prochlorococcus sp. AG-363-J23. Classification (GTDB taxonomy): domain Bacteria; phylum Cyanobacteriota; class Cyanobacteriia; order PCC-6307; family Cyanobiaceae; genus AG-363-J23. Next base: position 47,830 of record QCFN01000003.1, read on the forward strand.
TGCCTATGGCGCAGAACAAATTCAGGTCTTGGAAGGCCTTGAGCCTGTCCGGAAGCGACCTGGGATGTATATAGGCTCTACTGGGCCAAGAGGATTGCATCATCTTGTTTATGAAGTAGTTGATAATTCTGTTGATGAGGCTTTGGCAGGTCATTGCGACAAGATTGTTGTCGTGCTTGGTGAAGATGGCTCTGCTTCAATTTCTGATAATGGAAGAGGAATTCCTACTGATATTCATCCTCGGACAGGTAAAAGTGCTTTGGAAACCGTTCTTACGGTTCTTCATGCTGGCGGCAAGTTTGGAAGTGGAGGCTACAAAGTTTCAGGAGGACTGCATGGGGTTGGTGTATCTGTAGTTAATGCATTAAGTGAGTGGGTTGAGGTTACTGTTTGCCGTGATTGCAAGGAGCATAGGCAACGTTTTGAACGCGGAGTTCCTATTGGTAATCTTCAATCAGTTAATCAGAAAGATTCAGAGGAGGAGAAGACTGGAACAAAGGTTAGTTTTAAGCCAGATAAAGAAATCTTTACAGGTGGAATTGATTTTGATTATGTAACTCTATCTACGAGACTTCGTGAACTTGCATACTTGAATGGAGGTGTGCAGATTTTATTCAGGGATGATCGTATAAGTGCGCGTAATTCTGATGGAAGTTCTCATGAGGAAGTTTATTTGTATGAGGGAGGAATCAAGGAATATGTTGCGTATATGAATACTGAAAAAGATGCATTGCATCCGGAGATAATATATGTAAATTCTGAAAAAGATGGCGTTCAGGTTGAGGCCGCACTTCAATGGTGTGTAGATGCTTATTCAGATAGTATTCTTGGATTTGCAAATAATATTCGGACAGTAGATGGAGGAACCCATATTGAAGGATTAAAAACAGTTTTAACCCGTACACTTAATGGCTTTGCCAGGAAAAGGGGTAAACGGAAAGAAGCAGATTCGAATTTGGCTGGTGAAAATATACGTGAAGGTTTAACCGCAGTTTTGTCCGTCAAGGTTCCCGACCCTGAATTTGAAGGCCAGACAAAAACGAAACTTGGCAATACTGAAGTTAGAGGAATAGTAGATAGTCTCGTAGGTGAATCTTTAAGTCAATATTTAGAATTTAACCCTGCTGTTATTGATTTGATACTTGATAAGGCAATTCAAGCATTTAATGCTGCAGAGGCTGCAAGACGGGCTAGGGAGCTTGTGAGACGTAAGAGTGTTCTTGAGAGCTCAACTTTACCAGGAAAGCTTGCAGATTGTAGTTCTCGAGATCCTTCAGAATCTGAGATTTATATTGTCGAGGGTGACTCTGCAGGAGGCTCTGCTAAGCAGGGTAGAGATAGAAGATTTCAAGCTATTTTGCCTTTAAGAGGTAAAATTTTAAACATAGAAAAAACAGATGATTCTAAAATTTATAAAAATACTGAAATACAAGCTTTAATAACTGCTCTTGGATTAGGTATTAAGGGAGAAGAATTTGATTCGACTAGCTTACGTTATCATCGTGTTGTTATTATGACAGATGCTGATGTTGATGGAGCTCATATTCGAACGCTGTTGCTAACATTTTTTTATCGATATCAAAAAGAATTGGTAGAGGGTGGTTATATATACATAGCTTGTCCACCTTTATATAAAGTTGAAAGAGGGAAAAATCATACTTATTGCTATAACGAGCCTGATTTGAAGAAAACGATTTCAGCGTATGGAGAAAATGCTAAGTATTCAATACAGAGATTTAAAGGTTTAGGCGAAATGATGCCTAAACAATTATGGGAAACAACGATGGATCCTTCGTCAAGAATGATGAAGCGAGTTGAGATAGAAGATGCTCTGGAAGCTGATAGAATCTTTACGATTTTAATGGGAGACAAGGTTGCTCCACGAAGAGAATTTATAGAGACACATAGTGTAGATCTTGATATGGCAGCATTAGATATTTGATGTTTTACATGAGCTTTATTTTTCGGTGGAGTTGTCTACTTGGCTTTGCTTTGCTTGGTCCCGCAACTTTGCCGGCTGGAGGTGCTGAGATTTATCAACCGCTGATTAGAAGAAGAGAGGTAAATGAACCTTTTTTATCTGTTCATGGGCTTTCTTTGTTTATGTTTCCATCTTCGAAGGCTCCGGCTATAGAGGTACTTCGTTGTGGAACACCTTTAAGACTTATTCATTATTGGCCTAAAGATGATGGCTCTCATTGGTTGTATGTCCGGGCTGAACCTGGAGATGTTGGGATAACCTCAAGTTCTGCTAATCGTGGCTGGGTGAATGTTTGATTTTTCATTGCTTGAAGTTATTCTAATTTCCCTAGGTTCGGTAGCAGGCTCTTTATTGAGATTTCAACTTACCAATTATTTTTCTCTTTTTATATCAAGCAGGCATTGGGGAACTTTGATAATCAATCTATTAGCCTCATTTGTGTTGGGCTTATTCTTATCTATAGGGAGTAATTGTAATATTGAGAGTATAAATCAGTCTTTATATTTATTTCTAGGCGTTGGCTTCTGTGGTGGATTGAGCACTTTTTCTTCTTTTATTGTAGAGCTTCTTACTTTGTTAAGGGCTTCTAAATATCAGGAGTTATCGTTGCTATCAACAACATCTATATGTGGAGGATTGTTTGCTGCTTCTATTGGTTATTCTTATGCTTGTAAATAAATAATTTATAATGAAACAAACAAGAATAGATATTGCTATCCTTGCTTTAGGATGTGTCCCTGGAGCGTTTCTCCGTTGGCAATTTGATAATGACTTATTGGTTAATATACTAGGGTCTGGAATATTAGGATTGGTCTTTGGATTGTCTGTCAATACAAGGATGAATCTACTTATAGGAGTTGGATTTTGTGGGTCTTTGACTACTTTTAGTGGTTGGATGATTCAGACTTTGACTCTTATGCACAGTGGTGAGTTTTTGAATGCATTCTTCTTGATATTTTGGAGTATTGGGCTGGGGTTAATTGCCGCAGCCCTTGGTTTTTCTGTTGGAAGAGGACTAGCTAGCTAGAGCCGCTTCTATAGCTTCTGTGAGTTCCTGACTCGATGGTTCGATGGCGCTCTTGAAGCGATGGAGGACTGAGCCATCTTTCCCGATAAGGAATTTCTCAAAGTTCCAGCTGACATCGCCAGCAGGTTCAGCTTGATTAAGGGTGGTATATGGCTCAGTGGTGCTTCCTGCTGCATGAACTTTGTCAAATAGCTCAAAAGTTGCACCGTAAGTTGTGGTGCAAAATTCTTGGATTTCTTCTAATGATCCTGGTTCTTGAGATCCAAAATCATTACATGGAAAACCAAGTACTAGAAATCCTTTCTCTCCATAATTTTCTTGAAGTTTTTGAAGGCCTGCATATTGCTTGGTGAACCCGCAGCGGCTTGCGACATTCACAATTAAAAGGACGTTCCCTTTGTATTGATTCAATTGCTTGCTTTTGCCTTCAGGTGTGCGAACAATCACAGTGCTGACATTGACGGTCATAGTTGATATTGAACTGTTGAGAACAGACCATAGCTAGAAGCCTTAGCAATAAACTGTTCAAGCCCTCAAGGTCTGTCGATGAATGAGACAACTGGGGCAGGATCAGGTTCTACTAAGCCTGTAGTAACTGGCTCTCAATTTGCTGATGGAATAGCACATCAGTTGCAGACATTGCTTTCTGCGGGCAACTATGACGCGGTAAAGATTTTGCTTGATCCTGTACAACCTGTTGATATTGCCGACGCTATTGGATTCTTGCCACGCACGTTGCAAGCATTAGCTTTTCGGTTGCTAAGAAAAGATGAGGCAATTGAGGTTTATGAATACCTTGACCCTCCAGTGCAGCAAAGTTTGCTGGATAAACTTAGATCTAGTGAGGTTTTGGAATTAGTTGAGGAGATGTCCCCTGATGACAGGGTGCATCTCTTTGATGAGTTGCCGGCAAAGGTTGTTAGACGTTTGCTGGCGCAATTAAGTGCTTCTGAGCGAACAGTTACTGCTCAACTGCTGGGGTATGAGCAGGAAACAGCGGGTCGTTTAATGACTACTGAGTTTATTGATTTAAAGGAATTTCATAGTGCAGCGCAGGCTTTATCGATAGTTAGGCGAAGGGCAACAGAAACAGAAACTATTTATAGCCTTTATGTCACAGATGCTGAGAGGCATCTGACGGGGATTCTTTCATTGCGTGACCTTGTAACTGCGGCACCTGAGGATTGCATTGGTGATGTGATGACTAGGGATGTCGTAAATGTCAGAACTGATACTGATCAAGAGGAAGTTGCTAGAGCTATTCAGCGATATGACTTTTTGGCTGTACCTGTTGTTGATAGAGAGCAGCGATTAGTGGGAATAGTGACCGTTGATGATGTGATCGATGTCATTGAACAAGAGGCAACTCGTGACATTTATGCCGCTGGAGCTGTACAGGCCGGGGATGAAGATGATTATTTCCAGAGCAATTTATTTATTGTTGCGAGGCGACGGGTTGTTTGGTTGGCAGTGTTGGTAGTTGCTAATGCATTTACTACTCAAGTGATTGCTATGAATGATGTTGTGCTTCAGCAGGTTGTCCTTTTGGCCGCGTTTATACCTTTATTGATAGGAACTGGCGGGAATGTTGGAGCTCAAAGTTCAACCGTCGTAATAAGAGGACTTAGCACCCAACGTATACAGGCCTTGGGGCCTATGAAGGCTGTGTTTCGCGAGGCTATTGCAGGGGCTTTGCTTGGGTTGCTGATGTTGCTCTTTGTTGTCCCTTTCGCATGGTGGAGAGGAGAGGGCCCTCTTGTAGGAGCTGCTGTTGGCATCAGTCTTTTAGCAATTACAACCTTGGCAGCTACTGCTGGAGCGGCTTTACCTCTTCTTTTTGACAAGATGGGACTCGATCCTGCGTTGATGTCTGCTCCATTTATTACCACTGCGACTGATGTTGCTGGAGTATTGATTTATTTGCGAACAGCCTCTTGGCTATTAGTCCATATTCATGGCTTTAGTGCCTAATGGTGAATTGACTCAAAAGGGTAGACGCTTAACACTTCTTAGCAGTATACTTAACAAACCTTAATTTTCTTGAGATGTCGACAGCTGTTGTTTTGCCTCCTGTTGATTTAGGTAATTCAAAGCCAGTATTTCGTTTAGGCTTAGATCTCGATCTAGTTAGCTCCTATCTCAAGGACATTGGTCGTGTTCCTCTTCTGACCAATGAAGAAGAAATTACTTTGGGTCGCCAGGTTCAAGATTTAATTTCGATTGAAGCTTTAGAGGCTGAACTTGCAAGCAAAATGGGTGCCAACCCAACGTCAGAGCAATTATCAAAAGAGCTTGGTTTGACTAAGTTGGAATTGAAGCGAAAGCGTAAATGTGGTGCTAGAGCCAAAGAACGTATGGTTGCGGCAAATCTTCGTTTAGTTGTCAGTGTGGCCAAGAAATATACGAAAAGAAATATGGAGCTTTTGGATTTGATTCAAGAAGGAACTCTAGGCTTAGTACGTGGAGTAGAAAAGTTTGATCCCACTAGAGGCTATAAGTTTTCTACTTATGCGTATTGGTGGATTAGGCAGGGAATTACACGAGCAATTGCCGAGAAAAGCAGAACAATTAGGTTGCCAATTCATATTACTGAGGTACTAAATAAACTTAAAAAAGGACAAAGAGAACTGAGTCAGAAATTATCTAGAACCCCAACAGTTCAGGAGTTATCTGAATATTTGGATTTACCGCAGGAGGAAGTAAAGGATGTTATGTCACGCGCATCACAACCAGTAAGCTTGCAAATGAAAGTTGGCGATTCTGATGACACCATTTTGATGGATTTATTTGTTGGCTCTGATTTAATGCCAAGTGAAAAACTTGAAGCTAATTTGATGAAGGAAGCTATACATAGATTGCTAGATAAATTACCTGATATGCAAGCTCAAGTAATGCGCATGAGATATGGTATTGATGGTCAAGATCCTATGACTCTTACAGGAATTGGTCGGATTCTAGGAATTAGTCGTGATCGTGTAAGAAAGCTTGAAAGAGATGGACTTATTGCATTGAAAAATAATGGCCAAGCAGTTGAAAATTATTTAGCATCTTGAATAATTTTAATTAATACTTCATTTACTTTTTCAGGTGATTCGTCATGTGGACAGTGACCTGCCTTAGGTATAATATTAAGTGAACGAATGCACTGTATTGAATTAGCCCATTCTTGCGCTTCTTCTAATGGTTCCCAAGGATCACATTCGCCCCATATTAAATTTACTGGTATGTCTAAAGTAGACATTAAATCTGGCGCTAGATGATCATCAAATAAATTAATAAATCCTCGAAAAGCTTCTGATGCGCCTGGTCGCTGGCTAGGTTTTTGTAGTATATTAATTAATGAGTCATCAACATTATTCCCAGTTGGATAAGCTTTTTTAAGGACTTGGCGAATTACACTTGGCTGAGCAGCATTACGAAAAAGGCTTTTGCTTAACCATCTGTTCCTGACTAAGGATTTGAGATAAGGTCTAGTCCAATGCATCCATTTTGGCTGTTGAATCAACCTTTTATCATCCATTTGGCGCTGAGCACAGTTTATTAAGGTGACTCCAATACAATTTTCTTGAAGAAGATGAGCCGCTTTTAATGAAACAACCCCACCGATGGAATTACCGATAAGAAGAACAGGCTTTTTAACGACTTCTATGCAAAAATCTGCAAGTTGACTTCCCCATGAATCAAAGCAGTAAATAAAATTATTTGTTTCTTTATCTTCATCGATTAGCCTGGATTCTGGTTGACTACTTTCACCAAATCCTATGAGATCTATCGCATAGCAGGGAATTGATTGTGCAAGTATTAATTGATTATTTCTCCAATGCTCTTTACAAGCTCCGAAACCATGAACTAGAACTGTAGAAAAGTGATTAGTTGAATTCTTTTCAGAAATAGCTTGATTCCATGCAACATTCCAAGATTGCCACTGCCACAGATTTGCTTGTATAAAAGTCACGATGCTTATTTATTGTTGTTGGGAATGGGTTGATAGGGAAGAATGGCTTGATTTTGTCCTGTAGGGAAAGAGCTACTACTTCTAAAAGTGTTGATGTCATTATTTAAATATTGTTTCAGAGGTTCCTTAAGCTCAGAATCTACTCGGCCATGAATGATTTTTACACATATGCCAGGGCCAACTAGCCACGGTTTAGGAGTTCTTAAATTATATTCTGGTGGCAAGACCCAACTTCTAAGATTTAATTTTTTGCTGGCCCACCATAGAGCTGATCTAAGGGATGCTTGATCAAATGAAACCTCGGCTAAGTCATAAGTAACTAGCCATCGTTTTATCAATGCCTTGACTCTGCGTGAACGTCTCAGACCTAAAACACCACTATTTATTTCACAGAAACCTTCTGGAACTGAAGGATCTTTCCATTGGCACCAACGAACGGGGGCATGACATCCTACAAAATCTAATTGATGTAAAATCGCAAAAATATCATCTATTGGTTGTATTAATTCCAAGTCAGTATCTAGGAAGAGAGTGTATTTAAAAGGAAGTTGGATGAGAGGTTCTATCTTATCGCGATAACTTTTTTGTGGATATGGATGTTGGAGAACTTGATCAAAGATATTTAATGGAACCGAGTTGGGTTTGTCTGTTACCAAAACTATTGGTCGCCCATTAATAAATGGTCGTAATAGAGGTGCACAAGTAATTGCCTCTGAACGATACTTTTCTCCAGTTCCAATGAGAAGGATACCTTCTTCGTGATTCATGGGCTTCATGAAATTTGAGCTTCCCATTTTTCAAGGGCTGATTGTATAGAGGATTTCATTGCTTTCATCGAGTATTTCTCTCGAATAATTTTTGATGTTTTAACAAGAGATTGTATTAGAACATCTTGGTTGACATTAAGATATTCATTTAACTCATGACATGATTTTATAAATTTAAGCGAGTCACCAAAATCAATTTCTTTCCCAGATTTGTTATGTATTGCTATATCTAAGATTTCCCTCCCTCCTAGCCCTGAATAGCCTATTAAATAACAGCCACAAGCAGCTGCTTCAGCAAGTGGCAGCCCAAATCCCTCTGGATGTCCAAATGATAGAAAGATAGTAGAACTTTGAAGTGATCTTGCTACTTCTTCGTGAGAGACTCTGTCTAATACTAAAATTTGCCATTTCTCATTTTTAAACCATTCTTTTGTTTGAAGGGACTCGATAATAACTTCTGAATGTTTTCTATTTTTGCGAGACATGCATGTTATTATTTTCTTTTTCCTATTGCTTATTTGAAAGAGATCGGTTTCAATCCCATTAATTAGCCTACTTATTTTACTTGCTTCAATGCCTATAACTTCTTTTAAATATTCTTCGTCATACCTTGAAACGCATATAGTGTGAAAGATCTCCTTTTGCTTATATAAGGATATAACTTCTTTTGGTGAGGGAAAATTGGGCATATTTTCATTACCAAAACTATATGAAGCATTTTGATTAAATATAATTTTACGTAAGCCTATTAAATAGTTTGGTAGAAAGTTCAGAAAAGTTTCAGGCATTATAATTATATCTTTAGAAGGCTTGAGGCTTTTTTTGTCTGCTATGAAGTCGTTTAATGAGATAGTTTTAACATTACTTTTAAACCATCCTGGATGAAATGATTTACTTTCTTGAATAATAGTTGTTTTCCGGCCAAGATCTTCTAGTACTTCTGCAAGACGATGGATTTGCTTGACACCCCCTATCGGAGTATGTTTGTCGCTGTGGAGGGCAATCCAGTAGTTGAAAGATCGTTTCATGGAAACATTATCTCCTGTCTAAGCTCCTCTAGTAGGGTATTTAACTAGATTTTTCGGTATTTGCTCTTTATTGATAATTTTCATGAGATCTTTTTGAGAAATCCTTATATGTTACTTTTTTTCTGAGAGAGTCATATTAACTTACTGGATTATATATCGAGATCAAACTTCCAATTGCTCTTTTGAGGATCACCTTAATTGATTGGTGGAACTCACATGGCCGATTCGATATACCCTGGAAAAAAAATGAATTTGGAAAGCTGCCTTTGCCAGGGCAGAGTTTAGACCCTTATGGAATATGGGTTGCAGAAGTGATGCTTCAGCAGACTCAATTGAAGGTCATGTTGCCCTTTTGGAAGAGATGGATGAATGTTTTCCCATCTCTTGAAGTTCTCGCAAGTAGCACCGATCAATCGGTGTTAATCACTTGGCAGGGTCTTGGCTATTACTTAAGAGCTAGAAGAATGCTTGTAGCGTCTCATTATTTGCTTAAAGCTGGTTGGCCCCGCACGCTTGAAGGGTGGTTGCAAGTACCAGGAATTGGATTAACCACAGCCGGAAGCATTTTATCTTCAGCTTTTGATCTTCCTTTTCCAATCTTGGATGGAAATGTAAAAAGAGTGTTGGCTAGGATGATTGCCTTTGAAGAGCCTCCGTCTAGCCAAATTAAGCTTTTTTGGAAATTAAGTGAAGCGTTATTGGATGTAGATCAACCTAGAAACTTTAATCAAGCACTTATGGATCTAGGAGCAACCTTATGTAAGCCAAAAAATCCAAAGTGTTACTCATGTCCTTGGCGTAATCATTGCATTGCTTATTCTTTAGGGAAAGTTCACCATTATCCTGTTAGGCCAATGTCAAAGCCTTTGCCTTTTGAAGTCATAGGAGTTGGAGTTGTTTTAAACCCTCTAGGCAAGGTTGTTATAGATCAGAGAAAGAATGAAGGACCTTTAGGAGGTTTGTGGGAATTTCCAGGAGGGAAGCAAGAAAAGGGTGAAACAATTAAATCAACGATTTTGAGAGAAATTAAGGAGGAATTAGGAATTACAGTATCCGTTGAAGACGAATTAATTACCTTTGATCATTCCTATACTCATAAACGGCTTCGCTTTGTTGTTCATATCTGTAATTTTTTAGGAGGCGAGCCTCGTCCATTGGCTTCACAAGAGGTACGATGGGTTTTAATCGAAGAGTTAAGTAATTATCCTTTTCCCGCAGCCAATGCAAAAATTATATCTACTTTGAAGGAATACATCTATTCTAAAGGTAGGGAATAAATTATTAACCAAAATTTAAATAGCATTTTTTCTTTTTCTTCACTTTGGTCTTGAATTATGAGCAATGTTTATCCACAGATCATTTGTTTAGGAGAAGCACTTGTGGATAGGTTGGGTCCTTTGGGCGTAGACCCTTTGCAGGTAAATAATGATGAGGATCTGCTTGATTGTTTTGGTGGTGCTCCTGCGAATGTTGCGTGTGCTCTTGCGAAACTTGGTATTTCAACTGCTTTGGTTGGAAGATTGGGTGCTGATGAAATTGCTGAAAGTTTTCAAAGGTTATTACGAAGCCGGGGAGTTAATCTTTCAGCATTGCAATTGGACGATTTACTTCCAACTCGCATTGTATTAGTAAAGAGAGATCCTATTGGTGAAAGAACTTTTAATGGGTTTGTTGGAGATGTAGGTAAAGGCTTTGCTGATCAAGCACTTGATAGTCACGAGCTCTTAAACACACTTGAGCCATTATTAAGCAACGCAAAATGGTTGTTAATTGGGAGTATTCCTCTTGCTAGCCCTAGTTCATGTGAGGCTTTGGAGCTTGCTGTAAAGTGTGCAATTGCTCAAGGTGTAAATATCGTATTTGATGTAAATTGGAGACCTACATTTTGGGACTGTTCTGCACCTGATAACTCAGGGCCTTCAGTTTCACAAATTGCTAAAATAAGAGTTATTTTTGAGCAGGCTTCATTGTTAAAGCTTGCTGGAGAAGAGGCCGATTGGTTTTTTCAGACTAGAGATCCAGAAAGAATTTCTCTGTCTCTTCCTAATAAGCCAGCAGTAGTAATAACAGATGGTTCGAGAGAAATTAAATGGTTTTTTTCAGGACAAGGCGGTGTAATTAATTCTTTTAAAGTGAATGTGGTTGATAGTACTGGAGCTGGCGATGGTTTTCTTGCAGGGTTGTTATATCAACTCTGTAAGGAACCATGGAACTTTAATTCTTTATCAGAAAAATCTGTTAGAGATCGTATTTCACAAGCGATTATTTATGGGAACGCTTGTGGAGCTTTAATATGTACTGGTTCAGGAGCAATTGACCCTCAGCCTACTAATCAAGAAGTACTAGATTTTCTTGGAAAATACGCATCTTGTTGAGAGATATTGATCTGGCCCACATAATTTGGAATAAATTACTAGCTTTAGGATTAATTTAATTGGATTAATGTCTTAAAACTATTTAGCTCTTTGGGATTTAGAGTAGGTGAGATTTAGGTTGATTTGTTAGAGATGCACATATCAGATGGACAGCATCATGAAAGCGTCCTGTTTATATCTTTGGATTCATGTCGATATGACACGTTTAAGAAGGCTGGTTTATCAGTTCTGAGATCTATAGGACCTTTACATAAAGCATTCTCGCCAAGTTATTTCACCTATGGAAGTCATGCTGCTTTTTGGATGGGGTTCACACCAGGGGTTATTGGAAGTCAAATTCCTTGGTTAAATCCAAAAGCAGGAAAATTGTTTCGTATGGCTTATGCAGGTAGTGCTGGTGATGACCGTGATGGATTCAGTCTTCAAGGAGAAAATCTGATAGAAGGTTTTCGAAAACTTGGTTATTTAACATTAGGCACGGGTTCGGTTGAATGGTTTGATACTGGAACTCCAACAGGGGCTGTTTTATCAAGGAATTTTGATTCTTTTTGGTATAGCGGAAATACCTGGAGCTTAAAGTCACAATTAGCTTGGATTCAAGCCGAACTTATAAATCAGACTAAAAATCAACCTATTTTTCTTTTTTTAAATATTGGTGAAACTCATGTTCCATACTGGCATCAAGGAGCTAATTGGGAGCCTTGGCCTAGTCCTTGTGTCCCATTCGGAGGAAGCAATTGTTCACGACGTGAAAGTCGACGAAGACAACTTTTATGCCTTGAATGGGTCGACAAATGTCTTGTAGATTTGATCAAATCTTTTTACAATTCAACCATTATTGTTTGTGCGGACCATGGAGATTGTTGGGGGGAGGATGGTCTGTGGGAACATGGAATTAGTCACAAGTCTACTCTTACAGTCCCTTTGCTTTTGCGTGTCAGAGGAAAGCCTATTTAAGTAGTTGATATAATTAGTTCCCGTTTTGTATTTATAAACTTTTCATGGCCGAAGTTAAGTTGTAGTTTCCAAGAGTTTTTAGGTGTGAAGCTAAGTCTTTCTGGCCATTCAACAGCTAAAAGTGCTCTCATTAGATGAGCTTCTTCTTCTTCTTGCGCAAATAATTCATCTGCAGTTTCTTGGTTTTCAAGCCTGTAAAGATCTACATGGACAAGTGCTGTAGGTTGACCGGCTACATGCCCTTTATAATGCTGTGCAAGTGCAAAAGATGGACTAGTAATTGGCTCATTTATGCCAAGACTTTGTCCAATACCCTTAACTAAGTTGGTTTTGCCTGTTCCTAAATCCCCTGTTAGCAAAAATATAGGAAGGATTTTTTTATTGTTGCTTTGATCTTGTAGCTTCCTCTTGGTTGCTAGCCAAGCCCTGGCAAGCTTTGCTCCCACTATGTGTGTTTCCTCAACAGTTGTCAAAAAAATTTTTTGGACTCCTATCCCAGTAGATTGATCTGTAAATGAGTCGACATGTTCGCTGTTTTGGCGAAGACTCTTGCTAACTTTCTCTATTCCCATAGGGGAGCTTTCAACCATGGTGGGATTGTCCACAGCTTTAACTGATTTACAACAGGCTGCTTCTGATTATGTAGTAGCTGATCTTGCATTGGCTGAGTTTGGTCGCAAGGAGCTAATCATTGCGGAAACAGAGATGCCAGGCTTGATGGCTCTTCGAGTTAAGTATGGCAGTGAGAAGCCTTTGCAAGGCGCAAGAATTGCAGGCAGTTTGCATATGACCATTCAGACAGGTGTTCTTATTGAAACTTTGGTTGCCTTGGGAGCCAAAGTCCGCTGGGCATCTTGCAATATTTTTTCTACCCAGGATCATGCAGCTGCTGCAATAGCTGCAAGTGGAGTACCAGTTTTTGCTAAAAAAGGAGAAACATTAGATGAGTACTGGGAATATACTCATCAGATTTTGGATTGGGGAGATCAGAATCCAAATATGATTCTTGATGATGGTGGTGATGCAACAGGGTTAGTTATTCTTGGCAGCAAAGCTGAGAAAAATATTTCAATATTAGATAAACCTTCCAATGATGAAGAGAAAGCTTTATATGCATCTATTCGAAATAAGTTGAATGAAGATCCAGCATTTTATTCAAGAATTAAGAAGAATATTCAAGGTGTTACAGAGGAAACTACTACAGGGGTTGCACGTCTTTATCAGATGCAAAAGAGCGGTGAATTGCCCTTCCCTGCCATAAATGTAAATGACTCGGTTACGAAAAGTAAGTTCGATAATCTATACGGGTGCCGAGAATCATTAGTAGATGGAATAAAAAGAGCTACTGATGTCATGGTTGCGGGAAAAACGGCTCTGGTAATTGGATATGGTGATGTGGGAAAGGGATCAGCACAGTCTTTAAGGGGACTTGGTGCAACAGTTTTTATTGCAGAAATAGATCCTATTTGTGCATTACAGGCGGCAATGGAAGGTTATAGAGTTGTTCGCTTAGATGATGTTGTGCAAGATGTAGATATATTTGTTACTGCCACAGGCAATTTTCAGGTTATTCGTCATGAACATTTAATTAGGATGAAGGATGAGGCCATAGTATGTAACATCGGTCATTTTGATAATGAAATTGATGTTTCCTCTCTAAAGAAATATGAATGGGAAAATATTAAGCCACAGGTGGATCATATTACGCTGCCAACAGGCAATCGAATAATTCTTCTTGCTGAAGGTCGCTTGGTTAATTTAGGCTGTGCTACAGGGCATCCAAGTTTCGTCATGAGTAATTCTTTTACCAACCAAGTCTTGGCTCAGATTGAGTTATATACGAAAGGAGATAATTATGAGAATCAAGTATATGTTTTACCTAAGTATTTGGATGAAGCAGTTGCACGGCTTCATCTGGAGAAGATTGGAGCGAAACTAACCGAACTTTCAACAGAACAAGCCGAATATATTAATGTTCCAAAAGAAGGACCTTACAAGCCAGACCATTATCGATATTAATTTAACTAATTAATATCTTTACTATATATTAATATATTTTTTTTAAAACGATTGCCGAACTAAAATTATTATAATTAAATTCTTTTAATGTCTTCTTGTATTTATTATCACCCTGATGGCTTTACTGTTAAGAACCGTCAAATAATGGGACGAAGAGTTGTAGGCGAGTCGTTTCTTAATTCATATTTGCGTTATCGTTCTTCTGGTGATATTTGGATTCAGGTTGAGAAGATTCAGCATGCAAAAGAGTTCGCTAATTTGGCTTTAGAGTTGGGAAATAAAGATAAAGTAAAGGTTGTTAATCGTGAAAATTTAAGTGCTTTAAAGAAGCCTGGATGTGTTTTTTTTTCGGGGCCTGGGTTAGATGCTTGGGCAAAATATAGAGCCTTTTATGGTGATGATCAGTGGAGTATATGTGGCATCACTCATACCACTGCTTCTGCGGGGGCTATGGATAGTATCGCAGATCTTTTAGTTTCTCCTGTTCAACCCTGGGATGCTTTGATTTGCACCAGTCGCGCTGTCAAGAAAAATGTTCAACGAATTCTTGATAGCCAGATTGATTATCTTCGCCACAGGTTTGATTGTAGAAAAATAGTTTCTCCTAAGTTGCCAATCATTCCACTAGGTATTGATGTAGAAACATTTTCTAGATCTAATGTTGATCAGAAATCCGCGCGAAAGCGTTTGCAATTACCTGAAGAAGCTTTAGTAGTTTTGTTTACTGGAAGATTATCTTTTCATAGTAAAGCTAATCCTTATGGAATGTATTTAGGACTTGAGCAAGCATCTAAATCGACTAATAAGAAAATAATTTTACTCGAATGTGGTCATTTCCCTAATGAAGAAGTTAAAACTGCGTTTTCTGAGGCAGCCAAAGTTGCGTGTCCATCGGTTAGAACAATTCATGTGGATGGAAGTAAATCAGAACAATTCAAACTTGCTTGGCAAGTAGCAGATATCTTTTGTTCTTTAGCAGATAATATTCAAGAGGCTTTTGGTATTACTCCTTTAGAAGCTATGGCAGCTGGTTTGCCAGTCGTTGTGAGTGATTGGGATGGATATCGTGACACGGTTAGAGATCAAATAGATGGTTTTCGAATTTCTACCACTACACCTCCACCAGGATATGGGGCTGATCTTGCGAATTGGCATTCGCTTGGAATTGCCCGTTATGACATGTATCTTGGATATACATCTTCAATGACAAGTGTCAATCTTGAAGAGCTAACTCATGCTTTTAAAAGACTTTTTGCTTCAGCTGATTTGCGAAAATCCATGGGTGAAGCTGGCAAAAAGAATGTTTTAAATAATTATGATTGGAAAGTTATTATTCCTAGATATGAAGAACTTTGGTTGGAGTTGAATCAGATCAGGAAGAAGGCTGTTGAACAAAGTACAAAGCTACTTCATCCATGTCCATCTAGATTAGACCCTTTTTATGCATTTGAAGGTTATTCAACAGATAAATTACTTCCGGAAACTAATTTAGAACTTGTTTATAAGAGTTTTGATGAATCTTACAAACGATATCGGGATACTCGTAATTTAGCTATGTTTGCTTATGTCGCTAAAAGAATGATCTCTGATGAAAAATTGATTAGTGCTTTGAAGGTTTTAAGTGCTGAAGGATCTTGTACAGTTTCATCGTTAACGAAAAAAGTATTTATAGCTTCTAACAATAATGTGACATTTCTATGTTCTCTTGCCTGGCTTTTAAAGATGGGTATTGTTAAAAAAGTGAATATCGATAAATACTCATAGATTGTCATAGATATATATTAGGTTCATTCAATATTTGATTAAATAATTAAAGTATTTAAGAGTAATTTCTTGCATCTTTAGTCAGGATCTGCTTATTATTATAACCTTAGGAAAAAATCTTTATCTGTGGGTTTCGGCGAATTTTTGCATCAGCTTCCTCAGTTACTAGGTAATGCGATTGAGGCAAATCAGTGGATAGGCTATTTAGCACTCTGCGCAGCAATGTTTTTAGAGAATCTTTTTCCTCCAATCCCATCTGAATTGATAATGCCTTTGGGTGGGTTTTATGTTCAGCAAGGACAGCTTCAGTTTTTACCTGTTGTCTTGGCTGGATTAATTGGAACGGTGATTGGAGCACTTCCTTGGTATTACGTTGGCAGGATTATTAATGAAGAGCGGATTGAGCAATGGCTTAATAAGAATGGTAAGTGGATAGGTATAAAGTCTAGTGAACTTGCACGCAGTAGGCGGTGGTTTAGTAGATATGGAAATGCATTAGTTTTTTGGGGAAGATTAGTGCCTGGTATTCGAACATTGATATCTGTTCCAGCAGGTATTGAATTAATGCCAATAATACCTTTTTTCCTTTGGACAACAGCTGGTAGTTTGATTTGGACAGTTTTACTGACATTATCCGGATTTATTCTTGGCGAAAGTTATAACCAGGTTGAACTTTGGATTGATCCTGTTTCTAAATTTATTAAATTAGTTATTATATTAGGTATGATAACTTTATTGGTAATGGTTATTACTCGAAGGTATCAAAATAGAAATCAAGCTAGATAAGTAATAAGACTTTTAGATTAGAAAGGCACTTCTTCCTCGCTGACTGATCCGCCAAAGTTGTTTGTATTTGCATCCCGCTTTGAGCCAAGTAGTTCTAATCGATCAACTCTTACGACAGGTTTGCTGCGTTCTTCCCCATTATTGCGATCTGTCCAACGGTCAAGTTTGAAACTACCCACTACACCGAGAAGTGATCCTTTTTTGACGTAGTCAGCAGCAACTTGTGCTTGCTTTCCCCATATTTCTAGGTTGAACCAATCGGGGTCTTCGTCTCTGCCTCTTCGATTAACTGCCATGGTTAAGTTTGCCACTACGCTGCCTGATTCGAAATACCTCACATCAGGGTCTCTACCAGCTCTGCCCACAAGAGTGATGGAATTTACGCTCATTTCTTTTAAGGGGGGGTATGAGGACCATGATGAGGCAAATATGAATTAATTGCTTCATCTGCTGATTGATTGTGTGTTTATAAGCAGGTAGAGCATGACAAAAGCCTCTATGATTCGCCGACCTGGATCAAATGCACAGTGTTTTTAAGTCGCTTCAACTTAAGTCGCTTCAAACTATCTCGCGACATTGGAATCGACCTTGGCACGGCCAATACGTTGATTTATGTCTCTGGTAAGGGCATTGTGTTGCAGGAACCTTCGGTAGTCGCGCTTGATTTGGAGGAAGGTATACCTTTGGCGGTTGGTGATGATGCCAAGCTCATGCTTGGTCGTACTCCAGGAAATATTCGAGCTATTAGACCGTTGCGTGATGGAGTTATCGCTGATTTCGATGCAGCTGAGCAGATGCTTAAAAGCTTTATTCAAAAATGTAATGAGGGTCGAGGAATTATTGCGCCAAGACTTGTTGTTGGGATTCCAAGCGGAGTAACAGGAGTTGAGCGACGGGCCGTGAGAGAGGCTGGTATGGCAGGTGCTCGCGAAGTTCATTTGATTGATGAACCAGTAGCAGCTGCAATTGGTGCTTCCCTTCCTGTTACAGAGCCTATTGGAACAATGATTGTTGATATAGGTGGTGGAACGACTGAAGTGGCAGTCCTAAGTCTTGGAGGAACTGTTTTAAGTGAATCAGTTCGAGTTGCTGGAGATGAACTTAATGATGCAATAGGGATGTATTTGAAAAAGGTTCATAATCTTGTTGTTGGCGAACGAACAGCCGAAGAGATCAAGATTCGGATTGGCTCAGCATTTCCAGATAATGAGTTTGATATGAAGTCCATGGATGTGAGGGGGCTTCATATGCTTTCTGGACTACCTCGTTCAATTAATTTGCAGGCTGGTGAGCTTCGTGAGGCTATGGCAGA
This sequence comes from Prochlorococcus sp. AG-363-J23, assembly GCA_003280245.1. Taxonomy (GTDB): domain Bacteria; phylum Cyanobacteriota; class Cyanobacteriia; order PCC-6307; family Cyanobiaceae; genus AG-363-J23. The sequence continues at coordinate 65,801 of QCFN01000003.1, forward strand.
GCCTATGAATAAGATTGTTGAGGCAATTAAAAGAACCTTAGAGAGAACTCCGCCCGAACTAGCTGCGGATATTGTTGATAGAGGCATAATGTTGGCTGGTGGCGGTGCTTTAGTGCGAGGGATTACGGATCTAGTAAGTCATGAGACGGGAATCTTCACCCATGTAGCGGAAGACCCTTTGCTTTGTGTTGTTAATGGATGTGGGCAAGTGCTTGATGATTTCAAGCGTTTGAGAAGAGTTCTTGATACTCCTGAATTTGCTCGTTCAGCATTAAGGGATTGAACTAATGGCGGCTCCCATTTGGGCGGCGCCTTTCCGCTTAAAAAATTTGCTCAAAATATGGCCAATAATTATTTTGGCTACAGCTTTATTTGTTGTTCGATGGACAAAAGGTGCTGCTTTTGCAGATTTTTACGCGTTAGCTTTAAGACCTTTTTGGCCAGGAACTGCTCAAAAGCATTGGATCGAATCTGGTTTAGATATTCAACTTCAATCTAAGTTGAGGTTGCTTGAGCAGGATAATCAACGTTTAAGGGCTCTTTTGTCATTAGAGCGGGCATCAGGTGAAGAGCGTATTTCTGCGCCAGTGATTTCTAGGGTTCCAGGTGGTTGGTGGCAGCAGATTGAGTTAGGAAAAGGACGGGTTGACGGGATCATGAATGGTGCGCCGGTTTTGGGACCAGGTGGTTTAATCGGAATAGTTGAAAGTGCTACACCTTTTACTTCGAGAGTTCGACTTTTAACTTCTCCTAAAAGTCGAATAGGTGTTTGGGTCCCTAGGCTCAAGAGACATGGAATATTGACTGGAGTAGGTACAAGTCGGCCAAAATTAGTTTTTCTTGAGAAGGATCCACAAGTTCGTCCTGGAGACTTGATTAGTACCTCTCCAGCGAGCACGCTGCTTCCTCCAAACGTTCCTATAGGTGTTCTTCAGTCTTTTGATAGCGCAGCTTCATTTGAGCCTTCTGGATTCGTTCAGTTAATAGCTTCTCCGGAAGCAATTGATTGGGTACAGATTCAAGTCCGTTAAATGTCAAATCTCTATAACCGGCCAATATGTGTTGCTTCAGGATTACTTCTACCTTTTTTATTTTTTGCTAATCCTCCCTGGTTGACTCTTATGGGGGTAGGACCTTGTTGGGCTGTGTTATGGCTTCTTCCTTGGGCATTGGTAGACGGCCCAAAATCTGCTGCTATTGCAGGCATGCTGCTTGGTTGTTTACTCGATGGGATGACTCTGGGAGATGCAACCTATATTCCTTCTTTGCTTTGCCTTGGTTTGTGGTGGGGAAATTTGGGAGTAAGGCGGGAGCCATTTGAGCGGAGGCTGAATCTTGGTTTGCTGGCGTGGTTGGGAAGCTGTTGGGTTGGAATTACCTTGTGGCTTCAATTCGTTTTGAGGAATCATGAAGAACCTAGTCAATGGCTAGGAAGTTGGGGATTCTCAACTGTCTTGGCTCAATCTCTTTTGACTGGCTTGATCGCACCAATATTCTGCTCTTTTATTTTGTTGTTTTTCCGTAAGCAAAAAGCATTGATTTTGGAAAAAAATCGATTTGGACGATGAAAAAAATTTAATTTTTTCTACTTTCAGATCAATAACCTTCGCGAATAGAGGGTGTTTTAAGTAGATATGCCTAGGTAGAAATACGCTTTAAATCTTAAAAAAATAAAAAAAATGTTCCCTATGCACCTTTACCCCCCTTATTGATTCAGGCGGAAGGTTATGGTTAATTTTCTTGATGAGGAAATGCTCATGTCCGCTGGAGGTCCATCGAAGCTTAAAAGCAGTGATGGGTCTGTAAAAAAGGCTCCAACCCATCCCAAAGCATCCATCTTGGTTGTGGATGATGAACCTGCGGTATTGCGTGTTTTAGTAACGCGTCTTCAGCTGGCGGGGTATGAGGTCATATCGGCTCAAGACGGGGAAGAGGCTTTAGAGGTTTTTCATAGAGAGGCGCCAGATCTTGTAGTGCTGGATGTAATGCTTCCTAAACTTGATGGATTCGCTGTTTGTAGAAGACTTAGAGCCGAATCATGCGTTCCGATTATTTTTCTTACAGCTTTGGAGGCTATTTCAGAGCGTGTAGCTGGATTAGATTTGGGAGCAGATGATTACTTATCTAAGCCTTTTAGTCCTAAAGAGTTGGAAGCCCGAATAGCAACAATTTTGCGACGAGTTGGCCCAGGATCTTCAACTGCGGAGCCTAGGGATATCCCTGTTGGTCAAGGTGTGATGCGATTAGGAGATTTAGTTGTTGATACAAACAGAAGACAAGTGAGTCGAGCGGGGGAGCGTATTGGTCTTACTTACACAGAATTTAGTTTGCTTGAACTTTTATTTCGAGATCCAGGTCGGGTTGTGCCGAGAGCCGAAATTCTTGAACAACTCTGGGGATATCCGCCTCGAAGGGCTGCAGATTTGAGGGTTGTAGATGTTTATGTTGCCCGCCTGAGAGGGAAGCTTGAACCAGATCCGCGCAATCCTGAACTTATCCTGACTGTTCGAGGCATTGGTTATGCCTCTCAGAGGATGGGAGAATTCCCTTCTGCAATAGCCAGTTGACAAACTCATTTATTTGAGTGTTGCCTCATTGCACATGAAGGTCAAAACTAAACAAGTCTGCATTTTCTCTCTTGTCTGATCTGCGAGATATACGCTTACAGAAAGCTAGAACCCTGAAAGATTTGGGTCAGGGTCCATATGCTTTGGGTTTTCAATCCAGTCATCATGCTCAAGAGTTGCAATCTGAACATTCAGATCTTCCTAAGGGTGAAGAGCGATCTATAAAAGTTGCTTTATCTGGAAGGGTTTTAGCTCGTCGAGTAATGGGAAAGTTGGCTTTTTTTACATTGGAAGATTCCAGTGGCAAGATCCAGCTTTATTTAGAGAAATCCTCATTATCAGGTGATTCGGCTGACGAGAAGGACATGAGTCCTTTTGCGCAATTAACAACTCTTGTGGATACCGGTGATTGGATAGGGGTAGTAGGAATTTTGCGGCGAACAGATAGGGGCGAATTGTCAGTGAAAGTTCAAGATTGGAAGATGTTGTGTAAATCTCTCCAACCTTTGCCAGATAAGTGGCATGGACTTGCAGATGTAGAGAAAAGGTATCGCCAGAGATATCTTGATTTAATTGTTTCTCCAAATTCGCGTGAGACTTTTCGTCGACGCGCACTAATAGTGAGCGCGATCAGAAGGTGGTTAGATCAAAGAGATTTCTTAGAGATCGAAACACCAGTTCTGCAATCAGAAGCTGGTGGTGCAGATGCACGGCCTTTTATTACCCATCACAACACTTTTGATCAGCCTTTGTTTTTGAGAATTGCTACAGAGCTGCATTTAAAGCGCTTAGTAGTTGGTGGCTTTGAACGGGTGTATGAGCTTGGTCGAATTTTTCGGAATGAAGGTGTTAGTACTAGACATAATCCTGAATTTACATCAGTTGAGATCTATCAAGCTTTTGCAGACTATCTAGACATGATGATTCACACTGAAGAGATGATTTCTTCAGTCTGCGATCAGATTTGTGGAACTACAAAAATTAATTATCAAGGGATTGAAATAGATCTCACGCCACCTTGGAGAAGAGTAACGATGCATGATGCAGTACTTCAGGTTACCGGGATTAACTTTCTAGAATTTGGAGCGAATAGAGGTCAAGCAGCCTCTGCAATGCGTGATGCTGGGTTAGAGGTTTCTGATGAGGCAGACAGTGTTGGAAGGTTATTAAACGAAGCTTTTGAGCAAGCTGTGGAAGTTACTCTTGTCCAACCAACTTTTGTAATTGATTATCCAATCGAGATTTCACCTTTAGCTAGGAAGCATCGGAGTAAGCCAGGTTTGGTTGAGAGATTTGAATTATTTATTGCTGGTCGTGAGACGGCAAATGCTTTTAGCGAATTAATTGATCCAATTGATCAGCGCAGTCGATTAGAGTTGCAACAGGCAAGAAAAACTAGTGGTGATTTTGAAGCTCAGGGATTGGATGAGGACTTTTTAAATGCATTAGAGGTTGGCATGCCACCAACAGGTGGTCTTGGAATAGGCATAGATCGTTTAGTGATGTTGCTTACTGATAGTCCTTCAATAAGAGATGTAATCGCTTTTCCGCTCCTTAGAACCGAATCTTTTAAGCAATCTTCGGACGAATGAACCACCACAGTGGATAATTGTCACAGTGGTAAATTTCTCTTCCAATGAGTGGTGAGCGTGTAGGTTTCCGCTTCAAGCATGCCGATGCGGTTGTCAAGCGCAATCCGCAGGGTCGTTCTCGTCGTGGCTGGGTAATGGAGCCAGTAGAACAAACTACAAGTCGTGGCACAAAAATGCCCGCATACCGTATTCGGTGGCGCGATAGTGAACGTCCTGAGATTGTGCTTCAACACATGTTGATTGCTGATCCTGACCCAACTCCTCCTCCTGAAAATGTCAGCCTTGAGCCTCCTGCTCCAAAGAGTTGAATCTCTCAGTTAGATTTTTTTCTACGCAGTTTTTCCAGCTCTAGGTTCGCATCAAACTTTTCCCAATCCTTCTCAAGGCAATATCCATCTGGCTTGAGGTTTTGGGATAGTTCAGAGAGTTGTATTTGATTTTCTTCAAACCTTCCTCCTAGGAGTTCAAGCTTGTACCAAAGATCTCTGCCTTGATCCATAAGGTGGTTTAAATGAGCTTCTGCTTGACTAGCCAGGCTTTTTGAGCCTGCTTTACGAGCTTTTTCAGATCTAATTTTCCAATCTTGAACATCCTTTGCGAGGTTGATGATTTCTTCTCTTAAGGACTTGGCCTCTTCTTGGATGTGTTGTCTTTGTCGGCTGAGGTCGGTGAATATGTCGTTTTGTGTTTGCTGATTTATTAGAGATTCTTGGTATGGGTTACTACGTAAAAATGCTTCAAATTTGCTCTCAAGGATTTTTTCGAAGTTTTTCAACCAGGTTTTGCTCATGACTGTTTAGGGGAAGAGGTGATTAAAGGCTCTTCAATTTTTTGGGAGAGTACTTCAATAGCTTCTGAGCGGGAGAGAAGCATGATTTGAGTCAGTTTGGCGATATCTCTTTCATTAAGATCGAGAGAAGTGAGTAGATCTAAATATTTTCTGTAAAGATTTTCTAATTCTTTGATCAAGGCTTCCCGGTGATGCCGAATGCAGTCACGTTGATTTTGCCTGGTCATTTGTTTTTAGAAAATTAATATCAGGTAGCAAAATTATGAATGAGTTGAAATCTGTTGTTCTTAATCGTAAGAATCTAAAAATATTTTTTTAAGACTTTCAAAAGCGTGCAAGGGCAGAATTTGTTTCTTTTGAGATTTGCTTTCTTTTTTCTTCTTGCCGTTTGTCATGAAGTTTGCGTCCTTTCCCTAAGCCTATAGTTAACTTTATCCAAGAACCTTTTATATGAAGGTTAAGCGGTATCAATGTTAGGCCCTTTCTGTCTAGCTTGGCTCTGAGTTTTTGGATTTCTTTTTTGTGTGCCAAAAGTTTTCTGACTCGGAGTGGATCATGGTTGAAGTAAGTGCTTGCATGACTATGAGGGGAGATGTGCACATTATGGAGGTGAAGCTCATCTTTTCTAATTAAACAAAAGCCATCTCGAAGATTTGCCTGGCCTGATCTGATTGATTTAACTTCTGTCCCCATAAGTGCTATTCCTGTTTCAAGAGTTTCAAGGATTTCGTATTGATGTCTAGCTAATCGATTATCAGCTAGTAATCGCTTGGCAGCATTTCGCTTGGCTTGGGTTGTTTTTTTTGCTTTTGCTTTTGTCATATCAAGCTTTTGCTATTACGACCATATCCATACTTCGTTACCCTTCCAGCATGTCCATAGTTTCTTCCACTAGTGGTCTGGTTGGTTCTTCGCCGCAATCGGAGAAGAAGTCTAGTCTTTTGAAGGCAAGTCGCCTGGATGAAGAAGTTCTGTGTTCCAAGGATGATGGGCTGAGGCCTAAACGATTAAGTGATTACATAGGTCAATCAGAACTTAAACAGGTTTTGGGTATTGCTGTTAAGGCAGCTATTGGTCGAGGCGATGCCCTTGATCATGTTTTGCTTTATGGACCGCCTGGTGTAGGCAAAACCACAATGGCACTTGTTCTTGCTGAAGAATTACAAGTCCAAAGCAGGATTACAAGTGCTCCTGCTTTGGAGCGACCTCGTGACATTGTGGGCCTGTTAGTGAACTTGAAGCCTCGAGAAATTCTTTTTATAGATGAGATTCATAGATTGCCAAGAGTTGCTGAAGAGCTTTTATATCCAGCGATGGAAGATCGTCGCCTTGATTTGACGCTTGGCAAGGGAAGCACAGCTCGAACTAGAACCCTGGACCTACCTCCTTTTACTTTAATAGGAGCAACTACTAGAGCAGGTGCATTGAGCTCCCCATTAAGAGACAGATTTGGTTTGATCCATCGCCTTGATTTTTATGATCTCAATGATCTTCAGGCAATAGTTCATAGGACATCGTCTCTTTTGGATTTGTCTATAACTTCTGAAGGTTGCAAGGAGATTGCAGGTCGGTGTCGTGGAACGCCCAGAATTGCAAATCGTCTGTTGAGAAGAGTTCGTGATTTTGCCGCCGTGCGTGGAGGGGCTTCTTCAATTGACGCGTGTTTGGTAGATGAGGCGTTGAACTTGCACCAAGTTGATTCTCGAGGATTAGATGCGAGTGATAGACGGTTTCTTTCATTGCTTTTAATGAGTCATGGAGGTGGCCCTGTAGGGATTGAGACATTGGCGGCTTCACTTGGAGAAGATTCTTCTACTCTTGAAACAGTTATAGAGCCGTTCCTTTTACAAATTGGATTTATACAGAGAACTTCAAGGGGACGCGTTATTACAACTTCAGGACGTAATCACCTTGAAAAAATATAATGAGAATGCTGGTAGGATCTATTAAAAGTTTAATTTTATTATTGGTTTTTTTCTGGATTTTTTTGTTTGGGATTCCTTTTTATTGTTTGGCTGTTGACCCTCCTAAAGTTTCTTTTGAGAAGGCCCTTAAAGAAAGTAAAGTCGGGGATTTATCGTCAGCTTTGTCTCTTTGGAATCAATTTTTGGAATCTTATCCAAATAATTCTCCTGCGTGGAGTAATCGTGGCAACGTGAGGTTGGCGCTTGGTGATATCAACGGTGCAATTGCGGATCAAACGAAATCTATCGAATTAACCCCTTTAGAAATAGATCCTTATCTTAATAGAGCAATTGCAAAAGAGGCTTTGCATAGTTTTGAGGATGCTGAAACTGACTATTTGTTGGTCCTTCAGCGTGATTCGCATAATCCCTTTGCGTTATTTAATCTCGCTAACTTGAAAGCAGCTCAAGGGGATTGGTTTATTGCAGCGAGGCTGTACAAACAAGCTTCTATGTTTAAGCCTGGTTTTGTAATGGCACTTTCTAGTAAGGCTTTATCTGATTATCAAATAGGTGAGTTGGTTATTGTTGAGAAGGAATTACGAGATTTGATTCGTAAATATCCAATGGTTGCTGATTCACGCGCGGCTCTGACTGCACTCTTGTGGAGGAAGGGGTGCTATGGAGAGGCTGAGAGTAATTGGGCATCAGTTTTGGGCTTAGATCCAAGGTACAAAGATCACGATTGGTTGAGAAATGTTCGACGTTGGCCACCTAAGCCATCGAGTGATCTTATGGCTTTCTTAAATCTCGAAAAGCCATGACTGTTTTAAGTGAATGGCAGAAAGATTTTGAATTAGTTTTGCCAGACCTTCTAGAACTACGTAAGCATTTGCATGCGCATCCTGAGTTAAGTGGATGCGAGCATCAAACATCAGCTCTTGTTGCTGCAGATTTACGTTCTCACGGATGGAGAGTTAGGGAGGGTGTAGGACGAACGGGAGTCATTGCAGAGCTTGGTCCTGTTGAAGGTCCTTTTGTTGGTTTACGAGTTGATATGGATGCTTTACCAATTCATGAGCGAACAGATTTACCTTATAAGTCAAAAGTCGATGGTGTGATGCATGCCTGTGGTCATGATTTTCATACCTGCATTGGTCTAGGAGTGGCTAGGTTATTAATTAAGGAACAACCTTTGAATTCTGGAGTTCGTTTACTTTTTCAACCGGCAGAAGAGTTAGCTGAAGGCGCAAGATTGATGAGAGAAGATGGGGCAACAGAGGGTTTAGAAGCATTGTTTGGTGTTCATGTTTTCCCTTCATTGCCAGTTGGTTCTATTGGAATTAAGACAGGCAGTCTTACTGCAGCGGCAGGTGAACTGGAAATCGAAGTCATTGGGGAAGGTGGCCATGGAGCGCGACCTCATCAATCAGTAGATGCAATATGGATAGCTTCAAGGGTCGTAACTGGTTTGCAAGAGGCTATTAGTCGTCGGTTGGATGCATTACAACCTGTAGTAGTTAGTTTCGGACGCATCGAAGGTGGAAATGCATTTAATGTGATCGCTGATCGGGTACATCTTTTAGGAACAGTTCGATGCTTGGATTCGAAGTTGCATTCCAGGTTGCCTGGTTGGATCAATGAGACTGTTCAGGCCATTTGCCAAAGCTTTGGAGCAGAGGCAAAGATTAAGTATCGCAGCATTGCTCCGCCTGTTTATAACGATCCAGATTTGACTCGTTTGGTAGAGCGCTGCGCGACAGCACAGTTAGGTTCTTCAAAGATCGTCAGACTTGAGAAGCCTTCTTTAGGAGCAGAGGATTTTGCGGAGCTTCTACAAGGAGTGAGGGGGACTATGTTTCGATTGGGAGTCGCTGGGGAAGATGGTTGTGCTCCTCTTCATAGTGGCAAATTTTGTCCTGATGAGGCTTGCATGGGTATTGGTATAAAAGTAATTACATCTTCGATCCTTGCTTGGATTATGGAGCGATCGGTATGTCAGGAATAGAAATGTGAAAAATTTTCGATATCCATTGCTTTCTCTTGGTGCTCCGTTTTTGGTCCTTTTGGCTTTAGTTGGCTTGCTTCAGCGTCAGGGCAGTGATCAATTGCAGGTTTTACCGCCATTGATAGTAGGAGTTGGATTGATTGTGACGAGTAAGTTTTCTCGCCGTAATCGTAGGAATCAGCTTTTGAAGGCATTACGAATAAATGAATTTGATGAATCCTGAAAATTTTTTTTAGAGTTAGGTTTTTGTGAATTCAACAGTCTTTGTAATGAGTTAAGTGTTCTTGGAAGATATTTAGCTAAGTTTCTATTACCACTAGGGGTGCCAAAGCAGTTTTTCCTGTTTGGCTGAGATTAAACCCTCTGAACCTGTTATGGCTTATGCCTGATAGGGAAGTGCATGGGGTTTATGACAGCTTTCAAGCCATCCCTAATATTTTTTTTAGATATGCGTACCTCTTGGGTTTCCCGCACTGGCCAGGCCAATGTCTCACAAATGCATTTTGCTCGAAAGGATTTATTGACCGAAGAAATGGCCTTTGTTGCCAAGAGAGAATCTCTTCCAGAATCTTTGGTGATGGAAGAGGTGGCACGAGGCAGGCTTATTATTCCTGCAAATGTGAATCACCTTAAATTAGAGCCTATGGCTATAGGCATAGCTTCTAAGTGCAAAGTCAATGCCAATATTGGCGCTTCTCCTAATGCTAGTGATGTTAGTGAAGAGTTGAAAAAACTCGATTTAGCTATTAAATATGGCGCTGATACTGTTATGGATCTTTCAACGGGTGGAGTTAATTTAGATGAAGTTCGCACAGCAATTATTAATGCCTCTACCGTCCCAATTGGCACTGTTCCTGTTTATCAAGCTTTAGAGAGTGTTCATGGTTCTATAGAGAAGTTATCTGAAGATGATTTCCTTCATATTATTGAAAAGCATTGTCAACAGGGAGTTGATTATCAAACCATTCATGCTGGTCTATTAATAGAGCATTTGCCTAAAGTTAAGGGTCGTATCACAGGTATTGTTAGTAGAGGTGGAGGAATCCTTGCTCAATGGATGCTTTATCACCATAAGCAAAATCCTTTGTTTTCACGTTTTGATGATATTTGTGAAATATTTAAGCGCTACGATTGCAGCTTTTCTTTAGGTGATTCCTTGCGGCCAGGTTGTTTGCATGATGCTTCTGACGAAGCACAACTGGCTGAGCTTAAAACTCTTGGTGAATTAACAAAACGAGCATGGGAGCATGATGTGCAAGTAATGGTTGAAGGTCCCGGTCACGTACCTATGGATCAAATTGAGTTTAATGTTCGAAAACAGATGGAAGATTGTTCGGAAGCACCTTTTTATGTTCTTGGTCCTTTGGTTACAGATATTGCACCTGGTTATGACCACATAACGAGTGCTATTGGTGCTGCTATGGCTGGTTGGTATGGAACTGCAATGCTTTGCTACGTAACACCTAAAGAACATCTTGGATTGCCTAATCCTGAAGATGTCAGAGAAGGCTTAATTGCTTATAAAATTGCTGCTCATGCTGCTGATGTGGCTAGGCATAGAAATGGAGCACGAGATCGTGATGATGAATTAAGTAAAGCTAGATATGCTTTTGATTGGAATAAGCAATTTGCTCTTTCATTGGATCCTGATCGAGCGCGTGAATATCATGACGAGACATTGCCTGCAGATATATATAAGCAGGCAGAGTTTTGTTCAATGTGTGGTCCTAAGCATTGTCCTATGCAAACGAAGATTACTGACGAAGATATAGAAATACTTGAAAAAACGCTTGAGCAAAAAGCTCAGAAAATCTCTCTTCCTTGAAGATGGATAAACTTGATCACTAAATCTATTTTTGCTTAGGCTCTTAAATCCATAAATAATACAAAGAAGTTAATTGCTTTCTCTAAAATAAACTGAGAAGGCAATTAACTTCATTAAACGCTCAGTTTAAGAGTGCCTTTGATTTCGCTAAAACATTTTCGACTGTAAACCCAAATTTGTTTAAGCAAGTTCCTCCTGGAGCTGAAGCGCCAAAACGATTCATTGTGACACTGTCACCATCTAGGCCAATGTATTTGTGCCAGCCGAAAGACTCAGCTGCTTCAACTACCAATCTTTTTCGAACTTCTGAGGGAAGTACGGATTCTTTGTAAGAATCACTTTGCTCTTCAAATAGTTCAACGCAAGGCATTGAAACAACTCTGATTTTATGACCATCTGTGGTGAGCGATTTGGCCGCTTGAACACATAAATCAAGCTCACTTCCTGTGCCAATCAAGATGAGATCAGGAGTCGTATCACAGTCTTCAAGAATGTATCCACCAAGGGCCACTTTTTCAATTGATGAGTTGGCTTGGTTTGCCATCCCTTGACGGCTTAAGCAAAGTGAGCTTGGTCGTTTTCGATTTTGGATCGCGACTTTATATGCACCACTTGTTTCGTTACCATCTCCAGGCCGGAATACAAGCATGTTTGGCATTGCGCGGAGAGATGGGATCGTCTCAATAGGTTGGTGTGTTGGTCCATCTTCTCCAACTCCGATTGAGTCATGGGTAAGAACGTAAATAACTCCTAATTCGCTAACTGCGGAAAGTCTCATCGAGCCACGCATATAATCTGCAAATACAAGGAAGGTTCCTCCATATGGAATAAGACCACTGTTGTGGTAAGCAATTCCATTTAGAATGGCAGCCATGGCATGTTCTCTTACTCCAAAATGCAAGTAGCGTTTTTCAGGAGTATTTGCCTGGAAAGAACCAGTTTCCCCTTTAATGTCTGTGTAATTTGAGTGTGTTAAGTCAGCTGAGCCACCAATGAGCTCGGGTAGGTTAGGACCTAAAGAACCTAAACATATTTGGGAATGCTTTCTTGTTGCCAGTCCCTTGTCTTCTGGGGAATAAGTGGGCAAGTCTTTGTCCCATCCTTGAGGAAGTTCCCCACGAAGCATTCTTTCAAATTCTTTGGCTTCGTTGGGGTATTTGCTTTTGTAGCTGCTTAGTTTTTGGTTCCAGTCTTTTTCAAGTTCTTCTCCACGATGTATAGCTTTTCTGTATTGATCGTAAGCCTCTTTGGGTATTTCAAAGGCGCCGTAATTCCAATTTAGTTCTTTACGGGTGAGCTCAGTTTCTTCTTCTCCAAGTGGAGCACCATGCACACCTGCTGTATCACTTTTATTGGGTGATCCAAAACCAATTGTAGTGGTTACTTTGATTATGGATGGTTTATCTGTTACAGCTTTGGCTTTTTCAATTGCTTCTTCAATTGCATTTATATCTGTATCTCCATTAGGAACATGTTGAACATGCCACCCATAAGCTTCATAGCGTTTTAGAACATCTTCTGTAAAAGAAACATCTGTGCTTCCATCAATAGTGATTCTGTTGTCATCATAAAGTGCAATTAATTTGCCAAGTTTCAGATGTCCTGCAAGAGAGCATGCTTCAGAAGAAATGCCTTCCTGATTGCAGCCATCACCCATTACTACATATGTGTAGTGGTCAACTAATTTGGTATCACTTTTGTTGAATTTGGCCGCCAAATGTGCTTCTGCAATTGCCAGGCCTACTGCATTTGAGATGCCAGCACCAAGAGGTCCAGTTGTCACTTCAACTCCAGGGGTTTCAAATGTTTCAGGATGACCAGGAGCTCTGGATCCCCATTGTCGGAATTGCTTTATATCTTCTATCGTTACTGAGTCATACCCACTTAAATGAAGCAAGGCATATAAAAGCATGCATCCATGGCCTGCTGAAAGTACAAATCGGTCACGGTTAAACCATTGTGGATTTTTGGGGTTATGTCTAAGAAATTTATCCCAAAGGGTATATCCCATGGGAGCACAGCCCATTGGAAGGCCTGGATGCCCACTATTGGATTTATTGATCGCATCGACGGCCAGCATTCGAATGCTGTTGATGCAAAGCGTGTCGAGGGAGGCAGTCGCAGCGACCATGTTCTTAAAAGGGAATGAGGAATTCGTAAGGATTAGTTGATCTAAGAAGAGGCCTTTAGGCCATCTTTTTAAAGGCAAGGCAGACATTGTGACCGCCGAAACCGAAGGAGTTGGAAAGTACAGCTCCTAAGTCTTTTTCTCTTGCTGTGTTTGGTACATAGTCCAAGTCACATGCTGGATCAGGATTTGCGTAGTTGATTGTGGGAGGGATGACGCCATGTTTTAGGGCAAGAACACTGGCTACTGCTTCAATGCCGCCAGACCCTCCTAGGAGATGGCCGGTCATTGATTTTGTTGAGCTCACATGTATTTGATGGGCTCTTTCTCCAAAGACAGTTTTGATAGCAGCAGTTTCATTGCTGTCGTTTGCTGGGGTGCTGGTCCCATGAGCGTTGATGTAATCCACGCTAGAGACATCTAGATGGGCATCATCCAATGCAAGGCGGATAGCTTGTGCTCCGCCTACACCGCCTGGTGTTGGGGAAGTTATGTGATGGGCATCACAAGTAGTTCCATAACCAACTATTTCAGCATGGATAGTTGCGTTACGTGCTGTTGCATGCTCCAGAGTTTCTAGAACAAGCACACCTGATCCTTCACCAATAACAAAGCCATCACGCTCAGCGTCAAATGGTCTACTAGCACTAGTGGGATCATCGTTACGAAATGAAAGAGCTTTCGCACTGGCGAAACCAGCTACACCTAAAGGTGTAATGCTTGCTTCGGCTCCTCCACAAACCATTGCATCCGCCTTCCCAAGTTGAAGAATTCGGAATGCATCGCCAATTGCGTTAGATCCCGCTGCACAGGCTGTTGAGACTGCTGAGCTTGGCCCTTTAGCCCCTAAGGCAATAGCCGCGAGGCCAGTTGCCATATTTGGAATCATCATCGGCACAGTAAAAGGGCTTACACGGCCAGGACCTTTGTTCGCTAATACATGTGACTGGCTTTCCATTGTTAACAATCCTCCTACACCTGAGCCGATGATTACTCCGATGCGATGAGCATTGACTTCATCAATGGTTAGACCTGCATTAGTAATTGCTTGTTTTGCTGCAACAACTCCAAACTTTGAAAATCGATCCCATCTTTTCGATTCTTTAGGTTCGAGGAAGTCAGTTGGGTCAAAGTTCTTGACCTCAGCAGCAAATCTACAGGCATGGGATGAAGCATCGAAGAGAGTAATTTCTGCAACGCCGTTGCAACCCCTTTTCAATCCATCCCAGTAATCCTGGACGTTGTTGCCAATAGGAGTAATCGCGCCAAGGCCTGTAACCACAACGCGATGGAGACCCTCCATCATTGCGATCCTCAGGACTGTTTGTCTTCGATGTACTTGACGGCATCCCCGACAGTGGCAATGCCTTCAGCAGCCTCGTCAGGAATTTCTATGTCAAAGGCTTCTTCAAGAGCCATCACCAATTCGACTGTGTCAAGTGAATCAGCCCCAAGGTCATTTTGGAAGTTTGATTCAGGCTTGACTTCTTCTGCAGAAACACTGAGTTGTTCTGCAACGATCGAACGAACTTTTTCTAAAGTTGCTTCCTGTGACATATCGATGAAAGTTCAGGGAACCGCATCCTACGAGTTAGGGGTCTGGAGTTAACAACAGTGACGGGTATGTGCCGAATATGTTTCAGATGTGGCAATGCCGATTACCTTATGTACAGGAGTTTTGTTCCGGAACGGGCCTCATGTCCCACGCTGTCAAGATCTACGACACCTGCATCGGATGCACACAGTGTGTGCGTGCTTGCCCACTCGATGTTCTCGAGATGGTCCCCTGGGATGGCTGTAAAGCCGCTCAGATCGCGTCTTCGCCTCGCACAGAAGATTGCGTAGGGTGTAAACGATGCGAGACCGCTTGCCCTACTGATTTTCTCAGTATTAGGGTTTATCTAGGCGATGAAACCACACGAAGTATGGGACTCGCATACTGATTTTGTGTTGAGGTTCACATTCGTGGACTGAACCACATAAGCTCGGCACGGCAAGTGCCGAGCCTTTCTTATGTGCGGAATTGTTGCAGTCATTGGCTCTAGGGAAGCAGCCCCTCTTTTGCTTGAAGGTCTTAGGCAATTAGAGTATCGCGGCTATGACTCTGCTGGCCTTGCAACAGTTTCATGTGCTTCCAAGCAGGGTGATTCATTAATTATTTGCAAAAAAGCTAAGGGAAAGCTTAAAAATCTTGCATTGAAAGTTGCCCAAGAAAGTGCTCCTGGCCATTTAGGGATTGGTCATACCAGATGGGCTACTCATGGAAAACCAGACGAGCAAAATGCTCATCCTCATAGAGATTCAACTGGCAAATTAGCGGTAGTTCAGAATGGAATTATTGAGAACCATCGCTCTTTGAGAGAAAGCTTGGAAGCAGATGGAGTCGTTTTTTCTTCTGATACTGATACTGAAGTTATTCCCCATTTAATTGCTCGTGAATTAGATGATTTAAAAGCAAAAGGAAGAGTACCTGATGATTCTCTTCTTTTAGAAGCTGTTCAAAAGGTTTCAGGTTTGTTACGTGGTACTTTTGCGATAGCAGTTGTGTGGGCTGAGACCCCTGGGGCTTTGGTTGTTGCTCGATGGCAAGCCCCATTAATTATCGGGTTCGGAGAAGGTGAGTTTTTTTGTGCTAGCGATACTCCTGCACTTGCAGGTATTACTAGGACCATTCTTCCTATGGAGGATGGTGAAGTTGCTTTATTAACTCCCCTAGGAATCGAAATTTATAATAACTACGGTGAGAGATTGCATCGGAATCCTCTTCTTTTAAATGGTGTTGATCATGTCGCTGATAAAAGAAATTTCCGTCACTTTATGTTGAAAGAAATTCATGAGCAGCCCGAAACAGTAGATCTATGGTTGAGAAGATATTTGCCACATGGTTTACCTATTGAAGCGCCAGTTGCTTTGCCTTTTGATGATTCTTTTTATGAGGGTATTGAGCGAATACAGATTCTTGCTTGTGGGACTAGTCGACATTCAGCCATGGTTGGAGCCTATTTGTTAGAGCAATTTGCAGGGATTCCAACATCAGTTTTTTATGCCAGTGAGTTTCGTTATGCGGCGCCTCCTTTAGAGCCCAACACCCTAACGATTGGTGTCACTCAGTCGGGGGAAACAGCAGATACCCTTGCAGCTATTTCAATGGAGGTAAAAAGAAGGGAAGCGGTTGACGATCAATCTTTTGCTCCACGATTGTTGGGTTTAACTAATAGGTCTGAAAGTTCACTAGCACGGCAGGTAGAAAATATTCTTGATATTGGAGCAGGAATTGAAATAGGTGTTGCGGCTACAAAGACATTCTTGGGTCAATTAATGTCCTTTTATGGGTTGGCTATTGCTTTTTCTACGCGAAGAAAAAGTCGATCTTCAGATGAGATTGAACACCTTATTAATCAGTTAAGGATGGTGCCAAATCAATTGAGGGAACTTATCAATCACCATGATCAACTTGCTGAAGCTCTGGCCCATCGTTTCGCTGATACTCAGGATGTAATTTTTTTAGGAAGGGGCATTAATTATCCAATTGCTTTGGAGGGTGCATTGAAGTTAAAGGAAATCAGTTATATACATGCCGAGGGCTATCCTGCTGGTGAAATGAAGCATGGACCTATTGCACTTTTAGATACACGCGTTCCTGTGATTTCAATTGCAACTCCTGGGATTGTATTTGAGAAAGTTTTAAGTAATGCTCAAGAAGCAAAGGCACGAGATGCTCAATTAATTGGAGTAGCACCGGAAGGCCCAGATACGGATATGTTTGATGCTTTGCTTCCTATACCTAATGTTAGTGAATTAGTGAGTCCATTGCTTTCAATCGTTCCCATGCAATTGCTTAGCTATCATATAGCTGCACATCGTGGGCTTGATGTAGATCAACCTAGAAACTTGGCTAAAAGTGTTACAGTCGAGTAGCTTCATTCTTGACCTTTATTGATAATTTTGTTTCTAAAATAATTATCTTCAAAACGTATTATATCGTCTTCTCCAAGATACCCACCACTTTGAACTTCGATTAACTCCATTGGCATTTTCCCAGGGTTACTTAGTCTATGTTTACATCCAAGAGGGATGTAAGTACTTTGATTTTCTCCTAACAAGATTTTTTCTCCGTTTTTCTCTACTAATGCTGTGCCTTTGACAACTATCCAATGCTCAGCTCGGTGGTGATGAAGCTGTAATGAAAGACTTTCTCCAGGCTTAACTTCAATTCTTTTTACTTGCCATCGGCTTCCTTCTACAATACCTGTGTAATGACCCCAAGGCCTATAAATTTTGCGATGTGCTTTGCCTTCAGGATGACCGAAAGATTCAAGTTTTCCCACTATATTTTTAACTTTTTGAGCATGATTGCGCTCAGCAATTAGAACTGCATCATCTGTTTCAACTACAATTAGATCTTTAATTCCAAGTCCAACTACTATACGATGCTCGCTTCTTAAATAGCAGTTTTGAGTTTCTTCGGCAATGGTTTTCCCAAGCAAAACATTGCCATTTATGTCTTGAGGTGTGTTTTCCCAGAGTGCATTCCAGCTACCTATGTCACTCCAGCCTGCATTCAGTGGCAATACTGTTCCTAGTGATGTCTTTTCCATTACTGCTACGTCAATTGCAATATTAGGGCACTTGGAAAAGGATTCTTTTTCTACGCGTAAGAAATCAAGATCTTGACAATCTTTTTCTAGAGATCTTCGGCAGTAATTTATAATTTCAGGTTCAAATCTTTCTATCTCATTAAGGATCGTACTTGCTTTAAAAAGGAATATTCCACTATTCCAGCTATAGCGATCATCAGCTATAAACTTTAGAGCATTTGATTTATTTGGCTTTTCAATAAATCTATCAATTGTAACAGCTGTGAGTTTAGTCCTTTCAAGTTTTCCTTTGGCTTCGATATATCCATAGCCTGTTTCGGGAGCAGTTGGGATTATTCCAAAAGTGACTAATTTCCCTTTTTCAGCTTCGAGACGACCGGCTTCGACAGCTGATCGAAAATTAACCTCATCTTTAATTATATGGTCTGCTGAAAGTATTAGAAGTAGAGGATCTTGACCATTTTCAGTTGCCTTTAGAGCTGCCAAAGTAATAGCTGGTGCTGTATTTCTTCCGATTGGCTCAAGAAGAATTGAGTGGGGCTGGATATTGATTTGTCGCATTTGCTCTGCGACAATAAATCTATGATCTTCATGGCAAACTAATAAAGGTGGAATAAGATTATTAATACCTTTAAGACGTTTTTGGGTTTTTTGAAGCAGCGTATTTTTATCTGTTCCTTCTAGCGCCCAATATTGTTTTGGATAACTTGCCCGAGATAGTGGCCATAGGCGAGTGCCTGTTCCCCCGCATAAGATCACTGGTAGTAGAGGTTTAGGTTTCACAGGTGATTCATGCGTTTGAGAAAATCGTTTAAGGACTCCTGGCTAAATTACTTACAGTTCCAAAAGCCCTGGTGGTGGAGTGAGCAATAACCAACCTTCTTCTAGTTTTACTTCTGGAACGATTTCTGACACAAATGGAATAAGAACTTTTTTCCCATTAATAAGTTTAATTTCTAAAAGATCATTGCCTGCTTTCTGGAGGTTTTTGACATGTCCTATGGGAGCCCCCTTTGGATCGAGTCTCGCTTCAAGATTTACTAGGTCTAGAAGATGAAATTCATTTTTAGCAAGTTGGGGACGATCAGATGCACGGACCAAGAGCTTTTTACCGACTAGCTCTTCTGCTTGGCTTCGGTTTGCTATGCCTTTGAAACGAGCCACAAAAAGATTTTTTCCTGGAAGTTGTCTTCCATGAATCAGTTCAACAGCTTTTGGGATTTCTTGACCTTCTTGTATCCACCGTTCTCCTGGCTGAGTAAAGCGTTGAGGAAATTCACTTAATGGATTAATTCGTATATCCCCATTTAGGCCCTGCATTCCAACGATTTTGCCTACATCCAACCATCTTTCAGAGTTGTTTTCATTCGATAGTTTCATAGTTAGCGATAATGAGTTTTGATATGGAAGTGAGATGGTTTCAATGACTTCTTCCCCAGTTCCAATTTTGCCTGGTTCGACAGTGATAGTGAATGATCCCTCATCTATCTACAATGGTTACAGGGGTTTTGTTCAAAGGATTAGTGGTGATAAGGCTGCTGTTTTGTTTGAAGGTGGCAATTGGGATAAGTTGATTACTTTGCCTCTTAAAGATCTTGAATTGGCTTAGGGAAGTTTACTCATCCTAAGGAAGCATGATTTTGACTTATTTTTTTAAGAGCATTTTGGGCGGCATTTTGTTCAGCATCTTTGATTGATCTTCCCCAACCTTCACCGCATTTTTTTCCATCTATTCGAACTTTAGAGAAAAAACGTTTCGTGTCTCCGTGATGTTTTGTTCGCTCCTTATTTTCATAAAGAGGTATGTTAAGTTTTTTGGCTTGACTCCATTCTTGAAGAGCAGATTTGAAGTTTCTTAAATGAGGGTCAGCAAGCACAAATTTACTGGTTTCTTCCCAATAAGGTGATAGCCAGTCATGAATTGGTTCGAGATTGTCGAAGTATTTATAGATTCCCCCAATTAGTGCTTCAGTTGCTTCGGTCTCAAGAGTTGATTGTGCAAAATCGTCACTTGCGGCATGTTTACCTACGATCAGAATGTCTCTTATGCCTAGCTTTTTTCCAAGCTCTGCAAGCCAACGATCACTTACAAGTTGAGATCTTAATGCAGACCTTCGTCCAACACTTAGAGAAGGAAATTGTCTATCAATATATTCTGATGCAACTAGCCTTAGAACGGCATCTCCTAGAAATTCAAGGCGTTCATGATTAATTGTCAATCTGGCTGAAGTGTGTGTTAATGCTTCATCTATAAATTCAATATTTCTTGTTAAATGATCATTCTTAGCTGGGTACTTGGAATCATCAAAACCTAAATGTGTTAAGAAATCTCTTAATTGACTGACTCTATTATTTGAGATTTTTCGACTAGAAATAGTTTGCATTTAGCGTTTATAAATAGAATAATGTGTGGTGACACCTGCAGTTTGTCTGGGCTTCAATTGTGGTAGAAAGCAGGTCGTAAGCCGGGTTCTGTTCATCATTCATTTCGATTGACGGGTAATCATCTATCTGGGACTGTTGTTACCAACAGCCTCAAGCGGCTCTTTCAATGGAACTGAGCGGATGGCCAGCTTTTGTTCCTTGGCCTTGCTCCCGGCCGGGGTTTACCTAGCCAGCACCTCTCGATGCTGCTGGTGCGCTTTTACCGCACCTTTGCACCCTTGCCTGTGCCTATAGGAAGCCCTATATGGCCATCGGCGGTGTGTTTCTGTGGCACTATCCTCACGGTCACCCGCACTGGGCATTACCCAGCAAGCTTGGCCATCAGGGAGCCCGGACTTTCCTCAAATGAGACTTGCTTAACCAGTGGTTAGTAGGGTCACATTTGCGATTACCTCTCCTGCTTTCTACATTCATGATGCCTTGTGGGCATAATTCTTTCCATGGGGGCTGTAGCTCAGCTGGATAGAGCGACGGTTTCCTAAACCGTAGGTCGTGGGTTCGAGTCCCGCCAGCCCCGTTTTTCAGAAAAACTTAAGACCTGGTGTATATCTATTGGCTACTACATATGGTGGACTGGTGAAACGTCACGCTGTCTCTAGCGTAACCTTAGTGAATCAGGTGCCATGACCCAGCTTCATGATTTACGGCTTCGCCTTCTTGTTCAGCAAGAAAGTGAAAACATTGCCAAAACTCAGCCCACTGAGTTGGATCTTTCAATTGTCCAAGCAAGATGTCTTTGCTGGTTGGCTTTATTAGCTGAGGCGCATGAAGATCAGGCGAGTGATGCTGAAAGACGAGGTGATACTGAGCAAGCAATGGGATGGTTTGCAGATTCGATGAGGTTGAGGGATGTTATTCAGGTCGTAACAACTATTGAGATTCCTTTACCAGGAAGCTCTGAGACTGGAGAAGAAGAAGATCTTTCTTCGGGAGATACGTCGATGGAGGCATAGAGGATGCCATGATGGGTGTTGACTTTGAGGGACTCTCGTGCCTGAAGAGCCTTGCCAATGCCCTGATTGCCAACGGTTTTACAGGGAACATGATCGATTGATACGCGAAGCTCCTACCTTGCGTCAGCAACAAGAACTGAACTGGGCTGCATTGCAGTCCTTTAGAACTCTCGCAGGGAAGGTTCTTGAAGAGCTTCAGAAACAATCGAGTTCATCCACCCTGGACGAAATATCAGAATCCAAAGATAAAGTCCTTTCAGGTGTTGATTTGGATTATCACAGTGATTCGTTGCAGCAAGCAATTGCTGATTTAGAGAACATCAATGCTCATTTGTTCTCTATCGAAGCATTGATGGAGAGAATCTTTGATGTAAAGGTTCCAGATTCGATAGAAAAGAAATTTCGTGAGTTAGCAGGGGAATTAGCACCTGATCCTTTAAATGTTGACCGTTTACGTTTAAACAGACTTCTTCATCAGACGCCCGACTTGCCAGATCGAAACTAGATATTTCATTACAAATTAACGAACGTCACAAGTTATTTCTACTGGCCTTGGATTAGTTTTCCAGATTGATTTGCAATATTCTTGAATTGAACGATCTGAAGAGAAAAATCCTGATCGAGCTGTATTAAGAAGAGACATTCGATTCCAATGTTTACGATCTGTCCATGCCCTACTGACATTGTCTTGAGCCCTTAAGTAATCTGCAAAGTCTGCCATTACAAAGAATGGATCATGCTCTACAAGATTTTGGAGAAGTGGCTTAAAGAGGTCGCTATCTCCATTGCTGAAATGACCGACTTGTATTAAACGAAGTGCTTCCGAAAGTTCGGGAAGATTTTGAATTACTTTTTTAGGTTGATAATTATTCTGGCGTAAATTCATTATTTCAGATTCAGTTTTACCAAAGAGGAAGAAATTATCTGCTCCAACCTGCTCCCTAATTTCAATATTTGCTCCGTCAAGAGTACCTATAGTGAGTGCACCATTCATTGCAAATTTCATATTTCCAGTACCAGAAGCTTCCTTCCCCGCAGTAGATATTTGTTCGGATAAATCAGTTGCGGGATAAACTTGTTCTCCTAGTTTTACGCTGTAGTCTGGAAGGAAAATAACTCTTAACTTTCCTTCCATATCAGGATCTGAATTGATGGTTTCTGCTACCCCATTAATAAAACGAATGATTAATTTAGCCATGAAGTATCCAGGAGCTGCTTTGCCGCCAAAGATCACTGTTCTAGGAGCCATACCTTGTGCTTGTCCATTTTTAATTCTTAAATATTGAGCAATTATCTGTATAACATTCAAATGTTGACGCTTGTATTCATGGATTCTCTTTACTTGAACGTCAAATAGACTGCAGGGATCCACTAAAACGCCTGTCTGACGATGAATAAAACCTGATAATTTTCTTTTGACCGAGAGTTTTCTGGCCCCAAATTCTTCAAGGAAAGAAGAGTCATCTTCTAATTTTTCTAGGTTATTTAGTAATTTCATATCTGTTAACCAATTAGGCCCAAGGTGATTTTCGAGCAGGGCTGACATTTCTGGATTTGCTAGTGCTACCCATCTTCTTGGGTTTACTCCATTAGTAACATTGGTGAATTTCTCGGGCCAAAGCTTGGCAAATTCGGGTAATAGTTCTCTTTTTAGTAAATCCGAATGGAGGGCTGCAACTCCATTTATATGGTGTGATCCGATTGTTGCTAAGTGAGCCATTCGAATGGCTTTCCCACCCTCCTCATCAATGATTGAGAGCTTTCTTTGAATTTGATCATTACCTGGGTATCTCAAGCGTATTTGCTGTAAAAAACGTCGATTAATTTCATAAATAATTTCTAAATGTCTGGGAAGTAGACTCTCAAAGAGAGAGAGATCCCATTTTTCGAGGGCTTCCGGAAGTAAAGTGTGGTTTGTATAAGCTAGTGAGTTAGTTGTTATTTCCCAGGCTTTTTCCCAATCAAGTCTACGATCATCTACTAGCAGTCTCATTAGCTCAGCAACTGCAATTGCTGGATGAGTATCATTAAGTTGAACAGACCAATGTTGAGGAAAGTTAGTTATAGGAATGTTTTGTTTTTCAAGACTTCTAAGCATGTCTTGAAGTGAGCAACTTACAAAAAAGTGTTGTTGTTTTAGGCGTAGCCTTCGGCCTTCATCTGTTCCGTCATTGGGATACAGAACTTTAGAGAGAGTTTCTGATCCAACTTTTTCTTCGACAGCTCCATAATAGTCACCAATATTGAATGCATAGAAATCAAAGCTTTCTGTTGCATCTGCTCGCCAGAGTCTCAATCGGTTGCAGGTATTTACTTGATAGCCAAGTACAGGTACGTCGTGTGGAATCCCAATTGCATGCTCGCTTGGGATCCATCGAGAACGGTAGTTACCTTGATCATCGATGTAACTTTCTGTATGTCCACCAAATCCAACAAAACATGCTTCATCGGGTTGAGGTAGCTCCCATGGCCACCCACCTTTTAGCCACTTGTCAGTAACTTCGACTTGCCACCCATCACGAATAATTTGATTAAAGATGCCAAATTCGTATCGAATTCCATAACCTGCAGCTGGGACTTGCAAACTTGCCAAAGACTCCATGTAACAAGCTGCCAGTCTTCCGAGTCCTCCATTCCCTAGGCCAGGTTCTTCTTCGACTTCTAAAATATGACTGAGAGATTCGATTCCAAAGCTGCGCAATGCTTGCTCAGCTTCTTTTTGAATCCCAAGATTTAGAAGATTATTGTTTAACTGAGGTCCAATTAGAAATTCAGCGGAAAGATAAGCAACTGTCTTATGAGGTTTGGCTCTTATGGCTTCTTGACTGGCTAGATACCTAGTCATTAATCGATCCCTTACTGCATAACTCAGAGCCATGTAGAGATCATGGAGACTCGCCGTTGGGGCGAGTTTTCCCAATGTGAAGAAAAGGTGCTCAGTCATGCCATCGAATACCGCCTTGGCGTCATTTCCTGAACGTTCTGGGTCGGCGTAGCAGCCAGGTGTTGGCAATCGCAGATCTAGAGGCTGGGTGCTACTCATGAAGGCTCAGAGAATGTTTTGACGAGAATTGACCTTGCTAGGTGAAGGTGATATTTGAGAGTTGTTTCAGATCCTGCGATTTTGCAGTCCTTGAAAATCTTTGTTCCCAAGATCAATTAAGAAAAATTGAGTTGGGTTTGACCGATGTTTTGAGGCTTTTTAAGCGTTATGTGGTGGATGCATTCCTGCAAAAACAAGTATTGAGCTACCGCTGGACAGTAGCGTTGGTTTTGGTCTGAGTTGCTTAGTGACTTCAGATCAACACCATGATTGCTCTAAAACTAGGTTTTATTGATCTGTAGGTAGAGACCATGGTCATCTATGTTTCAAAAGAGGATTTAAATATTTACTCTCTATGCTTCTGAATACAATGTTGTCCGTGCTCAGCACTCATGACGTTGAAGTTGCTGAAACTCTTATAGGCGTTATTAATTTCTTGCTGATTTTTGTTGCAGCAAGAACCTTGGCTGAGATTTTAGTTCGTTTGCACCTTCCAACAATTGTTGGAGAGCTACTTGCTGGTGTATTAATTGGCGCATCTGGCTTTCATCTCTTGCTGCCTCCCGCGACGAGTGCACATTTAAATGAAGGGTTCGTGAATCTAATTAGTTCTTTGGCTTCGGTTCCACCTGAGGCTGTGCCAGATTTATATTTTGAGACTTTCCCATCATTACAGGCAGTAGCAACTCTTGGCTTATATGCACTGTTATTTCTGACTGGTTTAGAAAGTGAACTGGAAGAACTTGTAGCAGTTGGAGTTCAGGCATTTACTGTCGCAATGGCAGGTGTGATTTTGCCTTTTGCGTTTGGAACTCTAGGTTTGATGTTTATTTTTAATGTTGATTTGATACCTGCAATTTTTGCTGGAGCGTCTATGACAGCAACAAGTATTGGTATAACAGCTAGTGTGTTTGGAGAGCTTGGTTATTTAAAAACTAGGGAAGGTCAGATTGTTATCGGAGCTGCCGTTTTAGATGACATATTAGGAATTGTTATTTTAGCAGTAGTTGTTGCTCTAGCTACAGGAGGATCACTTGAAATTGCACCAATAGTCAAGCTTGTTTTAGCTGCGACAGTTTTTGTGATTGGTGCAATTGCGCTTAGTCGAACGGCGGCTCCAGCTTTTGATTGGTTATTAGATCGACTTAAAGCTCCCGGGGCCGTAGTTGTAGCTTCGTTTGTGATATTAGTATTCAGCTGCTTTGTTGCGACTGCAATTGGTTTGGAAGCTGCTTTAGGAGCTTTTGCGGCAGGTTTGATACTTAGTGGTTCTAAAAATAATCATGCAATTCAGCAGTCCGTTTTGCCACTTGTATCTTTGTTTGCAACTATTTTCTTTGTTTTGGTTGGTGCTGGTATGGATTTGTCAGTCATTAATCCTTTAGATCCTGGAAGTCGTTCTGCACTTGTAGTTGCTGGATTTCTTGTGGTTGTGGCGATTGTGGGAAAAATTGCCGCTGGTTGGTCTTTCTTAATTGATAAACCCACAAATCGTTTGGTAGTTGGCTTAGGCATGATGCCGCGAGGAGAGGTTGGCTTGATTTTCCTGGGTCTAGGAACTAGTGCTGGGCTTCTTACTCCTTCATTAGAGGCAGCAATTTTATTGATGGTGATAGGAACCACTTTCCTTGCACCAGTTCTCTTGAGGTTGGTTTTGAAAGATAAACCTCCTGGGGGTGGAAATTCCATTTCTGATGACGTAGCCGCTAATCCAGTAGGACTTCTATAAAGGTTTATATATATTCCTTCGTTTGATAAGTCACTTGGGCTGACTCTTATAAGGCATATTTTCATACGAGTGTTTAGCATCACATTCATGTCTAAGCTGAAGTGATGTCTGCGCCAGAGATTTTCAAAAATAATCCATGGGAGTACTTAGGCCATTCTGTTCATTATGTGAGTAGTGAGCCAGGTAAGGACTTCGCCAATCAAGGGGCTATAGAAAATTCCCCAGCTATTCTTCTCGTCCATGGCTTTGGTGCCTCCACTCATCATTGGAGGCACAATATTCCTGTACTTTCAAAAACTCATGAAGTTCATGCTTTAGACCTTTTGGGGTTTGGTCGAAGTGCAAAGCCATCCGACCTTAATTATGGAGGTGCACTTTGGCGCGATCAGGTTGTGGCTTACGTGAGGGAGAAGATTGGTCGGCCGACTGTTCTTGTTGGCAATTCTTTGGGGGGTTATGCCGCATTGGCGGCAGGATCGAATCTTGGAGATGACGCTGCAGGTGTTGTTTTGCTTAATGCTGCAGGGTATTTCAGTGATGAAAGGCGACCAGCTAAAGGTTTCATGGCAAAGCTTCGTAGAACTGTTGGTGGAGGGTTATTGAAGGATCCTTTGGTTCAGAGATTGATCTTTGAGAATCTGCGACAGCCATCAACTATTAGGAGGACACTTAATCAGGTATATATCGATCGGACAAATGTCGACGATGAACTTGTTGAGGCAATTCGAAGGCCTTCACTAGATGAGGGTGCATTTAAGGTTTTTCGAAGTGTTTTTGATACAAGGGGTCCACAGGGAGAGCCTTTGGATAAATTATTTTCTCAGTTGCGCTCACCATTGCTTTTGCTGTGGGGGAAACGTGATCCTTGGATGAATGCTGAGGGAAAACGTGCCAGCTTTTTAAAGCATGCTCCCTCAGCTACTACAGAGGTCGTTTTAGATGCTGGCCATTGTCCTCATGATGAGGTTCCAGATCAAGTCAATGCTGCTTTATTGGAGTGGTTAAGTTCTCGTTAGTTCGATGTAATTAAATCATCATATTTAGATAGTCTTTCTTATAACTACCAGTTTATCTTTCCTGTAGATAGTTTTCGCAGACTCCTGGTAATCTTCCTTTTGATAATTGATTCTTGGGATCAAACTGTGATTTTATGGCGGTAATAATTCTTTTTGAGCTTGAGTCAAGCCATGCTGGCAGCCTTTCTGCCAGGGTATTGTTTTGAATTAATAGTGTTGCTTGACCATTTAGCTCGTGGACTTTATCCCTTAATTTTTGAACTTGATGAACTGAGTTAATCTCATTTTCTTCAATTGAACCATCTTGCCACAAATCACCTATTCCAGCTCCAGCACTAATCCTTAGCTGCCAATGCTTCAGGACTTTAATTTCTTCACTTTCTAGAAAAAGGGAAGAATTTGCTGGTGGTAAAGAAATTCGAATAAGCCAATTTGTCGACTTTGAATTTTCTGCTTGAATTAGTGGTCCTGTCCATTTAAATCTTGTTATTTGAAGATGATGAGAATTGGCAGCTTTTTCAAGTAACAAGAATTGATTCTCTATGGCTGATTTGCTAATACTTGCTAGGCCAAGCTCTAAAGACCAGTTTGAATCGCTGTTTCCTGTCCAATCTATATATTCAGGTGTGAGGCTGGAACGGATGATTTCAGCACGTAGATTTTCTAGATTGATAATTGATCCATCAATTTTTAATCGTGTTCGAAAATGTCTTATAGGTTTTGTTCTGAAAGTTAATTCT